>JBGTSH010000106.1:0-29803 GCA_041940405.1 Polyangiaceae bacterium
CGCATCGGGCAGCCAGTTGCCGGTCTGGTCGTAGGCCTTTTCGCCGGCGAGCACTTCGTGCCATTCGATGGTGCGATCGCCGCCGTAGGCCTTCTCGACTGCGGCATCGAACACGCGCACGGATGCCGCCCAGATGTCCGGACCCGTGCCGTCACCCTCGATGAAGGGGAGGATCGGATTGTCCGGTACCTGAAGGACCCCATTGGGTCCCATGGTGATCGGTTTGCCAGCGGTGGGTTGGGGAAATTCTGCTGCCATGGGGGTGTGTGGGGTTACCAGAAACGGGGCGGGGAGACGAGAAGAAGAGCGGGCACGGGCACGGGCACGGGCACGGGCACGGCACGGGGAGGAAGGTCACGGGGGACGGGGGACGGGGCACGGAAAAGGCCCCTGCTTCGGCTTCGTTCTTGGGGGACAAACGTGGTACCTCCCGGGGGGACATGAAGCTGCCTAGGGTCGTCGCCGCCGCTGGTCTTGGTTTGGCGCTCGCTGCGCTCGCGCCGCGTGCCGAGGCGGTGACCGTGGAGAAGATCGTCGCGATCGTGGGCGACGACGCGATCCTCCTTTCGGACCTGCGGGCTCGTGGCCTGCCCTTCCTGCGGCAGATCGCCAAGCAGTACCCGCCGGGGCCGTCGCGGACCGCGGCGGAGTCGAGCATGTTCAAGGACCTGCTCAAGAAGATGGTCGAGGACCTGCTCGAGCAGCAGGCGGCGGAGCGGCAAAAGATCGTCGTGAAGCCGGAAGAGGTCGACAAGGCTTTCGAGCAGATGGCCGCCGGGCAGCAGATGACCGTCGACCAGCTCTTCGACGTCACCGAGCAGAAGACGGGCATGAGCGAGCAGGACTACCGCGACGAGATCCGGCGCCAGGTCCTCGAGGGCAAGCTCCTCAGCCAGCGCATCCGCGGCCGCGTTCGCATCACCGAAGAGGACCTGAAGAAGGCCTACAACAAGACGCTCCGCGAAGAGCTCGAGCGGCGCGAGTACCGTCCGGCCTGGATCGTCCTTCGTCTGTTGCCGAACGCTTCGCCGCAGGCGGTCGCCCAGCGCGAGGCCCAGGCGAAGAAGCTCTACGCGGAGCTCGAGGGCGGGGCCGACTTCGCCGAGCTCGCCAAGGTACACTCCGACGACACGCGGACCAAGGAGCGCGGCGGCGATCTCGGCATCCAGGCGCCGTCCAAATCTCCGAGCGCCCAGGCAGGCAAGCGCCAGGTCATGGCCAAAGAGCTCGAGGACCGCGCCCTGTCGCTCGAACCGGGCGAGTTCTCCCAGCCCTTCCGCTTCGGCGACACGATCGTCATCATGACGGTCTTGTCACGGCAGCCGTCGCGCTACACGACGTTCGAGGCCGCCAAGCCCGAGATGGTGCAGCGCGTACAGAACGAGATCGTCCTGCGCGAGCGCACCGCTTGGATCGAAGAGCTCAAGAAGCGCACGCACGTCGAAGTGCGGCAGTGACCGCTGCTGCACGAAGTTGAGGGTGCCGTGAGCTTCCCGCCGAAGGATTGCCGGGACTGCGCGCGGTGCTGCTTCGCCGATTCGGCGCTCCACGTCCAAGTCTTCGAGGTCGATCTCGAGCGCATGGGCGAGCGCGCCCGCTCGTTCGTCGACAAGAGCGGCCCCTACGGCTTCATGCGCTTCGAGGACGGCCACTGCGTCGCCCTCGGGTGCGATGCGGAGGCGGGGACGTTCGGCTGCACCATCTACGAAGAACGCCCCGACGTCTGCCGGAGCCTCGAGCGCGGCACGAGCGGCTGCCGGTACGAGTACGACAAGAAGGCGGGCATGCCCGACGTCATGATCGAATCGTTGCGGAAGAAGCGACCCGGCTGATCGGTGTTCGCCGACCGCTCACGGCATGTTGCAGTCGAACGACAAGCACTGCTCCGGCGTCTGATCAGGGCATGTCCCGTCGCATTCCATCGGGCACGTCGGCGACGGGTTGACCCCCGGGGGCACCTCGCAGCTCAGCTGGTTTCCGTCCTGACAGCAGCACCGCCAACACGGCAGCATCATCGCTCCCGTCGCCGTGCTCGAGCTCGTGGCGCCGCCCGTGCCGGAGGTCGTGGCGCCCGTGCCTGCGGATCCGGTCGTGGTCGTGCTCGACCCGTCGCTGCAGACGCATTCGTCGAAGGTCCCGTCTTCGAGGCAGACTTGCGCTCCCTCGCTGCCGTCGGGACACGCGCAACCGACGCTCTCGCCCTTGGTGCACTCGTTCGAGCCGTCGCAAGCGGCGTTGAGCGAGAAGCAGATTGCCAGCAGCCACGACCAACCTACCCTCATCGAAGCCTCCTACCGACTCAGCGTGTCATCTGGAACATGCCGCCGGTGCCCGAGAGCGACCCGCTGCAGAAGGTCTCGCTCTGGCAGCTCCCGCTGAACGTATAGGTCTCGCTCCATCCGGGCGCATTGGCCGTCCCCTCGATCGAGCCGGCGGCCGTAATGGTCCCCGTCACCGTCCAAGCGACCGGGCTCTGATCCGGCCCCGCACCGAAATCACCGCTGGCATCGACCTCGAAGGCGCCCAGGTAGTAGGTGCCCGACTGGCGCGTGATCGTGAACTGGTCCCAGCTGCCGCTGTGGGTGCTCCCCGACGCCCCGGTGGAAGCTCCCGTCGCGTCGCCACCACACGTGCACTCGCCGAACGTTCCGTCGGGAAGACAGACCTGCGCGCCCTCGTCGCCGTTGGTGCAGGCGCAAGCGGCGCTCTCACCTTCGGTGCAGCCTTCTTCGACGCAGGCCGAGCCCGCGAGGCCCACCAACGTGACGGCAAAGAATGCCGCCGCCACCTCAGCTCTTTTCATGATCCTCTACGCTAAAGCGAAGGTTTTTTCGGGTCAACGGTGGGGGCTAGCGCCGATCGACGAGGAGCAAGAGCACGCGCATGGCGAGGTAGGCCGCGATCAGCACCAGGATGACGCGGTACTTCGTCGCGACGCGTCCGATGCGCTCGAGGATCGACTCGTCGTGCGCCGAGACCGGCCGGCTGTCGAGAAAGGAGCCAATGTCGTCGGCCATCGCGGCCGCGGTCTCATACCGCTGTGCCGGCTCCTTCGAGAGCGCCTTCTTGCAAATCGACGCGAGGGCCCGCGGTACGCCTTCGAGCGCCGGAGGATCCTCGTCCTTCACCTTGGCGAGGACCTCGGCGGTGCTGGCGCCGCGAAATGGCTCGTGCCGGGCCAAGAGGAAGTAAAGAATCGCTCCGAGGGCGAACACGTCGGTGCGTGGGTCGATCGCCTCGGTGGCGCCTCGGGCCTGCTCCGGCGACATGAAGGCCGGTGTCCCCATCACCGCCCCGGCCTTGGTTGCACCTGCCACTGGGATGGTGTCGGCCGAAGCGACGTCCGGAGCGATCTGCTCGGCACCTTCGGCCGGCGAGACCAGCCCCGCATCGACGCCGGCTTCCTTGGCGAGCCCCCAGTCCATCACGAGCGCCTCGCCGTACTCGCCGACCATCACGTTCTGCGGCTTCAGGTCGCGATGAATGACACCATTGTCATGAGCGAACGCGACCGCCTCGCAGATCCGCTGAAAGACGCGAAGCACGGCGGGGCGCGGCGGATCGTCGGCGAGCCACACGTCGAGCTGCCGGCCGCGCACGAGCTTCATCGTGTAAAAGACGCGAGCGTCGGGCAGGACGCCGACGTCGTGCACCGGGACGATGCTCGGATGTTCGAGCCGGGCGATGACCCGCGCCTCGCGCCGGAGGCGGGCGGCGAGCTCCTCGGGCGCCGAGCCATTGGCGGTGACCTTCAGCGCGACCTTCCGATCGAGCTCGACGTCTTCGGCGATGTAGACGGCTCCCATCCCCCCGCGACCCAAGAGGCCGAGGATGCGATACTTGGTGCCTTGCAGATCGGGCTCGTCTGCGGAGCGACGCAACCGATCCAAGGCACGGTCGCCGAGCTTTTTCATGGGCCGCCCTCGAAGAGGAGCCGCACCTCGGCATCCAGCTCGCGCTCGGTGGCGGTCACGGTTGCGACGATGCCTACCGCGAGCCTTTTCAGCTCGCGCCGGGCATACGCGAGCCGATTCGTCACCGTCGTCGCCGCGATGCCCAGCTCCGCGCCGAGCTCCGCGTACGTCGGCGGATCGCCGTCGCAGAGGTCGTATCGCTCGAGCACCAGGAAGTGCTCCCGCTTGCCGTCCTTGTCGCATTGCGCGCGGAGCCGGTCGACGGCTTGCGAGAGCACGCTCCGGTACCACTCGCGATCGAAGTACGCCTCGAGGTCGGCGTGTCGCTCCAGATCGAGCCGATCGATCTCCGCCTCGGCGTTTTCGAAATCGAGCGACCAATGCGTGACGCCGCCGCCGCGCTTGAGACGTCCTCCGGCCTTGCGCTCGTTCGCAACGTATTGGTCGACGCAATGCCGCAGGAACGTCCGAAAGCGACCCTTTTCCGGATCGAACGCCGCGAACGTGCCCTTGTGAGCGGCTCGCTCGAAGAAGCCTTGCGTCAGATCCTTCGCGTCTTCGTTGGAGCTCCGCCACCGTACGCGAACGTACTTGTAGACCGGCTTCCAATACGCGGCGACGAGCGCATCGAGCGACCTCAGTCTCGTCTGGGGATCCGCCTCGCGCGTGCCCGCGATCGCGTCGAGGACGGTGGTCGGGAATCGATCCTGTGCCCCGCCGATCGACGTGTCGCTGTCGCGGCTCATCCTCGCTCTGGGGTCTCGACCGGCCGAGCGGGCACGAGGTCGCCGTACCGCTGCGTCGCGAAGCCCACGATGATCCCGAGCGCCGATCCGGGCAGCATGATCTGCCAGTAGTAGCCGTTCATCCTGGCGACCAAGAACGCGAGCAGTCCCCCGACCGCGAGCCCGCCCAGGATCCCGAGCGGAACCGACCGCACCTTCCTGGCGAAGAACCCCATCAAGAGCCCGGTGATGACACCCTTCATCGTCGAGCCGATCACGATGCTGGCGATCTGGTCTTTTACCTCCGGCGCCGATACCAGCGCCGACAGACCATCGAACACCCCGAGCGCAGCTCCGAGCCCCAAACCGACGACGAGCTTGTTCATGCCCTTCTATCCAACGTCCAAAGGACGCCTTTTGGGAGGATAGAAGTTTTTCTCGCTTGGGCGCGACGGCTATCCGGGATCGTACGGGTCCGGCGTCACGGGCTCCCAGAGCTCGATCTTGATTCCGCCCGGTGCCATGACGTGCGCGAACTTTCCGTTGGGCTCCGGATCGAAGACCTTCGTGACCTCGACGCCCTTCTCGCGGAGCTGGGCGAGCATCGCGTCCAGATCGTCCACGCGGAAGTTGATCATGAAGTCGACGGTGGCCGGCGCGAAGTAGTCGGTGTCCTTGGCGTGCAGGCCGAGCACCGTGTAGCCCTTCTTCTCGGGATCCTCGCGCTCGCGCCAAGGGAAGGCGCGACCCCACGTTTCGGTCTCGAGCCCGAGCTTCTCTTTCAGCCACTGCCGCGTCTCGTCACGGTCGCTCTTGAAAAACACGCCGCCGATGCCGGTGATGTTCGCCATGCTTGGCCTCCGCCGCGGAGAGCTACTCAGCTTTGTCGCGCGCGTCATCTCTGCGCGAGGACGAGTTGGCGTACCCTCTTGATGGGATGACGTCGGGACGTTGGGCAGTGCAGCCGAGCTCGTGCCTCCTGCTTTGCGCGGGGCTGCTCCTCTCGTGCGCGCGGAGCGCTGCGCCTCGTCCGACGCTCTGGGCGCCGCAGCCCTGGTCCCGGCAGCAGGCAGCGCCCCTATCGCCGTCCCCGGCGCAGTCGCCCGTGCAGAGCGCGCCGGCGTCGGCGATCTCCATCGAGATCGCGAAGCTGCGGACGGACGAAATGAAGAAGGCGGCCGTCGACTTGCAGCGTGTCTGCGCGACCGGCGTCAACCTCCGGTCCGAGGACGTGGGTTGCCTCTGCGCTCCGCCGTTCGACGCTTGCCCGCCAATCTCGGGGGGCGCGCTCACGATTCAGGACAAGGTCTACCCGTTCTACACGCGCATCGAAGGGGCCTTCACAGGGCCGCAGAAGCGCGAGGTCGCGCTCTTCGGGGGCTGCGATCCACCGCAGTCGCATTGCCGAGGTGTGGTCCTCGTCGATCTCTCCACCGGCACGAACGAAGCTCGTCGCCGCCCCGACTTTCGTCCCGACGTCGAGGCCTCGGAGTGCGTCACCTTCCGCACGCCGCAAGGCAACGATCGACTCGTCTGCAAGGCGCTCCAGAACCCGAACAGCGAACGCAACCAGGAGATCTTCGCCTACGATTTCGCGAACGACGCAGCGCCACGCGCCCCCATCTACACCGCGCGCGACAACACCAGGACGGCGTGCTTCGACCCCCTGGCGACCTCGATCGTCGAGCAGCGGGTCGTCGACCTCTCGACGCGCGACACGAACGGCGACGGCATCCACGACGTCGAGATCACGGTCGCCGCTCGGAAGGGCAAGGTGACCGCGGCCTACAACGAGAATTGCGAATGCACGATGAGGAAGCGCCAGAAGCCTTGCCCTTCATCGCGAGCGCTCTCGGACTTCCTCTCCCCGACGGTGCAGCAGAAGCTCACCTTTCTCGGAACGAGCGACGGCGCGTTTGCGCCGACCCCGGCGACCGCGAAGGCGATCCGAACGCAGCTCTAACCCCGCTCGAACCGCGCGCCCTGCGCGACGTAGGTCGCGTAGCGATAGTCACGGATCGAGGCGACGCGATCGCCGCGCCACTCCAGGAGAATGAAGTAGGCCGGCGTCTCGCTCGACGCTCCACGGTAGATGCCGAGCGCGGGCCTTCCTTCGATGAGCCCGACGGCGGCGCGCAGATCCTCGCGCGGGGCAGGTCCCTCGTAGCGCGCGTAGTACTCGCGAACGCCGGCGCCGCGGCGCTCCGCGCGGGAGACGAGATCGAGACGACACTCTTCGCCGATGAGCGCGCGCAGCCCGTCCCAATCGCGCGCGTTGAACAGGTCCGCGTAGCCCTGCAGTCTCTTGCGGACGTCGGGCGCGATCGCCTCGGGACGCGGCTCGGGACGGGACGATCGCTCCGCGACCGATGCGCGCGCTCGCAAGAGGGCGTTCTTCACTGCCTGCACGCTCGTGCCCATCGTGGCCGCCGTTTGCTCGAGCGAGTGGCCAAGCACGTCCTTGAGCACGAGCGCGCTGCGCTGAACCGGCGGCAGCTCGACGAAGACGGTCAGCGCAGCCTCGACCAAGTCGGGGTCGACCTCACCCTCGTCGGTCGCGGCCGGCTCGGGCGGCTCGGCGACGAGGTCCACGTTCTTTCGCTCGTAGCGCCGGAGATGATCCATGGCCGTGTTGTGCGCGATACGAAAGAGCCAGGGCTCGAGCGCCGGCGGCTCGGACATTTGCGAGAGCGCGTAGTACGCCTTGGCCAGCGTGTCCTGGACGACGTCCTCGCCCTCGATGACCGAGCCGGTCATCCGCGCGCAATAGCGATGCAGCTCGGGCCGCACGTCGGCGACGAGACCGAGGAACGCCTCGCGTGCGTCCGACATCGCGTCGAAGACCGAGCCTGATTCGCTCATCCGAGCGGCTCCACGCCCGTTCCGGTGACCGCCATGGCGATCACGCTCTTTTCGATCTCACCGCGCAGGCCCTTCAGCACCGCGGCCGCGACCTTGTCCGAATCGAGCGGCACGTCGAAGCGTTTCATGTAGTCGGCGCCCGTCTTTCCCGAGAGAGCACCGTACGTGGAAGATGCGTGCTCGCCAATGGCCGTCCCTTCGATGAGCTGCTTCGGCACGAGCGCGAGAAACCGAATGCCGAGGCTCTTCGCTTCCGAGCGCTGCTGCGCGTAGCCGGCCAGCAGCCACTGCATGCGCTTCGCCCCCGCGTACCCACCCGAGTAGTGGGATCCCGCAATCGCCGCGCCGCTCGAGAGAACGACGACGGTGCTGCCAGGCGCGAGCGGGACGGTCAGCGCAGCCTTCGTGAAGAGGAACGCGCTCTTCATGTCGTTGTTCCAGGCTTCGGAGAACGCGTCCCAGTCGAGCTCGTCCACCGGTCCCATCCGTGGCCGAACACCGCCAGAGAGCACGACGAGCTCGGGCCGGAGCTCACCGAGCAGGCGGGATGCCGTCGCCGGATCCGACGCATCAGCTCGAACGGTGGAGAGGCCTTCCGGGACCTCGGAGCGCAGTGCCTCGAGCCCTTCCGCCCCACGGGCGATTGCCGTCACCAGTGCTCCTTCTCGCGCCAGCGCCCTGGCCGTCGCCCTCCCTACACCTGCGCCCGCGCCGACGACGAGCGCCTTCTTTCCTCGTAGCGATGTCATGTCGATCGTGCCTCCTGTTTCGAGGACGATCGAGGGCCTGCCGAAAGTTGCGCGGCGTAGAACTAATCCTCGACGCTCGGCCGAAAGTACGTCCGACCAGCGAGAGCATCGAAGAAACCCTCGAGTATCGAGGCCAAGTCGAGCGCAGATTCCACCAGGTCATCACCGAGCCACTCACCTCCGACCCAGATCGAGCGCCCCTCGGCGTTGGTGCACAGCCAATCGCCATCCGTCTCGAAGACGCCCACGTAGTCGGCGAGCTCCGGATACTGCGAAAGCGTCGTCTCGAGCTCCTCGAAGTTGAGGACGCGCTGCTCCTTCACGAGCTCCTTCAGCGTCTGTAGCTCGTCGAGCGCGACCAACGTACCCGAGCACCCGAACTGAAAGTCGATGTGCCCGGTGATCGCGTGGATGCGCGTGACGATCCCCGGACACGCAACGCGCGGAGCACCGGCCACTGCACGAAAGGACGGCGCCGGCCCATCCTCGAAGTGAAACCTCAGGCGGCAGTCGCGGCCGTAGTGCTTCGTCGCGAACACCTCGAGCTCGCAGCGCGCGCCCGCGAGCGCCTCGAGCCACCGCGCCATCGCCGGAAGCGGGGCCTCGGAGGCCATCTTTACGAGCGAGCCATGGGGCTCACGAAAGATCGCGACCGCCCGCGCGGTCAAAAGCGAAGCCGCCTCTTTCGGCAGCTTCTCCAGATCCGAAGGCGACTCGACGTACCACGCCTTGCCGCCCATCCCCATCGGATCCTTCTCGACACGTATCGCCACGCTGCGAGCTTACAAGAGAACGCTCCCGGCTCCCGGGCGCCTGTATCCTCGCCGGCATGACGAAGGACGGCGTCTTCGATATCTCCAAGAACCCCATTCACCTCGGCCTCGGGGCGAAGGTGAAGGTCCAGCCTGAGTTCACGGGCGACATGGACTGGTACATGGCCTACGGCGCGCGCAACGCCGCCGATGGGACGGAAGGACGGCTCGTCACCATCCACTCCTTCTCCGAACCGTGGTCGAGCTGGGAGATGCACCCCAAGGGCGACGAGCTCGTCGTCTGCCTCAAGGGTCGGATCACGCTACACCAGGAAATCGACGGCAAGGTTCGCACCGTCACCCTCGAGCCCAACCAGGGCATCATCAATCCTCCCGGCGCGTGGCACACCGCCGACGTCGATGGAGAGGCCACAGCCTTGTTCATCACCGCGGGCGAAGGGACCGAGCATCGGGGGCGTTGAGGGTAGAGGGTCGCCCCCATCTCCTCTGACTGACCAAGAACGGGGCACTCAGCCGAGACCCGTCACCCATCTCGATTGAAAGCCCCGTTTTGATTCAACCAGGCGAGATGAACCGCCTCTCGCCGCTCGCCTCTCGCCTCTCGCCCCTCTCGCCCTCTTCTCCTACCCCCCCAACGAAGAACAATCCGCCGCGCATCCATCGCCGCCGACGTTGTTCCCGTCGTCGCACACCTCACCGCCGTCCATGATGCCGTCGCCGCAGAATGGGATCGTGCAGTCGAGACGACACGCAGACGGTGAATCGTAGGCGCGGAGGATCAAATCGTCGTTCAGCGTGAGCGGCAAGAAGACGACTTCGCCGTCCATGAACTGCCGGGTGGTGACCGAGCCCACGAAGCTCGCGTCCAGGTTGATCACCCAGTTCCCGGGCAGCGGGAAACCGCTCAGGACACCACCGTCGGTGTTGGTCCCATACGTCCAGTTGCCGACGACCGTGGTCGCCGTCTGCTTGAACAGCTCCGCCGGGGTGTCGTCGGCGAGGCTGACGAGGACCGACACCGGCACCCCGGTGAACGTGAAGTCCACCTCCGTCTCCGGACAGAAGACGGCATCGATGTGGTGGTGCATGAAGAGCGACAAGAGCTCGGTCGTCGTGTCGCGGTAGTAGTACATGCGGCTGGTGTTCGCCGCTTCGAAGCCGGTGTGGCCGCTCGCCGAGAAGTACGCGTAGAAAATCGACGCGTCCTCGGGGTTGTCGAACGGAACGACGCCTTGCTTGAAGCCGTTCTGCTCGATCTCCAGCGCCGGCCGGTCGGCGTTCAGCGCGCCGAGATCGCAGATTTCACCGGGCTCGACCACGCCGTCGCCGCAGAACGGTAGCTCGCAGATCGGCGAGCAGCCGTCGCCGGGCGTCAGGTTGCCGTCGTCGCACTCCTCGACGCCGAGGAAGAGAAAGCCGTCGCCGCACTCGGCGAGATCGCAGCCGGCGACGCACCCGTCGCTGTTCGAAGCGTTGCCGTCATCGCACTCTTCACCCGGGTCGACGAAACCGTCCCCGCAGAAGGCGATCGTGCAATCGTTGTGGCAGCCGTCGAACTGGTTCGCGTTGCCGTCGTCGCACTGCTCGCCCGCGTCCACGATACCGTCGCCGCAGAAAGGCAGGACGCAGTTGGTGCGGCACCCGTCGAACGGGTTCTGGTTGGCGTCGTCACACTCCTCGACGCCGGCCCAGACGAACCCGTCGCCGCAGAAGGCGGGCACGCACCCGTTCAGACAGGCATCGTTATTGCTGACATTACCGTCATCACACGGCTCGAAGCCGGACCAGACGAACCCGTCGCCACAGAACGCGAAGAGGCAGGTCGAGAGGCACGCGTCGCTGTCGTTGAAGTTGGCGTCGTCGCAGTCTTCACCCGGATCGAGGACGCCGTTACCGCAGCTCGCCAGCGCGCAGGCGTTCGTGCACCCGTCGTTGTCGTTGGTGTTGCCGTCGTCGCACGCCTCGACGCCCTGGCGGACGAAGCCGTCTCCGCAGCGCGCGTCCTTGCAGGCGGAGAGGCAAGTGTCGGTTTCGATCTTGTTGCCGTCGTCGCACTGCTCGCCCGGATCGACCTTCGAGTTGCCGCAAGCGCCCCCGGCTCCGCCGGAGCCGCCGGAGCCCCCCGCGCCGCCGGTCGCTCCCTCGCCGCCCCCGCCCTCGATCTCGGCGTCGCCCGGAGCGAGGCCCGTTCGACCGCAGCCGATCACCAACGCCAAAAAGCCCAAAGCGCAAATGCTTACGCGCACGGTCGAATGATACATCAGCGCGCCCGAAGCGCCTGTCCGAGGCGATCGGCGACGTAAGCGATGGTCCGGTGCGCCTCGCGGACCACCTCTCCCATGCTGAAGAAGCCGTGAACCATTCCGACGGCATAGAGGTGCTCGACCGCGTTCTTCGCCCGTCGCATGCGCTCGGCGTAGCTCCGGCCCTCGTCGCGGAGCGGATCGAACCCCGCGGTGACGACGAGCGCGGGCGGAAGACCGCGTAGATCTTCGGCGAAGAAGGGGGACGCTTGGGGGTGACGATGCAGATCCCGGGCGCCGAGCCAGTGGTCCATGAACCAGTCGATCGAAGCCGACGTCAGGACGAAGCCCTGGCGAAACATCGTGTGGGACGCGTGGCTACGCGTCGCGTCGGTCGCGGGATAGACCAGGAGCTGGAACGCCGGAGAGAGCTGCTCTCGTGCGAGCGTCTGTGCGACCACGGCAGAGAGGTTGCCGCCGGCGCTGTCCCCGCCGACCGCGACGGCTCGCGGGGCGATCCCGAGCGATCGAGCGTTCTCGAGGACCCATCGCGTCGATGCGATCGCGTCCTCGGTCCCGGCGGGAAACGGGTGCTCGGGCGCGAGGCGGTAGTCGACCGACACGACGGTGACGCGCGCGCGCCGGGCGAGCTCGCGGCAGATGCCGTCGTGCGAGGTGATCGATCCGACGACGAAGCCGCCGCCGTGAAACCAGACGAGCGCCGGCGAGTCGCTGCGCGGAACGCCGTTGGGGCGATAGACGCGCGCCGGCCTGGGACCGGCGGCGCCGCCGACCTCGATGTCCTCGATGGCGACACCGCGCAGGTCGGCGTAGTCGAGGAGCGACGCGCTCCGCTCCATGCGCCGCCGGGCTTGCTCGAGGGACCCGTGATGAATCTCGGGCTCCTCGGTCAGCTGCATCATGCGAAGGAGGGCCTGGGTTTGGAGATCGAGCGCGAGCCCGTCGGGCGACTTGATCGCCGGCCCCGCGAACCGGCGAAGGATCGCGGCCGGTGCGCCGAGCACCGCCTTGACCAGCGGACGCTCGAGAACCGACGGGATGCGGAAGGGAGGGCTCATGGCGACGGATCGATCGGGACGACGGCCTTTCTTTCTACGGCCATTTCGACGTCGACAACGACGGTTTCGCCCGCCATGACCTCGATTTCTCGCCGTTCATCGGGCGCGCGTGGATGACGCAACAAGACCTCGTGCTTGCCCGGCGCGACGGGGATCGGCTTTCCGATGGGCGTGGTGTCGACCACCTCACCGTCGATCGCCACCTCGGCCCACGGGTGCGCAAGCACCCGTACGTGCCCGACGCGCGCACCGGCGGTGACGCCAATCGGCGCGGGCGGCCCGCCTGCGCCACCGAGCGTTGCCGCGACGACGATCATCGCGGCCCCGATCGCGCCGAGCTGGAGCACGAGAGGCCGGATCCGCGGGGCCGTGCCGGGGGCGGGAGGCGCGTCATCCACGTCGAAGCCGCCCCGGGCCAGCGCGCCGCGCGCGAGCTGCTCGGGCGAGCTGGCGGGATCCAAGAGATCGGTGAGGTCCTCGGCGAGACGCGCCGCGCTCTCGTGCCGCATCGAAGGGATCTTCTCGAGCGCGCGACCGAGGACGTGCTCGAGCCCGTCGATCGCGTCGGCCGATAGCGGGGGCGGCGGCGCGGTGCGGATCTGGCGCGCGATCGCGCTCTCGCCGCCCTCTGCCGCGAACGGATGGGCATGTCCGGCGAGCTCGTGCACGATGACCGCGATCGAGAAGACGTCGCTCTGCGCCCGCGGCGTCTCGCCGGCGATGCGCTCCGGCGCACGGTACGTTGCCTCGGGCCCGGGCTCGGGGATGTCCTTCTCTTCGATCGGCTCGCCGGCGGGCGCTGCGTCGAGCAGACCGCCGAGACGAACGGCGCCCGAACGACCGAAGAAGATCTCGTCGGGTGAGAGCGCGAGATGCGCGGCGCCGCCGGCGTGCATGCGCGCCACCGCCCGCGATACGAGGACGCCGACGGCGACCGATTCTTCGGCCGTGAGACCTCCGATGCCGGCGAGCGACTTTGACAGATCCGTCAGGCTCGGCCCCGACGGCGCTTCGAGGGCGATGCCGCACCGTCCGCCGTCTCGCACCACCTCGAAGACCGAGAGCGTGGCCTCACCGCCGAACCGCGCGATCAGCACGGCTTGGCTCTCGAGGCGTTTGACCAGATCCTCGCGAACGGTAAGGCTCGGTGCCGTCGTCACGACCCACGTCTTTCGGCCCAGGTCCTGGTGGGTCGCCGCGTACGTGACGTAGAGGCCCCGATGGCGGAGGGCCTCGTCGAGCCGATAGGGTCCGAGCTTGTCGGCCTGCGTCACGAGCTGCGCGGTCGAACGAACAGGGAGCGGCCGGACAGCGATTCGGGTGTTGCGACGCCGAGATGATCGAGGATGGTCGGAGCGACGTCGGTCGCCGTCGCGTCCTCGCGGTGCTCGTGATCGTGGCCCGAGGCGAGACAGTGGACCGCGTGACCGTCGTCTTTCGCGGCGATCGTGAGCAGGACTCCCCCCTTCTTCTTCACGGCCTGGCCGAGCGCATCGAAGGCGGAATCCAGATCCGCTTCGCCGCGCGAGCGACCACAGACCCCCACCACGATCAGCGACGCATCGCCCTCGGTCACTTCACGGCCGGCGCGAGCGATCGCTTCGACGTCGGTCGGCGCGTGGACGGTCTCGACGCCTTCGGACCGCGTCGCGCCGTCGAAGTAGTGGTCGACGTGATCGCGGCGGCCGGGCGTCGCGATGCGCAGCTGCTTCTTGCCGCGCGAGGCGAAGAACGAGCCCAGCGACCATTCGACCTCGGGCTCCGGAAAGATCGCCGAGATCCCCGGCGTGGTGGAGACGCGGACGAACGCAGCGGCGTTGTCGTGATCGAACGCGATGACCGGCCGGTTGCGGATGGTCACCTTGTCCGCAACGAGGTCGGGCAAGCCGGTGCGGGTCAAGATCGAGACGAGCTGCCGCTGCGCCTCGCCTCGGAGGCCTGCAAAGATCGCGAGATCGCTCGAGCGCCACTTCCAGCCGTCGCCGTCGCTCGGCACCTCCATCATGAGCTCGCCGCGAACCCCGAGGTAGTCGCCGAGAACGAGCGGACGAAAGGTCGCGTCGGTGTAGCCGGCGTCGTACGACACCGCGAGCGCGTCCTCGATGCTCTCGTAGCGGTCCGCGTCGGCGTGGACGACCGCGCGGTAGAGGTCGAGCATCCTCTCCCAGCTCTCGTGCTCGTCCCACGCGACCGCGCGACCGCTGATCGTCGCGATCGTTCCCTTGCCCTTGATGCGATCCAGGAGCGCGTCGAGCTGCGCGTACGCGCTCTTCGGCGGCATGTCGACGCCGTCGAGGATCGCGTGGATCACGAAGGGCAGGTCGTTGTACGCGAGATGATCGCTGATGGTCGCGAGGTGCTGCGTCCTTCCGTGGGCGCTCGAGTCGGAGATGAGCCCGAAGACGTGCACCGTGCACGTCTGCCGCTCCTTGAGCGTCATGAAGTCGGTCACGGTGCCGCGCTTGTACGCAGCCGTCCTGATGATCCGCGCGAACTCGGGCGCCATCCCCAGCCGCTCTTCGCCGAGCGCGCGCTCTACCTCGGCTGCCCCGAGCTTCGGCGGTGCGCCCGTACCCGCCGACCGGAAGACGCCCGGATCGGCGGAGCTCTCGAGGAACACGACGACAGCCGGACCGATCTCCATGTGCCGTTCTATACCTGCTCGGTGCGCGTTTGACCCGTCGAGATGGCCATCCTCGCCAGCTCATCGGCACGCTCGTTCAGCGGGACGCCCGCGTGCCCTCGGACGTACACGAACCGGACGCCACTCCGGCGCCCGAGCAGGCCCCGGATGCCCTCGATCAAGGCGGTGTTCGCCTTCGCCTTCCAGCCCTTGGTCAGCACGCCGATCGCATACTGGCTGTCGGTGTGAATGACGACCGGACCTTCGGTCATCTCGAGCGCGCGCTGAATCGCGGTGAGCTCGGCGATGTTGTTGGTCCCATTGCCCAGGTACTCCGATCGCTCGACGCGACCCTTCTCGCGCAGCACCACGACGCCGAGCCCCGCCGGCCCCGGATTGCCCGTGCAAGCACCGTCCGTGTAGACGATCGCCGCGCCCCCGGCTTCCACCTCTGTCGGCGGTTCCCCTCCCCCGCTCGCGGGGGAGGTTGGGAGGGGGGATCGACGGGAACGAGTCTTGGGCTTGGCGGAGCCTTCGGGTGGCTTGGCCGAAGCGTTCGAACCTTCGACGGCGTCGTTCGGGAGCAGCGTTGCATCCACGATCGTCAGGTTGCGCGCACCGGCTTGGTAGGATCGCCCGTCGCCGGGCTTGTACCGGACCTCGACGCGGCCACCGACGACGGCGAGCTGACCGCGCTCGTCGGCGCGCGCGTAGACCAATTGATCGCGAAGCCTCGCTCGGACAAACGGCATTCTCGGTCCACGGGCGTACCGCCGCACGACCCCGAAGGCAAAGCCTGACGATGGCCTTTGAACCGGCCTCGGGGGCGTTGTACGACGATGGCGTGACCGTGCAGTCGATCTTCAAAAATGGCCTCTTCGAGGGTCGCGTCGCCGTCGTGACCGGCGGCGGCAGCGGCATCGGGCTCGTCACCGCTCGCGAGCTCGCCGCCCTCGGCGCCAAGGTGGCGATTTGCGGTCGGAAGATCGAAAAGATCGATCAGGCCCTCCTCATCCTTCGAGAGGACGGCATCCCCGACGACCGGGTGCTCGGCGGCAGCTGCGACATCCGCGACCCCGAGGCCGTCGCGACGTTCGTCGGCAGCGTCCTCGACAAATTCGGGCGCATCGACATCCTCGTGAACAACGCCGGCGGTCAGTTCCCCAGCCCGGCAGAGGGAATGAGCCCCAAGGGATGGGAAGCCGTCATCCGCAACAACCTGAACGGCACGTTCTACATGACACGTGAGGTCGCAACGCGCGCGATGATCCCGCAGAAGAGCGGCCGCATCGTCAATGTGACCGCGATGGTCGTTCGAGGCTTTCCTGGGATGAGCCACACCGGCGCCGCCCGAGCCGGCGTCGAGAACCTCACGAAGAGCCTCGCGGTCGAGTGGGCTGCGTACAACATCCGCGTGAACGCTGTCGCGCCGGGGAACAACATCCGCTCGAGCGGCACCGCCCAGTACGGTGACGAGATGCTCGAGGTGACGCGCAAGGCGACGCCGCTGAAGCGCCTCGGCATGCCAGCAGAGATCGCGCGCGTCATCGTCTTCCTCGCGAGCGATGCCAACGACTTCGTCACCGGTCAGGTCTGGGGCGTCGACGGCGGCCAGCCGCTTTGGGGCGACATCTGGCCGATCCCCGAGCCCACACCTTGATCGTTACGCCGTGACCTCGAGCGCCGCGACGCCTGACCCCATTCCGTACCGCCGGCCGCGTCTTCGCGCGGTCTGGGACAAGGTGCTCTGGGTGCTGCGTCCGTTCGGCCGCTTCTTCGCGTGGATCGGCCGCATCTTCGCGTCGTACTTCACCAACCTGAAGCCGACGGTGTGGGTCGCCTTCTGGCCGATGCTGCTCTTCGTCGCCGTCGTCTACACGCGCTGCCCGACGACGAACTACATCTTCGACGAGCAAGAGGCGCTCCTCGCCAATCCGTACGTGAACCAGGTCGGCTTCGCCTACGAGGACGCGATCTACCGCGACTTCTGGGGCCTTCCGGCGAACGCGAGCATCGGCTCGTACCGCCCGATCCCGAACTACTTGTGGCGCGGCTTGGTCGAGGTCGGCGAGCGCGGGCAGACGTGGCTCGACGAGAGCGGCCCGCCGTGGCTCCTCTCGATGATCGAGCGAGCGCACGAGCCCGAGCCGGTGCCCAAGCTGACCGAGGTCGCCCGCCGGTCTTGGTTTCAACACCTCTACAACCTCTTCTTCCACGCCCTGTGCGGTGCCTCGTTCACCGCGCTCGCCTACCGGCTCTCCCGCTCGAACCTGGTCGGCTGGGTGACGGGCGGTACCTTCGTCTCTGCAGCGATCCTGACCGAAGCGGTGTCCGGCGTCGTCGGGATCGCCGACGTCTTGGGCGGTCTCGGTGCGATCTGGGCCCTCTTGGCGCTGTCGATGCGCGCCCACGCGATGCCCTTCGCGGTGTTTCTCGCGGTCCTCTTGGGCTTGTTCTCCAAAGAGAGCGCGATCGTCTGCGTGCCGCTCGTTCCGGTCGCCGCGGTCCTCTTCGCTCCCCTGCTCCACCCGGAGCGTCCGGCGCGCTTCGTTCGTGGCGTCCTCTCGCTGGTGGGCGCCCTGGCTGCGTTCGTCGTCTACACCGAGCTGCGAAAGCGTTGGTTCCCGTCACCCTTGCCGGGTGAGGTATCGGAGCCTCTGCCGCCGGGCTTCGATCTCGGCAAGCAGGCAGCGCGCGATTTCCTCCTCTGGTTCCACCAGGCGCCGCTCCCGAAAGATCCGCTCAACAACCCGCTCGTCGATGCGCCGATCGACCTGCGCTTCGCCGGTGCGCTCCGTGTGTATGCGCGCGGTCTGTGGCAGGTCGTCTTCCCGTGGACGCTTTCAGGAGACTATTCGTATCCGCAAGAGCCGATCCCCGACTCTGCGTGGTTTCCCGAGAGCGTGATCGGTTGGCTGCTCTTCGCGGGACCGCCGGGCGCAGCGCTCGGTCTCTGGATCGTGTGGCTCCGCCGCGAGCGCGACAAACCCGAGAAGACACCGGAGCCGCTCGAGCTCCCCGCCGTCGGCTGGCTGTGGCGTTGGCTCGCGCGCCGCACCAAGAAGCCGGTCTTCCTCGACATCGGTCGCGCAGTCTTCGAAGGGACCATCATCCTGATCGCGGCGTACCTCACGCACCGCATCCTGGGGATCGGACCGAGCGATCTGAACAAGGACATCGCCGACACCAACCCCGAAAACTACATCTACATCTCCCTCGATTGGCTGAAGGACGCGCTCGTCTATGCGGCGCTCTTCTGTCTCGCGTTCGGCGCGATCACCGAGGCGATGTGGGAGCGCCGCGAGCGCGGCTACACCGATCACCTCTTGCCGATGATCGCCGTCGGCATGGTGTGGCTGGTGATCAGCTACTTCCCGCACTCGAACATGTACGTGCTCCTGCCGACGGTGCGCGCCGAGCGCCTCTGGTACTTCCCGGTCATCGGCACGACGCTCGTCATCGGGCCGGCGCTCGTGGCCCTCTATCGGCGCGCACGCCGGGCCCAGATTTCGTTCGTCGCGCGCTTCGCGTGGATCATCCCGGCTGCGTTCCTCGGCTTTCAGACGATCCGCGCGTACGGCCACGCGATGGACTACCGCGACGATCTCGTCTTCTGGGAAGCGACCAAGGATGCGGTCCCCAACAGCGCAAAGGCGCATCTCAACTACAGCGTCATGGCCGGTGCGCGTCAGATGTGGGAGGTCCGCCTGGGCGAGAGCCACCTCGCGCGGAAGCTCGCGCCGGAATGGGCGATGGCGCACATCTACACGGGCGATACGCTCTGCCGCATGGGGCGGCCCGACGAAGCCTGGGAGCACTACGCGCGCGGCTTCGATCTAGGACCCAACGACAAGAGCCTGATCTCGCTGGCGCTCCAGTGCCTCTGGGATACCGGCAAGCTCAAGGAGCACGAGGCCGAGCTTCGCGAGCTCGAGAAGAAGCACGAGAAGTCCTGGCTCGCTTGGCTCGTCTACGACACGCTCCTCAACGGCGACAAGAACCGCGGCGTGTCCAAGGAGTACCGGCCGCGCAGCTACAATGAAGCCGCCAAGGAAGAGGAGACGTCGACGGCGACCGAAGAGACGGTCGATACCGTCGAGAGCGCCACCGACAGCGCGACCCAGGACGCAGCCGAGAGCGCGGACGATCAGGGCAAAGCCAAGGATCCGGAGCCGGGAGGGACGAAAGAATGAAGCTCACTTGGGGAATCCTCGTCGCGGCATTCGCGATCTCGGGGTGCGGGCCGAGCTCGGCCTCGTCGGTCGGGAGCGCCCATTCCGCATCCAAAGGCGATGCTCCGAGCGCGGCGCCTTCGTCGGCGCCGCGTGCGCAGGCGACGTGCCCGGCGGAGCCGACGTTCTCCCCGACGGGCGACTACAAGCACAAGCGAACGCGCCTGCTCGTTCAGTCGCAGGGATCGCCGCGCCACAGCGCGAGCGACGTGGCCGTCGCCGCAGGAAAGCCCGCGATGGTTCGGGGCAAGTTCACCTACGGCAAGGCCGGCAAGGACCTCGAAGACGAAGAGATCTCGCTCTTCATCCGCGACGAGAGCTGCACGTGGCGCAGCATCGACACCGCGTTCACGAACGATGACGGTTGGGTCGCCATCGAGGTGCCCGAGTCCTTGATCTCGAAGCCGGGCCGCTACGCGTTCCAGCTCGTCGTCCGCGGCGACGGGAGCCGCGCATCGGGGACGGTGTACTCGGTCGAGAAGGGGACGCGCGCGGTCGTGTTCGACGTCGACGCGACGCTCACCACCGGGGACGAGGAGATCGCGCGCGAGGTCATGGAGAACAAGGTGCCCGAAGCGCAGCCTCACGGGAACGAGGTCGCCCGCGCCTGGAACGCGCAGGGGTTGTTGCCGCTCTACCTGACGGGACGCCCCTACATGCTCGGGCCCACGACGCGCGCCTGGCTCGCGAACCACGGCTTTCCCGAAGGGTTGGTCCGAACTACCGAGTCGGTCGAAGCGTGCCTCCCTACCCCCGAGGGCGTGGGGGCGTACAAGAAGGCCGCGCTCCAAGACTTCAAGAGCGCAGGGCTCGATCTCGCCGTGGCCTACGGCAACGCGACCACCGATATCTGCGCGTACGCCGCCGCCGGGATCGATCCGAAGCGCACGTTCATCCTCGGGCCCTATGCGGGACAGGGGTGCGACGGCAATGGAACGACCATGGCTTTGCTCGGCTACGCCGAGCACGCCAAGCAACTTCCGACGCTTTAGCCTTCGTCGAGGTTGACGACCGTGCGGGCCGGAAGAAAGAAGTAGGCATGCTCAGGCACGTCCCCATCCTCGCCCTCTTCCTGGCCGCGTGCTCACCGGCGGCCGTCTCGCCCGATGGCGGCATGCCCACGAGCACACAGGCGACCAAGGCGCCGGATCCCGGCGTAGCGCACGCAGCGGCACGCGCAGAGGTCGAGCGGCTCCGCGCCGTCGCCGACAAGGATCCGATGCTCGCGGCCTGGACGGGTCCCTATGGGGGCGTCCCTCCCTGGGACAAGATCAAGTCGGACCTCTTCCCGCGCTCGTTCGAGACGGGACTGGCGCTGATGCTCGCAGAGATCGAGGTCATCGCCACCGATCCGGCGCCGCCGACGTTCGACAACACGATCGTTCCGCTCGAAGACTCCGGCCGTCACCAAGATCGCGCCGAGACGGTCTTCGCGGTGATGACGAGCAGCCTCAACACCCCCGACGTCCAGGCGGTCGACAAGGATTGGTCGCCGAAGATGACCGAAGCGCGCGACAAGATCTTCTTCAACGAGCGCCTCTTCGCGCGCATCGCAAAGCTCCACGAGAGCGCCGAAGGTCTCTCGGCGGAGCAGAAGCGCCTCGTCGACCGGACCTACGACGCGTTCGTCCGCGCTGGCGCCAAGCTGAATGCAGAAGAGAAGGCGCGGCTCGGCAAGATCAACCAGGAGCTTAGCGTCCTCTTCACCGACTTCGGCAACAAGGTCCTCGCCGACGAAGACGCCTGGGTCGTCCTCGAGAAGAAGGAAGATCTGGCGGGGCTCTCGGATTCGCAGAAGGCCGCGTACGCCGCGGCCGCCAAGGACCGGAAGCTCGAAGGCAAGTGGATCGTCGTGAACACGCGATCGAGCGTCGATCCGTTCCTTACGTTTTCATCACGACGGGACCTGCGCGAGAAGGTCTACAAGGCGTTCAAGAGCCGCGGAGACAACGGGAACGCGAACGACACCAAGGCCACGATCGCAAAGATCGTCGCGCTGCGCGCGGACCGCGCCAAGCTCCTCGGCTACGCGTCGCACGCGCACTGGCGGATGTCGGACACCATGGCCAAGGACCCGGCAAAGGCGCGCGAGCTGATGATGCGTGTCTGGCCGGCGGCCGTCGAACGCGTGAAGGAAGAGGTCGCCGACATGACGCCGCTCTTCAAGAAGGACGAGAAGACCGGGACGTTCGAGCCGTGGGACTACCTCTACTACGCCGAGAAGGTGCGCAAGAAGAAGTACGCGCTCGATCAGGCCGAGGTCACGCCGTACTTCGAGCTCGACAACATGATCGCGGCGTCGTTCTACATGGCCGAGCAGCTCTACGGCCTCGCCTTCACCGAGATCACCGGCAAGGTTCCCGTGTTCTTCGAGGGCGTCCGCGTCTGGGAGGTGACCGACAAGAAGACGGGCGCCCACGTCGGCCTCTTCTATGGCGACTACTTCGCGCGAAAGAACAAGCGCTCGGGTGCTTGGGCGATGGGCTACCGCACGCACGAGACGTTCACCGGCAAGGTGAAGACGGCGATAACGTCGAACAACAACAACTTCGTCCGCGGCGCGCCCGGCGAGCCGGTGCTCATCTCGCTCGACGACGCGCAGACCCTCTTCCACGAGTTCGGCCATGCGCTCCACGGCCTCCTTTCGGAGGTGAACTATCCCGGCCTCTCCACGACGCCGCGCGACTTCGTCGAGTACCCGTCGCAGGTCCACGAGATGTGGGTGCTGACGCGCCCGATCCTCGACAAGTTCGCCAAGCACGTGAAGACCAAGAAGGTCATGCCGCAAGAGCTCGTCCAGAAGATCGAGAAGTCGAAGACCTTCAACCAGGGCTACGCCACCGTCGAGTACCTCTCGGCGGCGATCCTCGACATGGACCTTCACACGCGCGCCGACGGAAAGGTCGACGCCGCGACGTTCGAGCAAGAGACGCTCGGCAAGATGGGCGCGCCGAAAGAGGTGCGCATGCGGCATCGTCTCCCGCAGTTCAATCACCTGTTCACCAGCGACGCGTACTCCGCCGGGTACTACAGCTACCTCTGGTCCGAGGTGATGGACGCGGACACCCGCGAAGCGTTCACCAGCACGGGCGACGTCTTCGACAAGGCGACCGCCGACAAAATGCGGAAGTTCATCCTCGCTCCCGGCAACTCGACCGACCGGACGGAGGCATACCGCCAGTTCCGCGGACGCGATCCCGACGTTGCCGCACTTCTGAGGAAGCGCGGCTTTCCGGCTCCGTCCGCTCCCAAGACGGGCGGCTAGCGCTCCGGTCGCCCGAGCCGCTATCGCCATCGCGCCTCATTCTCCGATACGCTGTCGTCTCGGCAAGGAGACGCACGATGCGAAACTTACGACCGTGGTTTCTGGCGGGTGGGATTGCCGGAGGGATCGCCCTCTCCTGCGGCGATGACTCGAGCTCCGGGGGGGCCGGGGCCAACACCGGCGACACGACGTCGTCGGCGCAGACCGCGCAGGGGGGCAGCGGCAGCGGGACGGGCACCATGAACAGCACGGGAGCGTCCAGCGTCGGGACCTACAGCTCCGGCGTGGGCGGCGCACCGACGACCGAAGCCGACTGTCAGGGCCACGTCTACGCGTGCGGCGACATCATCGACAACGACAACGACGGCCTCATCGACTACCAAGATCCCGACTGCCTCGGTCCTTGCGACAACACCGAGGACAGCTACTTCGGCGGCATCCCCGGACAAGAGGGGCCGCCGTGCAAGGTCGACTGCTACTTCGACCAGGACAGCGGTCCCGGCAACGACGACTGCTACTGGGATCACATCTGCGATCCCCACGAGATCGCTCCGAACTACTACCCGGAGCCCTGGCTCGGCGATCAATGCGAGTACGCCGGACCGGACGAGAACATCACCCCTGTCATGCAGACGTGCGCCGAGCTCGACGCCGCGCAAAGCCAGGCATGCCACGACTACTGCGGTCCGCTCACCCCGAACGGCTGTGACTGCTTCGGCTGCTGCGAGCTACCGGCGGGCAGCGGCATGTACGTTTGGCTCGGGTCCATCGGCGAGGGCGAGAACACCGTCTGCACCCAGGCAGAGGTGAGCAACCCCGACGTCTGCCATCCGTGCGATCCCGTCGCCGCGTGCTTGAACCCGTGCGACCCGTGCGAGCTCTGCATCGGCAAGCCGCTGCCGGGCCCCGAGTGCTTCGGCGAAGGCGGCGGCGGCAGCGGTCAGGGTGGCGGGCCCAACACCCAGTGCGAAGAAGGCATTCAGGCGTGCGGTCTCCCGGGCCAGGCACCCTGCCCCGCGGGCTACTACTGCATCACCGGTTGCTGCCAGTTCAACCCCCAGTGAGTGGGCGGCGACGCTTCGAAGGCGGGCCGACGAGGGGCGCTAGCTCTCGCCGTGCCCGCCGCGTATCGCGTCGAGCACCTCGGGGCCGAGAGGCTCGTTGCGGCCCGTGAACCGCTGCTTGCGCCGCAGCTGATCGCGCACCTGGTTGACGAACTCGTCATCGCCCACGCTCTTGGCGATCCAGCCGAGGAGCCCGGCGGATTGAACGAGCTCGTCCAGCTCCGCGGCGCTCTGGTCGGAGACGACGACCACGCACCGGCCGCCGATCTTCGTCGCCATGAGAACGAACTCGGCGAGCGGCTGACCGTCGAGGCTCGCGAGGTCGAGCAGGATCAGCTCGGGCCCGGGCCGAAGCGTGGGGAGCGTCGCGGCCGTCCACGGCCAGGTGATCGTACGAAGCCCCGCTGCCTCGAGCCCGGGCTTGCGACTTTCCAGTACGGTTTCGTCATGATCGATGAGGATCAGAGTCGCGAGCGTCACCCCACCAGTCTACCCGCCGCCGCAGCGAGAGACGAAGCGCCGCAGCGGCGATCAGATCGTTCGCCCACGCACGTTCAGGGCGAGAGGATCAGAACCGGCTCCGCTTCGCCGTCGAGCCAGTACGCGGTGAGGACGCCGTTCGGAACGGTTTGCGTTCCCCACCTTCCGAACGATTCTTCGGTGGTGATCTGTAGGACGTGCCGATCGCCTACTTGCAGGGGGAAAATGAACGTCGACGAGTCGTTGAAGAACTCGTTGCCGCTCGTCCATCCCTCGGCCTTCACGCCGCTGCCTGCGATTTGGGCGATCCCACTGCCGCTCCCGCAGTCGACGCGGACCCAGTGATCGATGTGCTTCACCGTGCACCCGCCCTCGGACATGCTCGGGGTTACCTTCGCCCAGGCCGTCCGCAGAGGCGGCGTGCCTGCAGGCTTCGCGCTGACGTAGATGTCAGGTGACTTCGGCAGCGCGCGCGGAGCTTCGGGGGGGAACGCGTCCACGCTGCCCCCGATGGTCCGCAGGTAGGCGACGAGCGCCGTCTGGTCGCTCGCCGAGAGGCGCCAGGTATCGCCCATGGCCTTGCCGTTCTTGCGGATCAGGTCCTCGAGGCTCGATGCTGCTCCGTCGTGATAGTAGGGCGCCGTCCCGCCGACATAGAGGAGCGACGGCGTCTTGAACATGACGTCGGGCTCGGGCTCGAAGCCCGGATGCTGCGGCCGAGAGAGCGGCATCGGCATGTTGTTCGTGAAGTTGGTCTCGGGAACGTGGCACGACGCGCAGCCGACCTTGTCGTCGGCGAAGACCGCGCGGCCGCGCTCCTCGATCGCCGTAAGCGGTCGCTCGGGTACGTTCGGTGGGACGAGGCCCTGTCGAACGAACGCCGCGATGAGCTTGGGCCGGTCCATGGCGACCATGAACTCGGATTTGCGATCGCCGCCCCACCGGTGGAGCGCGAAGCCTTGACGAAGCCGCGCGTCGAGCGTCTCGCTCTCGGCTCGCCATCCGTACGGGCCGGTCGGCTGAATCCGCCCGGCGAGCATGGGCGTCTGCCGGGGAACCCCCGGAACGACGCTCGGCGGGGCATTGCCGAAGCCCGTGATCACGATGCTCCTTCCGCGGTAGCCGCTCTCGCGACCGTCGCCGCCGATTCCTTCGTCCGAAGCGCTCTCGTGCCAGACGTGGCCGTCGTCGCGCCCATCGGGATGGCACCCGGCGCAGCCGAGGCCGCCGCTGATCACGGAATCGGTGGCATCGTAATAGAGCCGCCTGCCCTTGGCGGCCTCGAGAGGGAGGGTGTCCTCGGCGAGGTGAATGAATGGGATCGGCCCCTGTTCGTCGAGGGTGACGATCGCCAAGTCGTTCGTCGAACGACAGTGGACCCAGGCCATCTTCTCGTCGGCGCTCAATGCGATCGCCGAGGGCGCCCCGCCCGATCGAACGATCGCCGGAGAAGGATCGAGGTGCGGGACCTCGTCGTACTTCGCGAGGGCGTAGGTTCGCTTGGTCGCCAGCGACGGATCGAGCGCTCGCGCGTCGAGCTCGGCGAGCACGTTCGTTCCCTCGCTCGCGACGAGCAGCGTCTGGGTCGAAGCGCGCAGCACCGCCGCGCGGGGTTGGACGAACTCCGCATGTTCGAGGGCGACGAGGCCACTCACGTCCATCATGTCGCCGGTCACGAACGAGGCCCAGCGGCCCCGCCCCGCTGCGCGGGGTGCGAGCTGTTTGTCGTCCGCGGTGAAGATGACGTCGACGGTCGCCGACCCGAACCACCACGCAGAGGTCTGTGCACCGAGCGCATGCCTCGGCAAAAAGAGCCTCGACTCGTCCGCCGAGAGGACCAAGGAATACCCCAGAGAAGCGTCGAGCAGCGTGCTCGGCGGCGAGCGAAGCGGAGCCGGCGCGACCTCGACCCGCTCCGCCGCCGGCTCGCTCCCGTGGATGCCGACGATCTTGGTGATGCGGCTTCCGACGAGGTGGCTGACGTAGGCCGTACCGTTCTCGGCAATGACCACGCCGCGCGGCTCGCGCGCGAGATTGAGCGACCACTTCGCTTCCATCGTCGCGAGGTCCACGCCGGTGGCCCGGTGGGTCCATGCGCTCGTGACGATCGCCGTCTTGCCGTCGGCGCTGACGGCCAGACCCCACGCGTCCGAGGGCAGCTCGATGCGCGCGCTCTCGCGGATGACACCGTCCTCTTCAACGAGCTCGAGGAGCAGGCCGGGGTCACGGATCGTGACGAGCAGGCGGTCCGGAAGGGCGACGACCTGCGCAGGGGCGCCAGGCATCTCGAACCCCGTCGGCGGGTTGTGGACGTCGACCGGGATCGGGATTCGCCGAAGTGTCCGGTGATCCTCGTCTGCGAGGATGAGCGCCTTGTCGTTCGGGGTGCGCGCCAGACCCGAGCCGCTGCGGCTCGCGACGCCCTTCATCGAGGGCGCGGTGCGTGCGGGCTTGACGTCGGGCGTCGTCGCCTCCGGGACCTCGCTCGAAGAGGTCTCCGCAGGCGGCGCCGTCTCGCCGCCGTCGCACCCCGGCCCGATCGCGGCCACCAAGGCGGCCGCTGTCCCGACGATCCAAGCAAGATGCACCCTCATCCCCCCGAAAACGCCGATGGCGCCAACCGCTATTCCGGGCGGGGCGTCAGCGTTCGGCGACGAAGACGGCCGTGCACTCGGGCACCGTAGCCCATGCGTTTTGGCGAATCCTCTCCGCGAGCGCTTCGCCGAAGAACGAGCCGCAGACGCGCGCCGCCTCATCGACGCTCGAGAACGAGTAGTCGGTGCGTATCCAGCTCCGCGTGAAACCCCACCGCTCCTCGAGGAGGGCGAAGTACTCGTCCAGGGCCGCGTTGCGGCGCGGCTCGACGTGCCCGGTGCCAAGCGTCTCGACGATCACAAGCTTGCCGCCGGCGCGGACGACGCGCCTCATCTCGCCGATCGCGGCCTCGACCTCGTCGCGCCAGCCGTCGGGCATCCACAAGCGAAAGTGTCCGAACACCCAGCCGGCGATCGCGAGGTCCGCGGAAGCATTCGAGAGCGGCATCGCTCGCGCATCGGCGAGGTGCGCGGCGTAGACCACGCCCATCGCGTCGAGCCTTCGGCGTGCGACCTCGAGCATGGGTGCGGCGCGCTCGACGAGGACGATCCCTGATGCGGCGCTCGCGACGAGCCGCGCGATGCGGCCGGTCCCGGCGCCGACGTCGACCACGTGCCGGCCGTCGAACGGTGCGCGGCGCTCGAGCTCGCGGACGAGCGCGCCCGCCGCGTCTTCTGCCGAGATCAGAACGTCATATTCGTCGGCTCGCTCTTGGTAGATGCGTGCCTGCTCGTCGCTGGGATCGACCACCTGCGCAGCGTACTCCATGGCCCGCGGCTTGCTGCTCTATCGGTTCAAGCACAACCCGCGAGGTGACCGATGAGAGCGAGAAGCTACGCGGCGCTGGCGACCGCGCTCGCAGCGATCCTGCCTGCCTGTCATGACGAGATGGCGAGCGAGGTGCCCGACGAAACAATCGCAGCGGCGCCCGAACAGAAGCCGGCGGAAGAGACGGCGACCACGCCGCAAACCGACGGGTGGATCAAGCTCGGGCAAACCCGCTTCATGTGTCCCACGCCGAGCGATCGCGAGAACATCGCGGTAAACCGCGATCCGGGAGACATCGACGTCCTCATGGTGCGCGTGGCCAAGGGCCCCGTCGACCTGCGAAACATCGTGGTGACCTACGAAGACGGGCGTACCTATACGCCACACCTGCGCCACATCATGGACGAAGGCGACCGCAGCTACGAGATGCACCTGCCCGAGGATCACGGCCCGGTGACCAACGTGAGGGTCGACTACGCGAGCGCTCCAGGCAGCCGGGGCGAGGCCGAGATCGAGGTCTGGGCACGGTAGTCGGCCGCCCGAGAGCGCGCCTATGGACGCGTCGTGATGGTGTCTTTCACCCCCTCCTTCAAGAGGAGGAGGGGCATCGGCAAGAGGCCGCCGACCAAGAGCGCGAGGAGGATCGCTATCGACGCCGCGCGCTCTCTCGGAAGGACGTCCTCCGTCATTGTCCGAGAAGCATCTTCCCGCGGCTCTCCCAAGAAGATCCGTTTGAAGGTGCGCACCAGCGTGATCCCGTTGACGGCGGTCGTCACCAAGAAGACGCCCGCCACCACGGGGTGAGAAGCGAGCAGACCTCGGACGATGAGGTCCTCGGAGAGGAACGTCGCCGTTCCGGGGAACGACACGGTCGCCAGGCCGAGAAGCAAGAAGCCGGTAGCCAGGCCGGGCGCGGTCGTGACCAGCCCGCCGAGCCGACGCAGATCGCTGGTCCCCGTCCGTGCGGCGACGGCCCGGACGTGGATCCACAAGCCCGTCATCGACAAGAGCACCGCGAGCATGTGCAGGACGGCGCCGGCGAACGCACCCGGATCGAGCGACGTGAGCCCCGCCGCGGCGGCGGCGGAGACCGAGATCCAGAGGAAGCCGAGCTGCCTCTTCACCTGGTCTTGCCCCAGCGCGATCAGAGCGGCGTAAGCGCTCGAAAGAGCCGCGCACGGCAGGATGACCGTGCCGGCCGTGAGCCCCCCTCGAGGCACCAGCGGAAGACACACACGCAACGCGAGGAGCAGCGCGAAGGGTGACACCACCGTCATCGACGCAATTGGTGAACGAAGGCGCTCGGCGAAGACCGGCACCCAACCGTGAAATGGGAAGACGCCGAGGCGGCCAGCGACCCCGAGCCAAAGCAGGGCGGCGATCCAGCCCTCGTGCCCACCGAGAACTCCTGCTTCGGCGATGGCCCGTGGCTCGAACGGCCAGGGCACACCGGCGAGCGCAGCCCGGCTCACGGAAACCACCGCTGCGACGACCACCGGCAGCGTGCTGGTCGCGAGGAAGAAGCCGGCAGAGCGGCGCAGGGTGATGTCGTGAGAACGCGATAGAGATCGGGCCAGCGGGACCAGTGACAGCAGCCAGAAGATGACGAAGGCCGGCAGCCCGTCCGCGAGCATCGCACCGAGTGCGGTGCCTGCGACGAGCACGGCGTCCGAAGCGACCTCGACATCGATCTGCGCTCTCGGCGCCGCGAGGAGCGTCGCGAGCGGACAGCCCACGAGGATGGGCAAGAGCCCGCCTGCCAGCGCGTCGGCGTACGGCGCGGTCGCCGGCCAGAGCGCGTCGCGCTGCGCTTGGGACCCGAAGGCGAGCAACGCCAGCACGCTGGAGCAGGCAAGAAACACGAGCACGAGCAAGCCGAGCGCCACGAGGCGCGCTGCGCGACGGCTTCGCATCCGAAGGATGAGCCCGGCCGCGAGCACGAGGGGCCCCCACAACACCACGCCGATCGCGTCGCTCATGGGTCCTGCCCCCAAGCCGGCGCGTCTTCGCGACGGGGCTCGCGAGCTCGAGTGCCATCCAAAGTCGTCGGGGCGGAGGTGATCGCTCGCTCGAATTTGTCGAGACGGCGTGACAGCTCGAGCGCCGGCCTCGCGATCCACCGTTCGAGCGCGGCTTCGGCCTCGAACCGCTCGATCGCCAGGCGATAGAGGAACCGTCGAAGCGGAAGGCCCAAGAGCTCCCAGCGAGCGGCGCTCTCTTCTGCTTGTGTCGAGCCGATCGTCGCGCGACGTTGCAATGCGTTCTGCAGGACCGAAGGCGTGCGCAGAAACTGGTAGTAGCGAAGGATCGTGTGAGCAACGAGGTGGACGATCGCGAGCGTCGGGAAACCCAGGCCGCACTCGACGAACATCAGCCCGACTTGCGTGATCGTCGCGTACGCCAGCGAGCTCTTCGCGTCGGCGCTGACCTG
>JBGTSH010000107.1:0-29747 GCA_041940405.1 Polyangiaceae bacterium
AAGAGGAAGCCCGCCACACGGCCTAAGACGGGCCGCGGTGCGAAGGCGACTTTCATCCGCGATCAACCCCTCGACATGCCGGCGAAGCAGGTGATCGAAGCGGCCAAGAAGGCCGGTCTCGCCATGACCGAAAACCATGTCTACGCGACCCGCTCCGACATGCGAAAGAAGGGGTCCAAGGGTGCTTCGACCGCCGCAGTGCCGCCCACACCTAAGAGGGCGGCTCCCAAGCGTCGACGCCGAACAACCAACGGTGCCAAGCTCACCGTGAACGGCCTCGAAGGCCAGCTTCGGAAGACGATCGCCGAACTGGGCCTCGCCCGCGCGCGGGCCGTGTTCGCTGAGGTCGAGGCAGCGTTCTCCGGAAAGTAGGTTGGACGCGAACCTGGGGGTTCCGCGCAGCGCCGCCTCACGGATCATGAGGCGGATGGACGTAAACGCTCGTCGTGTGCAAGCTCTCGTGACCAAGGAGCTTCTGAAGGACGTGTGGCGCGACCCCTCGATCGATCGCGTGGGTGGCGAACGAGTGCCGCAGCGCATACGGGGGAACATCCTCCGCGATCACCTCCTCGGCGATGCGCTTCACGACGTGCCAGATCGTTCCCCGGGACATGGCGCGCCCACGGTAGCTTCGGAAGACGTGCGCGGAGTCGTCGTCGTCCGGCTGACGAAGCGATCGAAGGTCGGCCATGAGCGCTGCGCCGACGGGAACGAGGCGGCGCTTGCCTCGTTTGCCGTTGAGCAGCACTCGGTCATCAAGGAGATCCTCGAAGGTCAGCCGACCAACTTCCATGGGTCGCGCTCCCGTGGCGTACACGAACTCCACGAGGGTTCGATCCCTCCCCGCCGGTGCGCGCGTCACCAGCTCCCCCGCGAGTTGAGGGTTGAGAACACGGTCGGGACGGCGGAGGACTCGCTGCCGCAACTTCAGCGGCTTGCCGGCATCGAGCGGCAGGAGTCCGGCGCGGTGGCCGAAGCTCAGAAGGCTCTTCACGGCGGCGAGGTGGCGGTCCCGTGTGTTCTCGGCACCGCCAAGGCCGACGTACCAGGCGACGACATCAACGGTGGTGATGTCCGTTAGGGCCTTTGGGATCGCCGCTCGCAGCCGCCGCACGGTGTCGCGGTAGATTTGCTTCGTCGTGTCGGCGACGCCTTCGAGCCAGACTTTGATCAGGTCGTCGTCCGTGCGGACATCCCGGACCGCTTCGGCCAAGTTCGTGAGCATGCGCAAGGCGGCCGATAGGTGCATCAGCGGCGTTTACCGCCGGGCTCACACCACGATCGCCCGCCCGTACACCCCGTTGTCGAACAGCTCTGGGTTGTCGAGCGCGAGGTTGGCGAGCTTTGCCCCCAGCTTCGTCGCCGTCTCGTGCATCTCGTTCGAGAGGTGGTCGCTCACCGTGTGATGGACGTACTCGTGGAGGAGTAGGTCGAGGACTTCGACGTCCCTCACGGTGCGGCCGAACCACTTCGGTCCGAGCGAGCCGAAGTTCAGGGTCAAGCAGCGGCTGCCGAAGTTCGCGGCCCAGCCGACACCAGGGTTGTTGACGATCCTCACGCGCAGGTCGCACCCGATGAGGCAGCGGAACAGCACCGTAGCGAACCCGGTGATGCGCCGCATGTCCGCTGTCCACTCGCTCTCGGGGATGACGTTCTCGGGCTCCCCGTCCGGGTGATACGCCTTCGGGCTCGGCGTCACTTGGCCGGCGGGTAGCGCCACCGCGTGCTTGCGGATGTTCTCCCAGGCGCCCTTAGAAAAGGCACCGCCGGTGATCACGCTGTAGCCCTTGCTGACTGCGATCTTGGTGCCCTCGGCGTCCGTCGGATCGTAGATGACTCGGTGCTCACCGAAGCGTTGGGTGACGATCGTCTTCACGGCGGCGGCCTCGCACCTCCGGTCGTCGATCGCCTGGGTGACCCAGCTCGCCGTCGCTTCCTCCTCGGAGATCCGTCCGTGCATCGCGTTCAGCACCTCGACCCTCAAGGTCTTCAGGTAGCCAGGGGGCACGTTGTTGCGCTCCCAGTTGATCGGGACACGCTGCTGCACGGCGTAGTGCCACTTGTCCGAGGTTCCGACCACGGGGATGCCCATCTCGTACAGGTGCGCCTCCTCGCCTTCGAGCGGCTCGTAGACGCGGACCTCCGTCTTGCGCTCCGTCGGCTTGAGGTTCCCCTCGTCGTCGAGCCGGACGGTCTGGAGCGCCGCCTCGAAGACGTGGAGCGGCTTGCGAGGGACGATTGGTTCGCCGTTGAACGTGGTCTCGATGTCCTCGGGGACGAGGAGCATGCGGACGTGCTCGCAGACCTCGGCGAACTCCTCGCGGGTCATGCGGAACTCGCCCTCGAAGATCGTCCCGGCGCTGCGCTTCGCCCGTGACTGCTGACGTTCGTCGCCCTCGATGATGATGGTGCCCTTGGTCGTGGTGATCCTTGCGCGGATCGCGGTGGCGATGACGAGCTTTTCCCCTAGCTCGAAGCGGCCGCGCTTCGTCGGGTCGTCGCCCTTCTTCGAGTCCCGGAACAGCGTGTAGACGCTGCGGAGGTCGGCGAAGCCTTCCGGGCAGTCGTCCTCGACGACGATGCGGCAGACGGGCTTGTTGGGGAGCATCTCGGCGGTGACGGACACGTGCGAGACGTTCTCGTCCCATGCGTTGGCGAGCAGCTCGTAGATGATGAAGGCCTTCGGCTTGCGGCCGAGCTTACGTGCGAGACCTTTGCGGTCGACTTCGAGAACACTCATGATGGGCTCCTTGGATTGTTGCCCCGGGGCCTTTCGCCCCCCGGGTAGTTCCACGGAGCCGAACCCGATCCGTCGACGCTGAAGGCTGCTCCACTCCATGTTCGCGCTCCGGATCAGTTACACCGGCGCAACCCCACCGCGCTGGCCTCATGTCGCTCTACGCACGCGACCCTTGGGAAATGAACCTTCGATCCTTCCGTCGACGATCGGGACCTACGGCACGCAATGAGCCGCTTGGACGGGGAACACGGGGCTGTAGATGTCGCCAGTGATCACAGAATCCACGCCCTTGGCGTCCAGCAGCCCCTTGCGCAGCAGCGCCATTGCGACGGCATCCACCGTGGACCAGACGGCGATCAGGGACTGCTGTGCGGCTCCGTAGAGGCGCTCAGCCTCCGCCCTGACCTCAGCCCTCGCGCACCCGCCCTCCAGGAGGGCTCGAACGGCGAGCCAACCATCACTGTGTTCCACGTCGGCCAACATGGGGTCGCCCCGCCCGGCGAGGATGGGCGCGACACCCAGGTCGACGTCGAGCTGCCTCGGCAGCCTGCCGGTGAGCACCTCCTCGGCGGCGTGCCCGGCGAGGAAGACCTGGACGGCCGTCGCGATGCTGGTGAAGGGGTGGCGGTACATCGTCACGCCAAGCCTGCCGCCGTCGCGCCGGATGCTCACATAGTGGAGTCGGTCCCCGATCGCCGCCGCCACCACGGCGTGGCCGGCTTCGTGGTAGGCGGTGCGAGTCAGGCGGCGGACGTCCTTCATGGGAGTCGGCGCGGTGAGCATCAAACCGTCCGAAAACATGGTCGTCTCCTTCTTCGAAGCCGCCTGAGGCCGCGTTCGTGGGCAGTACGAAAGACGGCGGCCGGCGATGAACCCGCCCGCTCCGTTTTGTGGGCCGATGTGGGTGACGCCAACTGCCGGCGGGCCCGCTTGCGCACCCTTCGGTGACCTCAGACGACGATGGCGCGGAGTTCCGGTTCTTCGAGGTAGCGGCGAAGGCCAGCCCTGCCCGCGTAGCTGACGCTTGAAGTGACCTCCTGGTATTCCCGCAGCTCGGAGGCGAGTCCGATCTGGATATACCCATCGATCGCTGTGTCGATCGCGCTCTCGCCGTACTCCATCCAGGAATGCGGCCCTCCTTCGGTGCGCTCGCCTAAGACGATGACCCAGCCCCTCTGCCTGGCCCGGAGAAGATCCGTCGCGAGCGCCGAGGTGTTCTCGTGGCAGTGCCCGAGGCCAGCCGCTTCGGGCGGCCGCACGGCGTTGATCGACGCCAGGTAGTTCGGGAGACGATCCGCATTCAGAAGACCCCCAAGCCGGGCAGCGGCGCGGAGCGTGTGGCACGTCATCTGGTCCCCGAGGACGTAGATGGTGGGCCAAATCTTGAGTGTCGGTTGGGCCTTCGCGCTTCTCGCCCTGGGGAGGGAGGGAACGATCATGGTGGTTCTACGGATGTCTGCTGGGAGAAATGAACCTGGGTCCTGTGCTCGGACGAACAATGCGCGGCCCCGAGAGCGGCCGCATGCGCTGCCCGGGCCCAGCGGACCGAGCCGCACGCGCCACCCCAACGTTGGTGGCGTTCTTGCGCGGGCCCGGTCCAGCGTGGTCGTCGTCCGCGCTCGGAGCGAACTCCTAAAGCGGGTAGCCCTTGATCCGGCGCCAGACGACCGAGACGGGTTCGGGCGTGTAGACGCGATCCAGCTCGACATCGATGCCCTGTGCGGCGAGGTCGCGAAGCCCGAACCCGCCACACTCGTCGAGGGGGACAACGCCGGCCTCGGCGCAATCAGGATCGCCTAGGCAGGCGAAGGCGAAGAACTGCACCGGTCCGGCCGCGCTCTCGCCCGTCGGCGTGTTTCATCGCGCGGCTGCCCATGCGCTGGGCGCCGTACACGTACCACTCGCAGCCACGAGCAGTCGCTTGGTAGCGGAAAAGGCAGAGGGGATCCTCCGAATGCGGGTTCTGCTCTTGGAGCAGGTCGAACATCTCCTGGGTGAAGATCGGGTTGGCGTCCTGTGCTTCGAGCTGGACGTTGGTCACGACGGTCCTCGCCCTTGCGCTGATGTTCTGGTGATCCATGCGCATCTCCATGTCGGGCGGGCCCCGCCGACGATTGGCGAGAAGCGCCCAGTGCGGAGTTACACCGGGGGGCAAACACCACTTCGGATGCGGTGACAAATCAGTGGACGACATGGTTGAAGCCGTGACACGCCCCGGATACGGCACACCTCAACTGGTGGCGATGCCTCGGTCGGGCGATGTGACATCAGTCCCAGACCACCTGCTCGAACTCTCGAAGCACGCCAAGCTCGCGAGCCCAAGCTTCGGGATCCACATGCTCCGCCGTGACGACGTTACGGCTGACGCAAATCGCGTAGAAGTCGCCGAGCTGGGTGCGCGTACGGACACCTCGGGCCACCACGATGCGCTCATCCTCGTGGGCCAGCTTGCGGTTGATGCGCCGAATCACAGTCCTGAGCGCGAGGTTGTTCATGGGGGCTCCTTTCCCATTAGGTACACCGGCGCGCTCTACGAGAACGAACGAGCTGGACGACCCTGCGCTCCCGCGAACGCGCTCAGCCGACGACGAGGTACTGGCTCGACCCTTGGGTGGGCGATGCGTGGAGGTACACGCTCGTGGTCGCCAGTGAAGCGTGGCCGAGGCTCTGCATCACGAGGTGCACGGGTGCGCCATGATCCAAAGAGTGCTGCGCGTGGCAGTGCCGCAACCAGTGAGGAGAGACGGCTCGGTCGATTGCATCGCAAGCGGCACGCCGAACGATGCGCCGGGCGTACGACGCCGAGAGCCGGCCTCCCATCCTATTGACGAACACGTGATCGGTGTCCGGCTGCCCCGAGCTACGCAAGGTTCGCAGCTCCCTCACCAGCTCGGCCGGGATCCTGACGGCTCGCGTGCGAGCGCCCTTGCCGTAGACGGTGAGGCAGCTCGGTCCGATGTCGATCCAGCGGACGCCGAGCGCCTCAGAAATGCGCAAGCCAGCGATGTACAGCAGCCGCACGAGCGTTCGGTCGCGGCCCGGAGAAGTCTCCCGGATCAGATCCCGCACCTCATCCTCGTCGAGGATGCGCTCGTGCAAGCGGCTCCGCACACGCGGCGCTCGCAGGAGGCGCCCGACGTTGCGCGAGAGGTACCCGAGGCGGTAGCCGAAGCTGAGGAGGCTCTTGACCGCCGCGACCCGCCGGGCTCTCGTCGTGTCCGCACCCTGGAGAAGGTCGTCGAAACGGATGAGGTCGTCGTAGCCCACGTCGTCGAGACACTTTCGCACCTGCTGACGGAAGATGTGGGCGTCGCGTTCGTAGGCGCGGCGAGTGTTCTCGGACCGAGCTGCGAGCCAGAGCTGGACGAGCTGGTCATCGTCGGAGACCTCGGCGAGGAGCTTGGGGTTCATGATCGTCCGTACGATCCACGTGGGGCGAAATGAACCCCTAACTCGCGGAAGAACGGTCTCGGTAACGGGACTTATCTGAACCAAGTTGCGTGGCTGTTGGCTCGAACCGCAGGTACTTCCCGCCGTCGCCGCTCGGCGGGTCGCGCCGGGACCATCTCCTATCGGCGGTCCTCGCGCCGCGCCGAAGCCGTCCCCACCCACGGCCGTCCTCCTCGCCGTGCCCCCAGCCTCCACGCGCTCCGCAGTTCCTTGGGCGTGAAGGTCACCACGCTGTCCCTGGCAGGATCGGCGACATCGATCTCGTGGCCACGATGCTCGACGACGAGGACGTATCGCCGCTCGACGGTAGAACCGTGCCGGCGCCCAAGCGCGAGGAGCGTCATGATCCGATCGTTGATCGGTTCGAGGGGATCGAAGTCCATCCTGTTCGGCCGGCTAACGAAGAGTCCGGCCGCGTCCCCAAGGACGCGCAGGTCCGCTTCGCTGAGCCCATCGACACGTACTTGAGCTTCGATCCGGGCTCGTTTCGACCTATCCGCAACCCCATGGAGAAGGTCCGCAGTCGTGGACTCCTTGGGAAGGGCGCCCAGATGTACCGCCGCGAGGTGAACGACGTGTAGCCCCGACGCCGGGGCCGACACGCCCGTGGGCATGACGGGCACAGGGCGCTCCCGCGACAGCTCGGCGTTGACGAGCATCAGGAGGTGGCTGGTGATCGCCGGGATGTTGAACCCGCCGTCGCGGTTCCGAGGCCACATCCGAGAAGCTCGGTGCCCCGAACCGTGGACTGTGATCACGTCCGGCTCATGGGAGCCGCGTGCGCCGGGGAGGCGAACCCAGCACCCTCGAAGAGGTCGGCCTGCGATCTCGAAGTGGAGAACCGCCAGACCAAGCTCTACCCGGAGGAGCCGCTCGCGAAGAGGAACTCCACGGGCCGCAGCCTCCGCAAGAAGGAGGTCCCTGAGCTGGCAAGCTTCACGAGCGGCGACCATCGCAGGATGAGGGTACCCAGGCGGCTCCCGCGTCCCAACTTTGGGCCCGCTCAGGCGGACATCGCGGCAGGAGCCGACGAGTGCATTCGGCAGCCGGGGGGCTTCCATCGCCCTCTCCACGCAGCGTATCTGGACATCGCATGATCGACATGTCGGGTCCTGCGATCACCGGCGGCACCTCAGGAAGCAACTGCGACGGATCGTGGGCTCGATCTGGACGGCGCGCGTGCACACTGGCTCGGTGACTGCAGGCGGCGGAAGCGGTCACCGCTGCCGCAGCCGACGAGACACCAGGTTTCCGTCCGCATCTCGTCGACGCTGGTTTTGCCCTGGCACGAGAACCACCATTCATCTGCTTCTCGCAGCGCTTTGATGCCGCTAGTGCAGCACGACGGCAGCGGACGCAACTTCCACAGCGAGGTCTTCGCGGATCAGGACCCGCCCCCGCCGACCCCAAGCCGAGAAGGTCGGGTCGTGCAGAATCGCTGAGTCGCTCGGGGACTCGATGAGGGCAGAGACGAGGGCGTCGATCTGACGATTCGTCCAGCCTCGTCGCCTCAGCTCGGTGACGGTGATGTAGCCCTCCGGCCCCGTCTTGTGGTGCTTTCTCTTTCTCGTGACCTCGCTCCCGCGATTCTTCCTCATGCGTTCTCATTACACCGGGAGATCGCGCCCGGCGGTCGTTTGGCGCGCGAAGTTCCGTAGAGCCGCCACACCCCGAAGGCGGCCGTCGCCTCGCGCTCTCACCTTCAGATCGCGCCCAGCCCGTTGAGGCGTAGGGGATCGACTCGCGATCGAGAGCGTAGCGCGACTGCTTGCACAGATGCCGTGGTCGGCACGGATCTCATCGCGAAGGTACGGGGCGCTCCACGTCCTCCGCCGAGCCGCGAGGCACCGCACTACGAGCCGGGAGGAAAATTACGCGCTCAAGTCTCGCTTCCTCGACGGGCTCGTCGTCGCCGGCATCGCGTGCGTGGGAGTCTCCAACATCACCAGGACGACGTGCTTGACCGGCAAGAGCGCCTGACCCGCGACGTCAGCCAACGGGGCAGGTAGTGTCACTCACCACGAGGGCCACCCTGCCGGGTCACCATCCCACTCCGGGTCCCAGTCAAAGCTCTCGCTGCAGTTGCGGCACTCCACGACGACGTCGCGTCCGACGCCACTGAGATCCCGGCTGCCGCACGAGCGACAGCGCCCCGGCGTACCTGCGTACAGCTCCGCGAGGCAGCGGTCGCAGAGTCCCAGGTCGTGTCGGCCGTTGCTGGTCCCGCAAAGGCTGCATGCGGTTGCGTCGACGGGGACTTGTGAGCTGCCGCCATCGCTCAAATCCGCCGCCGTGAAGAAGTTTTCAACACGCGTACCACCCCCCGTAACCCATTGGACCGCCGTTCCCCTTGCTCGGGTGCCCCGTGCCTCGAATTCGACGACTTCCTCGGAGGGAAGGAGCGCCAACGCCCGGACGGCGCGCCCGAGAACAGGAAACACGCCTGGCTGGACGCACTCGCCGTTCATGGCCACCGAGATCGCCGATGTGGCCGAGCCCCACAACTGCATCCGAATTGCCTCCGGCTCCACGGTGACGGCGTAGACGGCATCGTTGCACTGACCCTCCATCAACGCGAGGCGCTCAACCGCGCGCGAGGCCGCACCGCATGTTGTTCGAAAAGCCACGATCACCGATCTGCGGGGTGCGTGCTGGGGACGTGACGCGACTGAGTGGGTGCGGACTTCCTCGTCGTCGGCACGAAGGCGTCTCGCGGCGTGGAAGAGAAGCGGACCGTGCGAACCGAGCCGAGCGTTATCTGCACCGAGCGCGCGAACGACCGAATACTCGATGCCATAGGTGCGCACGATGCCATGCTCAGTGAGTGTGATGAGGGCACGGCGGCTTCGAAGCCCATGAACGGAGACCTCCAGCAGGTCGCCGTGAAGCTGCCTCGCCAGGGCGGACAGCAGCCACGAGTCGATCGCGACGGCGTACGGCGTCACCCCAAAGACCCGTGCCAAGTCGCGTCGCGACTCCCGGTCAATAAGGGCCACACGCTGGCCATCGCAGATCAGGATGGCCACTCGCCCGTTATCGTGTTGGTAGCGTGTCCCGCTCAGGTCCACCCGCGCGACGGACATATCATGCCGTGTCCGGGCGTGAGGCTCGACCGGAGGCACGGCGCGCTGGAGAGGGGCCACGTTGCAGAGCGCATCGCCGCAGCGGAGCGTCTCCTCTCGAACCTCAACCCACCGACCCCGAAGTTCGGCCAGGTAGCCAACCACGCGATCGACATCGGTCGCCGACACCGTGAAGTCTCCAACGAGATGCTCCGAGTGCCACCACGCGGCGAACCTGCCCGACGTCGCGAACGCCGTACCACCTGCGATGTGAACGTCGGAGCCGGTATCGGAACACGACCGTAGAGCGCGACGGAGGACCTCCGCGCGCACCGAGCGTTCTGGGGTCTGCGCGCGAGTGCGTGGGGTAGCCATGATCACCTCCACGATGAAGTACACCGAGGGGCGTCGCCCTCGCGCCGTGGCACGCCGCCTAGGTCGAGCACCCGGGACTTGGCGCCAAGTGCGCGAAGACGGCGTGGATTTTCCGGACTCTCAACTTGAGGTTCATTTAGGAGTCGGCCCGAGCGTAGAGCCGGCATGCGCCCGTCGCTCTCCCCCTCGTCGTGGTTCTGGCTCGCCCGGCTCGCGCCCCCTCCGGTGGCGCCCGACCCAGCCGCTTCAGCGCTCGACAGACGGATCCAGCGCCTCGCCAGCGTCGCCCGCGCGGAGCTGCTCGACCTGCTGCGCGGAGCGGACGAGGAGGTGGTCGACGGTACCCTCAGCCACACCCGTGCGGCCTACGACGTCGGTGATGAAGCGCGGATGTACGGCGCCATCGACGTCCTCATCGGCGGCGGTCGAGCGGAGCCACAGTTCCGTGCCCACGTTTGGGCTCTCACCCGCCAGCACGTCGTGCTTCAGGATCTGCTGGATGGTGATCGCGGCGCGCATCGTCGAACACAGCAGGGGCGGCGCGCCGTAGCGAACGGTGACCGCCCGCCGATCGTCGAGGCCATCGCCGCGGTGCTCGGCACCGATGTGAGGACGATCCCCGAGGTCATCGAGGGCTTGGAGTCCCGAGGCTGGCTCCCAAATTCGCGAAGCCCGCGCTCGTACATCGCTCAGGTTCTGGCCAGCCGCAGCGACCGCTTCGAGCGCGTCCGCCGTGGCGTGTACCAAGCTCGTCGAATCACAGGACCAGAGCCACAACGGCCGCGGTGTAACTGAAGAGAAGAATTCCATGGCCCCACGATCCTTCGTTCTGCACGCGCTCCAGCTCCGCGGCTGGGAACTAGAGGCGGGCCCGGTCGGCCCGCCATCGTTCACGACAACCAGCGGAGGTCACCGTGTCAGAGGCATCAGCGAAGGAAGACTGGGACGACTACAAGATCGAGGAGCGGCGCGTTGCCGACCTTGTCGACCACGCCGAGAGCGCGACCATCTTCGGCGTGCCAAGGGAGAGTGCTGCATTCATCCACGTGCGAGACGCGATCAAGAAATGGGGGCTCACGGAGCCGCTCATCATCAAGACGGACGGCACCATCCTCTCGGGTCACCTTCGCAAGTACGCCCTGATCGACAGCCTTGGCGCCGACGCGAAGGCACGCGTGCGTGTTCACCCTGGGTTCGGCTCCTACCGCGAGGAGGTCGAGTTCATCATCGATGCGAATACGAAGCGCCGCCAGCTCACCATGCGCGAGATCGCTCGTGCGTACCGGCGTCTGACGACGCTCGCGGTCGAGGACGGCGGCGAAAAGCGGAAGCGCGGGCGCCCTTCAAAAGGTTCCGCTAGCGGAACGATTTCCTCATCGCAGGGAAAAAGCGGGGCCGCTGCGGCCGCGCGGCTCAAGGTGGGGAAACACACGGCTAGGGCCCTCGACATCGTGTTCAACACGCCTGGTGTTCCGAAGGAGACGCAGGACGCTGTGGAGCGGGGTGAGATCAAGCCCACCGTCGCGGCCAAGGCGATCGTGGCCGAGCGCATCCGGCCAAAGGCCCACGGGGCTGCGCCCGATTCAGCGACACGAACCGTCGTAACCAAGGACCACCCGCCCAGCAAGATTGCAGGGCCGCGCGGGGCAGCGACCGTGAATCGGGAACGCGAGAGCCTCGAAGCCTTCCGCACTTCGGCGGACCGGCTCATGCGCCTTCATGGTTGGACGCTCGAAGAATTGGTCGGCGATCTGAGGTTGGTGTCGCTCACATCAATCACGAAGGCACGCAAGGCCCCGACCGCACAAGTCCGCACCAGGAACGGCGAGAGCACGCCGAAGCACTTCGGGCCCAACCCCTTCGTCGTCGAGCCGGATCTGGCGATGGGTCGTGGAGAACCCTTGTGAGTCGTCACACCGCATACGTCTCAGGCCCTGCACAAGGCCGTGCTCCCCAACGAATTGGGCCCGCGGAGGACGACAACGAACGCTGGTTCGTCCGCGCCAGCACCATCGAGGTGCCAAGCCCCGACAAGCGCTGGCTCGTCGAGTCGCTCGTAGGCATCGAAGCAGTGGGCGTCGTCGGTGGGGACCCAAAACTTGGGAAGAGTTGGCTCGTTTCCCACATCGCAGTCGCCGTCGCGAGCGGCGAATCGTGCCTCGGAGAGTTCATCGTCTACGATACGGGCCCGGTCCTTCTCGCGTCGGCAGAGGGCCCTGCCTGGATGGCTACGGACAGGCTCCGTCACGTCTGTGGCCACGTGGGTACAGACCTGGGGGGGCTGCCGATCGAGGTGATGTCCCGTCACGTCCCTCAGCTCGACGAGCCTCGCGACCAAGCGCGTCTGCTTCGAGAAGTGGAACGCCGGAAGGCCAAGCTACTGATCCTTGATCCGCTGGTACAGATGCATGCCGGAGATGAGAACAGCGCCAAAGGGATGGTCCCTGTGCTGAACTTCATCAACACCGTCCGACGAACGACCGGGGCCGCCGTGCTCGCTGTCCACCACACACGCAAGGGAGCCAAGGGGCGCGGTGGGACGAGACTTCGTGGATCTTCCGCGCTTCATGCGTGGCTCGATTCGGGGCTCTACATGAGAGAGCGCGGCAACGATGCCGAGCTGACCTCGGAGCAGCGCTGTGGCCCGTCCCCAGACCCATTGGTTCTTCGGCTCGTGACGACGACGCCGCACCACCATCTGGAGATCGTCGATCCCGAAGGCCAGGCCCAAAAGGATGAGGACGAGGCCGAGCACCTCAAGGCGCGGATCCTGGATCTACTGGCTGACACCCAAGGCCCGATGCCGCGTGAGCAACTTCGGGCGGCGTTGCGTGTCAGGAGCGAGCGCTTGACGCAGCCCATCTTGGAGTTGCTCTCTGAGGGCCGGGTCCAGCGGGTACCGGGGGGTATCGAACTGCTTGAAACCTAGGCGTTCCCGCGTTCCGCACCCTAGGGGCCGGGAACGGGAACACTCACCGCAGAGCGTCTTCCGCCCGCTCCTCGAACCCCTCGGCCTTTCGCGCCAGCGCCTCGATGAACAAGTCGAGTAGCTCGCGGCGACCCTGCATGACTTGCGTCGCAACCTCAACGACGTCGGCGACCCACAGCTCGAACATCCTCTGGATCGGCAGCGAATGCGGATCCAGCACGGCGACGCCAAGGTTCTGGATCTCTACCTGGAGGTCGGCGAGCTTCTTGAGAGTCTCGACCCTGCGGGACACGAGCTGCCCCACATCTCGACCCCTCTTTTGGGTTTCGAGCCGCTCGTGTTCGAGAACGGCGGCTTCACGAGCTAGCGCCTCGGCGATCTTGCCGAGAAGGACGCGGGCATCAGCGCGCTCGGCGAGGGCACGAACAACTTCGTCGGCCTCGACGTGTTCGAGGCGCTCCCGGGCAACGGCCGAGTGGTAGTCGAGGTCTGACTTCAGGGGCGCGGGCTCGATCCTCTTGGGTCGACCCCTTGACCGTTGGATGTTGGGGTCACCCACCAGGTGCAGTGGGAGCACCGGGGCGAGGCGTTCGCCGCCCAGCTTCGAACTCGCGTCGTCCACAGAAGGCGTACGCGACAAGAAGAACCTCGGTGGTGGCACGGCAATTTCGCGTTCGGGGCCGCTGCCGTGCCGGCGGCCGTGAAGGTCGAGCCAACGGGCGGTCCTCACCGATCCTCCCGGTCCTCAAGCGCCGGTGATCCCGACGACTTCGCGAAATGCGCTGCCGAGTTCGCGGGACTCGCGCGCCGCGGTGTAGGGAGCGCGGGAATCGACCGGATCGAGCGCATCCACGCAATAGAGCTTTGATGGCCACGGAGAACTGACGATGACCGAACGCGCCAACGTGATCAGCATCAGACTTACGGGGACCGAGGCGGAGGAGTTCGCCGACGCCACCGGCGCCTTCCCCGGGCTGAGCCACAACCACGCCGGGCGGCTCGCTGCGCACCTCTTCGTGCTGATGGCCCAGGAGCAGCCCGACTGGATCCCGGAGGCCGTTGCCCGGCTCCGGCGCGGTCAAGCCGAACGGCGGCGTCGGAGGGGCCGATGAGCAAGGTGTTTCGCAAGCTCGCGGCGGACGCCATCGAGATGGCGGCCACGGGGCCCGTGCTCGACACATCGTGCGAGCAGCACGAGGAGTTCGTCCGCTTGCGCAGTGCCGTCCTGGCGAGTCGTGCCTGGCCTACGGGCCGGCGCCGGCAGATTCAAGACGCCATCATCTCCGACGACCCAGACCATGTGCAGGACGTCGTTCGCGAACTGGCGCAGGTCGATCTGCGGAGCCTGAGCGAGCATGCAATGGCGCGGCGGGTCTGCATCATCGAGGCGATGCGGCTCGCGCTCGACCAGCAGCAGGGATTCCTGCCGGCGAGCATGTGGCTCGCGGCCGACGATCTGCGTCAGTCCGCGCCCTGGCCCCTCCTCGCGTGGAATCTGCTGTTTGTCGGGCCCGTGGCGTTCAACGACGGCACGCCATGCGATGCCGCAAGCATCTCCGAAAGGGTGGCCAGTGTTGCTGACGACACGGAGAGGGTGCACGGCGGATGGCTCGCGGTTGCGTGGGCGGAATCCCGGGGACTGCTCGATCCGATGAGGGAGGCTGGCCGGGACAAGGCTCGCCTCGCACAGCGTTACCCTGAAATCGCGGACGTCATCCTCGGCAAGATGGGGAGGAGGGCGTGAGCGATACGCCTTCTGCCGACCGTCCGGACGATCGTGCCCGACCCCAGGGCCACGGCGAGCCTTCTCCTGAGGCGGTGAAGGACCCCTATGCTGAAGCCGAACAGCTCGCCGCGGGCATGAATGCCGGGACCGACGATGACGAGCCCGCAGCGTCCTCCACAACCTGGGACGACGAATACTGGACCGAGGTCTCCGCGTACATCCCGTCGGGGGTGATCGAGTACGTCAAGGCCATCTGTCGGAAAGGTTGGGTTCAGCGGCGGATCATGGAGAGGGTGGACGAGCAGGTGTGCCGGCGAATTTGTTCCGAGAGGGTCGAGGCTCAGCAGACACGCTGGGCGAACCGCTGGCGGCCAGAGCAACAGGAGCGCACCAAGCGCATGATCCGGCGAGCCAAGGATGCCGAGCTTCGTCTCGTCCACAAGGAACAGGTCAGCGACCACGAGACGTTTCGGCTCCTTCCCCGGGCGCTCAAGTTTTCCAAGCCCAACGAACAGGGGCAGCTCGTCATCCGCGACATCCAGATCAAGAAGCCATCGATCGGCGGCGGCTCCTACATGGAGCAGACGCCGCCCCAGCTTTACCAGTGGGTCTACGAATATTGGGGCCAGAGTCGGCTCGCAGGACTCCCCGAGGACCTCGGCCTCGGATACCTTCGGAAGCCCGCTCTTTGGGACCTGACATCAGGGAGCGGCACCGCGCCTGACCTGTTTCGTACGATCCACGGCTGCAAGATCATCGCGACCGATCTTACGGTCGTTACCGGGGCGGGCATCACTCCGGGAGACTGCCGACTAGTTGGCCGCCTGGAAGCGCATCTTGGACGGCGAGGTGGCTTCGGCAGTCAGCCCGCAAGGGTTATCCGCCGCCCCGACATCATCCTCTTCGATCCGCCGAGCCGAGGTCGGCCGACACACGCGGAGCTGTACACACCGACCCATGAGGAAGCCGCGTTCGGCGCGGACCTCGCGTTACTCGATCGGGATGAATACCTCGCGACGATTGCGGGGATCATCATCGAGGGATCGACGTTCCTCGCGGAGGGCGGCCTCATTTCCTACCTCGCTCGCTGTGGATCGAGGAAGCGAGGCCAGATCACCGCCGACCCCGAGATGCTCGCTGACCTGAAGGCGCTCCTCGACGGCCAGGTCGTCATCACGCACGAGATGCCTCTCGTCTACGCCTCCGTCAGGAACCAAACGAGCCTGGGAACGGCCAGGGTGCCCGCCGTCCACATGGTGATCAAGAGGGCGCCATGAGCCCTGGGGTCATGACGCTGGAAGCTCTCGCCAGCCCGGTAGAGATCGGCGACCTCGTGGGGCGGTGGCGTCGCCGCACACGGCGATGGTCTAACGCCAGCCAAGTCCTCCGGCGTTCGGACGACTTGTCCATCGCCGGTTGGTTCACGGCCCACAGTTGGCAGGAGCGGATCCAGCTCGTCCGGGAGGCCCTCGTCCAGGCCGCTCCTTGGGCTCCCCTACTACGGGTCCTCGTACCCAAGAGGGTCGGCTCGACCGAGACCAGGCCGATCGACATGCCCACGGTTCTCGATGCGACCCGGGTCTACCGCCTCCACGACTGGCTCCAACCGCACGCCGAGACGGTGCTCACGCCGGTGGCGGTGGCCTTCCGGCCGGGGCGAGCCTTCAGCGACACGGTGCTCAACGCTCACAGGGAGATGGCGACGCGACCGTTCGCTGCCGTCCTCGACATCCGGGCCTTCTACGACGCGATCTCGTGGCGGCTGCTGGATGACCTCATCGCCCGTCTGCCGGCCGAGGAGCGCCTCCAGGAGCTTCTTCGGGCCTTGGTCCGGGCCGAGGTCGTCGAGCGCGGCAGCGGCGTCCTTGTGCCCCGCACGGCCGGCATCGCCCAGGGCCTCTCAGTCTCGCCGGTCCTGGCCAACCTCGTGCTCGCTGAGTTCGACCGCATCGTCGCCGCCGTGACCGGCAAGGTCGGTGCTCGGATCCGGCGCTACTGCGACGACATGCTCGTTCTAGCGCCGAATCTCGCGGCCTTGGAGCACTCCGTCAGCGTGGTGCGCGACAGGCTCGCCCAACTCGGGTTCCAGGTGAAGGACGCCACCGGGCAGCTCCTGGATACCAGGGAGACGCCCGTACTGTGGCTGGGCCTGGACCTCACGCCCACAGCCATCGATGTTCCCGGCAGCGTGATCGAGCGGAAGACCCAGGAGCTTCAGGCCAGGTACGATCTCGGGATCCTCAGTGAAGGCGGGATCGAGGATTCTCTCGCCCACCGTCACAGACACTACAGCCGCATCCTCGGGGCGGAGAGAGCCGACCATGTGGACGCGGCCATCCGGGGTGGACTCCTCCTGGGAGCCCACCCCATGCGAAGGAAGGAGGGAATCGAAAGACTGCGGGAGCTGGTGACCGAGAGGTGAGTCCACGGGGACCTTACCCGGACGCTGGAGGAGCCACCCTCCTGAAGGACCGGGATGCCGGCTGTGGATCCGAAAGAGGAGTTCGATAGAGAAGTGGGATTCCTACACCAGATGATGCCCTTCGGGGCGGCGATGCGCTTCGGCGCGGCGACGGTGACACCTGTCACATCTTCCACCGCGCCTCGACCACGACGGGCTCCGGCAGGTCACCCGTGTGGTCGGAATGAAGAGTAGCTGATGGCAGCGTCAACAGCCTGGAAGCTCGCAGCTAGGGCCTGCGGTCCGGGTCGCGTGACGATCCGGGCCCGGTCCAACGCCGGTGCCGCGTGGGGGAACGTCTTCACCGAAGCTTGCTCGTCGAGCCCGGCGGAGGTCACACTGCTTGGCCTGGCGCACGCGCTGTCGGAGCTGCGGCGCCTCGGCGCCACCTCGGTGCGAATGGCGGTGACTGATCCGACGCTCGACGGCTACCTTCACCGAGGCTGGAAGCCCAGGCGCCCGGCCATGGTTGAAGCCACGCGGTGCCTTGTGGACGCCGCAGCCGGCCTGGATGTCGTTTTCATCCCCATGCTGGAGCGACGCGGAGTTGAGCACTCTCGCGCCGAAACAGAGCGGGCATCTACGCTACGTCACAACTTGAACAACCGCCGAGTTGAGTAACTTTCGAACTGGGTCTACCTGGTCCACACGCCCGGCAGGAAGCCACCGCGTCGGATCCACTGGTCGAGCTACGACCAGCTCGGCGAGTCGCTCGACGTCGGCTTCGGGGTCGGCCGGCTCATCGGTGTCGAGGATGCGCTCGGCGATGGCGAGCTGCTTGTTGGTGTCGGGTCCAGTGGATCGTACGCACCAGGCACACAACAGGTGAACCATCGGCCCCGGTGTAGTGGATCGAGGTGAACGCCAAGAACGACGACGGCAAGCAGCGCTGAAGCGGCGCAAACCTGGGGGTTGGGACGCGCGCCTCCACCGGCAGTTCCAAGAGGCCACGGGTGCCCTGGAGCGGAGCATGGAGAAGGCCGACGACGTTGAGTACGTCGCGACCCTTGAGGCGGAGAACGCATTTCTTCGCGAGCGCGTCGAGGAGTACGAGCGGAACATCATCCCGCTCTTGGGCATCACGCAGCAGCTCCCGAAGATCGCGGCCCTTCAGGAAGAAGTCGGTAGGCTCCGTTACGACCTGGCGGCCATGCGCCCGGAGCGCCTCGATCTAGAAGAGCTTCCATCCGACCTCCTCGGGGTGATGAAGCTGATCGCGAGCTTCTACGGCGCGCGGGTAGTGTTCGCTCCTGAGGCGGGGCGGTCGGCGGTCGCCGCAACATTCCAGGATGCTCACGTGGCGTGGCGTGTCCTTCGTGCGATGGCGACGACGCTCCTCGATCTCTACGTCGGCGGTGAGAAGGACATCGAGCGCGAGTTCCGGAACCGGACCGGCTTCGAGGTGGCGCTGACCGAGAGCAGCGAGACATGGAAGGATCGTCGCCTGCGTCGGCGTCGCGTGCTCGACATCGGTGGCAAGCAGCTCGACATCAGCGCCCACGTGAAATTTGGGGTCCGACCTCCGAGGCTCTTGCGCGTGCACTACGCCTTCGACTCTGGTGCCATCATCGTGGGTCACTGCGGGGACCACCTGCCAACCGCCGGGACGCGGCGGATGAGCTGAGGTTCGGCCTCCGCGGCTTGATCTTGGGAGTCGCCGCGATCTCAGGTAGCTCTGGGTCTGTGGACCTCGACGCCACTGCACTCGACGACGTGCGGGACGCCTGGCGCGCCGGGCGACAGGGAGACGTGCGAGCGTCGACGGTCACTTCGATCAATTTGGGAGCCTGCTTCGAGGCGGCATGCTGGGCCGCATCTAGCGATGCTGAGGTCGGGCGCCTTGTCGACGACTGGGCCTCGGGGTTCCCCCCGCTCCGCCTCGCTCACCGTGCGCTCACCACGAACGACATGCTCCCGCGCGCTGACGATCACGAAGCGCCACCGTCGGAGCTTCGCCGCTGCCCTTCGCGCGGCGAGCTTGTCGATGCTGGGGTTGGCGTCGAGTGGAACTACTTTCTGGACCGCTTCCGCCGCTCGCTATTGACCAAGTTGGGGGTCTCGACCAAGCGGGCGTGGGCGCTCTCGGCGGCCCTGAAGGAGATGGTGGACAACGTGGTCGAGCACGCCGGCCTGGGGGACGCGCCCACGGGGATCGTCGCGTACGAAGTCTCGACCGAACGCTTCTCCTTCGCAGTCGCCGATCTCGGTCGTGGTGCCCTGGCGTCCCTGCGCGAGAACCCGGCGCACGCCACCCTCAAGTCCGACGCCGACTCCCTGAAGTCCGCCGTCACTGGGGGTGCATCGCGACGCCCCGGACCTGGCGGCAAGGGGTTCGCCGATCTGCTCCGCGCCCTAGCCGACCTTCAGGGCGTCCTCACGTTCCGAAGCGGGAGCGCTCGCCTCCGCCTCGATGGTCGAGGGACAGGTCCGCGCCGTGCAACGACCGCCAACTCTCCGCAGCTACTTGGCTTTCAGCTCTACGTGGATGCCCAGCCGAAAAAATCGGCCTGGTAGCGCTTGACCGGCCGCCCGCCAGGACATATCTCATTCTTCATTATGAAGTTTGAGATTCGACTCGTGGACGTCGCCCGGGGGGAGGTCCAGCTCGCGGGCGGCGCCCTCGGAGAGCGCCTCTTCCGAGAGAGGATCGAGCCCGCTCTTGAAGGGGTCGATGCGAACGGAGTGCTCCTGCTCTCCTTCCGGGGCGTCGAGTCCGTGACCGGCAGCGTGTTGAAGGCGACGTGGCACCGGCTCCACCCGAAGGACGGCGTGTTGGTGCCCTCCATGCTGACGCACCTCTCTGAGGATGTCCGCGAAGAGTTCGCGATCTACCTGAGAAGCGAGGGCCTTGCAGGCTTGGAGGCGTCCGACTGGACGAAGACCTCAGTGACGCTCGCCACGCTCCACGGTCAGCTTGAGGCGTCAGCGATCAACGCGCTCCAGGCGCTCACGGAGAGCCCGGGCGCGACTGCGCCACAGCTCCAGAGCGCGTCGAAGGAGCGCGTCAGCCCGACGGCGTGGACCAACAGGTTGAACGAGCTTCATCGGCAGGGTCTCGCGTTCCGAGAGAAGGCCGGTCGTGCGTGGCGGTTCTTCCCCACTGCAAGCGAGATTCGCGTGAGTCCGGAGGTGGGCCGTGGGTGAGGCGTTCAAGAGGATGCGGGCCGCGGCCTTTACGCATCAGCGCAGCCAGCCGTACCAGGCGCTCGTGGCCACCGACCTCTTGCGGCTCTCACGGGAGACGCACGCCCGCTTCGAGGTCACGGTGCGGCTCACGAACGACACGACCGGGCTCGCCGTGGGAAGCAGGTGCATCCTGCGCGAGACCGACGGCGAGCACGACGTGGTGCACGGAAACGTCGTCGTCGCGCGGCTTCCCGCGGAAGCGACGGACGCCATCGCCGCGTGCAAGGAGGCCGCGCCGAATCTGAACGGCGTCATCCCGTGCCGTGTAAGCCGCGTTGGGGCGTTCGGCGGCGTATCACTCGAACTCGATGTCGGGGACGAGGATGGCGCGTAGCAGCCTCGCCATCGCAACCGGGCACCTCGCCCCTGTCGCGCCTCTCGGGTGTAAGGACTGCGCGTTCCTTCGAACGTGCGGCGGCCTTGAAGGGCAGCAGCCCATGTTCGGCTGCTTCACGAACTGTGGGTCGTGCGGCGTTGCGCAGGGCAAGTGCGACTACTCGTGCCCTCGGAAGCCTGACTTCTGGCGCGACTGGGTGGAGGTCGGCGGCTTGGACCCTAAGCAGCGTCGGATCTTGCCCGCTCTCGACGTGCGGCTCCCTCAGTACGTACCGATGATCCGACATGGCTTCAGTCGTGTCGAGCCGCTGCCGTGCGATGTCGTGGCGCTCAACACGTTCGAGGTCATCGACTCGGTGTGCAGGGCTCGCGACTCGTCGGCGGACCGCCTTCGGGAGCGTTTGCGCATCTCGCCCGACGCTCGGGTGCTCCTCGTGTCCGTTAAGCAGGACCGCTACATCGAGAACTTCTGGGCACATCGTGATGCCGAACGCCTCACCGCTCTACGTCGGCTCGACGTTGCTGCGATGACGACCCCCAACTTTTCCTTCTTCGACGACGCGCCCCGCATGCACTCCGTGCGGAACCTCTGGCGGATTCTCCGCGCCGCCGAAGACATCGCAGAGGCTGGCATCATCCCCATCCCCCACGTCAACGCGCTGTCTCGCCAAGATTGGAGGCTGTGGGCACGGGTGCTGCGCGAAAACCCGGCAGTAACTCACGTCTGCAAGGAGTTTCAGACTGGATTGTCTGACCCCGCGCGGGCGGCTGATGCTGTGGACGGCCTGCGCTGGCTCCAGGAGGAAGTCGGCCGAGCTCTTCATCCCGTCGTTGTTGGTGGTCGTCGTGTTGCCCATGATGTGGGGCGACACTTCTCGTCCTTCACGATCATCGACTCCGTACCGTTCTTCGCGACCATCAAGCGGAAGCGCATCGTGGTCGATGGGACGAGGGTGAGTCAGATCGAGAACCCCACTGAAGCGGACGAGAGCCTCGATGCTCTGCTCCAAACCAACTTGCGGACCTACGGCAAGCTAGTCACGGTCTGCATCGGCTCACGCAAGGTCGAGGTTCCTGCCGAGCTTGATGAGGACGATGCCGCCGATGTGGCCCAGGACAACCGATGAACGGCGCACCCCCTCAGCGTCCCGACCTCCTCCTCTCCGCTGTCGAAATCCACTTCGCCGCTTCGGAATTCATCGGAACTCGGAGGCCGTACGGGAACGACGACATCTTCCACGCCTTGAGCGCTCGCTCTGACATCCTTGTGTACCGGCATCGCGGCAACCACGACGCGCAGGTGCTAGTCGTTCCGGCGACGGATCCGCCTACCGATGAGACGCGTGGCTTCGGTCCGCTACCCGTGAAGGAGAACCTTCGCGCGTTGGCTCACTTCATCGAGGACCGCCTGGTCGACCTCCTCCCCAAGTTCGAACTTCGTCGAACCCGATGGGGCATGGAGCGCATCCGCCGAAAGGAGGATCTCCTCGACGCCGCGTTCCAACACCTTCGTCGTTTGCGGCCCGACCGGCTCGCCGGGATTCATAAGTTTCACCGTACGGCGTTCCGTGTTCGCCACGAGTACATCCCCGGCCGCGGAAGCGCCCTCGTCATGACGGTCGAGTTCCGCCGGCACCAAGAGATCGAGCCGACGATCGCTGAGCTAACCAAGCGCGACTTCGACTTGAGGGGCCTCGAAGTCTTCTCGAAGGCCGAGGGCGCGCCGAAGCTCTGGGTTGGCAAGATCATCGCCGCCGCGGACGAGAGCGTCACCGTGGACGACGGAACGCGACAGACGACCCTGGACGCGCGGCTGCATCACGTCGAGCCATCGTCGGAGACGTTGACGACGCTCATGGAGCAGGCGCTAGGGCGTGAGGGGTATGACGATCTTCAGCGCGCGGAATGGACCGTTCGGGCAACAGAGGTCTGCGGCCGCGGCTACATCCAGCGGCTAGAAAAGGTCGCCGAGCATCTCCGGAAAGCGGGGGTGCTATCCATCGCCCCGAGCATCTCGATCAACTTTGGGGACATCGTGTCGCTGACGACGAGAGGACGCGCCCCCTCGGCGACTCAGCTCCCGGACGTCGAGTACTGCTTCTCGTGGGACCGAACAAACATCGAGAAATACCCTGCCCGCGGACTCGACAAGTTCGGTCCCTTCGACGGCACGACGTTCGACACCAAGGAGCCCAGCGTTCTCGTTGTCTGCCCCGCGGACGCGCGGAACGATGTTGACCACTTCGTGGGGCGCTTGCGCGATGGTGTCGGCGGCGACGCCTCGCAACGGTTCGGTCGCGGCCTCGTCGGGATCTACAGGCTCACGCGCCTCGGCACTCGTTTCGCGACGGTAGACGTGCGTGCACGCGGTCCCGTTGGTCAGCGGTACATCGACGTTCTCCGCGAGCAGCTAGGGAGCAACCGAGCCCCGGACATCGTGCTGGTCGTCGTGCGCGACGAGGACGCCTTCGTCGAGACCGACAACCCGTACCTTCGGGCGAAGGCGTTTCTTCTCGCGCAAGGGCTTCCCTCCCAGGAGGTTCGCCTTTCGGTAGTAAGGAGCAAGCCCTCGCAATTGCCGTTCATCCTGGAGAACATCGCGGTCGCGATCTACGCCAAGCTCGGCGGGTCTCCATGGACCATCAGGCCGACGCTCCCGCTGACAAAGGAGGTCGTGATCGGGATGGCGCACGCCCAGTTCGGCGGACGTTACTCGCCGCTTCGTCGGATCATGGGGATCACGACGGTCTTCAGCAGCGACGGAACCTACCTGCTGGCCGCCGGTTCCCAGCGCTGCGAGTACGAGAAGTACCCCGAGGCCCTCGCGGCATCGGTTCGCGAGACCTTGGCCCGCTTAGCGAAGGAGCAAGGCTGGACCCCAGGGGACGTCGTGCGGCTCGTCTTTCACGCGCCCAAGCCGCTGACAGGTACGGAGATCGACACCGTGGCAAGGATCGCTGTGCGAACGCTCGGTGAGGGAATCCAGTTCGAGTGCGCGTTCCTCACGATCGAGACGGACCATCCCTTCAAAATCGTCGCTCCCAACGAGCAGGGCCGATCAAAGTTCGTCGACGAGCGCCTCGATGGCAGACCCGGAAGGGCAGTCGTCGGCGAGTGCGCTCCCCGTCGAGGGCTCGCCGTTGATCTCGGCCGATCGAAGCGGCTGCTCTGCGTGAACGGGCCCCTCCTCATGAAGCGCGAAGGCGAGTCGATCCCGCAACCGCTCCAGATCACCCTCCACAAGGACTCGACGTACCGCGACATGACCGCGCTCACCCGCCAGGTCTTCCATTTCACCGGGCTGTCATGGCGCTCGATGCTCCCCGTGACCGAGCCGGTGACGATCTTCTACCCGCACCTCATCGCCAAGATGCTCACCCGCCTGTCGACGCTCCCCGACTGGAACGACGAGCTGCTCGACACCCGACTGCGACGGAGCAGGTGGTTTCTGTGAACGCAACCACGATGTTCGCGCTCGACTTTGTGAACTCTCTCCGGCCACTCGTCGTGCCCGAGGTTCGCGAGGTTGGGGATGTCCGGCGTAACGCGGCAGTCTTCCTGGCTCGGAAGGCCGGCGATCGTCGGTCTTCGTTCGAGCGAAACCTGCGCCCGCTCGTGGACACGACGCGGCTCTCGGAGGTGCCCTACCTCGCAGCGGTCGGCTACTTGATCGCTGGCGAAGTGCTCCACCATCCACCCGTAGCGCAGCTTCGGGCGTCGCTTGAGAAGGCCCTGCGGCGTGCGCCCCATACGGCCGAGCGAAGCGGGTACGCCGATGATGCACTCTGCACGTGTGGCCTCTTGCTACTTGCGAGGGCCGTCAACGATGAGGCCGTCGCCGCCAGCGTGGGCGACCACCTCGTCGAGATGACGGCAGCGGATCCAGCGTTGGCCGCGGTCGCCGCGGTCGCGACGGGCTCCCCGGTTCGTCTCGCCTTTCCGTTGGACTCCGCTTCGGCACAGCATGCGGCGGCCGCCGTTCTGTTGCACCGAATCGACGACAACCTGGCGCAGCAGATCTTCCGTGGCTTCCCCGCCGACATTGAGGGGCACCTACTTGGGCTTCTGGCGCAGCAGAGCTACGCGCCGGCCGCCGACTTCGGCTCGATGGTCGTCCTTGCGGCGATCGAGTCGAGCGTGGCACTGCCCAACGATGAGCTTCCGGCTGCCGACGGGTGCTGCGACGTGGGCATCCTGGTCGCGCTCAAGGAGGAGTTCAGGATCCTCTTCGACCGCTTCAAAGCGCGATACACGCATGTCGAAGATGGCGGGCGCTCGTACTACGTGTTCGAGATTCCCACGCTCGCGGGGGAGCGACCGTATCGTTGCGTGGCGACGCTCGTCGGCGACATGGGCACCAACCGCACCGGAGTTGTTGCAGAGAAGATGCTCGGTCGATGGGAGCCAGCGGTCGTCACTGTCGTCGGCATCGCCGGAGCGATCCACAAGGACGTGCGCCTCGGAGACGTGATCGTTGCCTCGGAGGTCTCTAACTACGTCGAGGGCGCCAAGGTTGTTGAGGGTTCGACGGGCACCGTCTTCCAGCGAACGACGGACTCGTTCAAGACGAGGCACGCCCTGTTGGACCGAGTGCGCAACTTCGAGTTCGCCAACCGTGGAAGCTTCGAGCGGTGGAGGTCGGCCTGTGAAAGGAGGTGCCGCACCCTCGGTGTTGAGGTCGAGCCTCTGCGTGGGGAGGACCTGCTTCGATCGAACCCGGTGCAACTGGAGGGGCACGTCGCGAGCGGTCCACTTGTCGTCACCTCGCCAGCGTTTGTCTCATGGGTGCGGGAAGGCGACCGGGCGTGCCTGGCGGTTGAGATGGAGGCTGGCGGCGCGATGATCACGGCGCACATGGATCCCGCGCGGCGCGATGCGCTCGTCATCCGAGCGGTCTCCGACTTCGCGGACGACCGCAAGGGCGCGCTGGACCAGATCGGCGGCGGTGCGCTGCGCACGTACGCCATGGAGAACGCCACCGACTTCCTGTGGTCGCTGATGGAGGCCGGCGTGCTCCCGCGCGGGTCGGCCTCACTCATCGAGGTGAAACCGAGGTCCGCGTAGGAGCGGTGGCCCTCGCCTGAACGTGCCGCCAAGGCTGGCGCCAGGCACGAACCCCGACCCCGAGGGCGAGTGAACGAGTGAAGCTGCGCTGGTGCGAACCTGCGACCCGTGCCGTAACCAAGGGGTCGCGGAGCGGGTCGGCGCGCCCGATGGCGCTTGGCTCCAGCGGCAACCTAGACGACACTCGCCCACCCTCTTGGGGGTCACGGATCGGCGGCTTCTCGTCGGCCCGAGGCTGCCAGGTGGCTGAGCGTGACCGAGATGGACGAGTACCGTGATCGAACGGATGCCGAGCGGGATGCCCTCCTGCCTCCCCTGCGATCTGAGGGATGGGCATGAAGCTGGAGCAGCTTCAGAGGGGCGCCCGGGTGCGGGGTCTCGCCGTCGAGGGCGTGGCCACGGTGAAGTCCGTCGAGTTCCACGGCCAGAACGCCGTCGAGGTCATCTTCACCGACGCGCGGGGCGGGCTCCAGAACCGGATCGTCTCGCGGGACGAGGAGCCCTCGCTCGACCTGGTTGAGGCCACCCGGGCGTGGTCCTTCGATGCTGACGGCGAGCTGTTCCGGCTCGTCTCCGAAGCCCGCCGCATCGAGCTGGCCTGGCTCTTCGACCCCTACATCGCGATCACGTCGTCGACCATCGAGCCGCTGCCGCACCAGATCAGCGCCGTCTACGAGGAGATGCTTCCCCGGCAGCCGATGCGGTTCCTCCTTGCTGACGACCCGGGCGCGGGCAAGACGATCATGGCGGGGCTCCTCATCAAGGAGCTGATGATCCGTGGGGACCTCGAACGCTGCCTCATCATCTCCCCGGGCAGCCTGACGGAGCAGTGGCAGGACGAGCTGGCGGAGAAGTTCGGCGTGGAGTTCGAGCTGCTAACCCGGGACATGATCGCGGCGGCGCGGACCTCCAACCCCTTCGAGACCAAGAACCTCCTGATCGCTCGGCTCGACCAGCTCAGCCGGAACGAGGAGGTGCAGGAGCGCCTGAAGGTCGCGCCCGAGTGGGATCTCGTCGTCTGCGACGAGGCGCACCGGATGAGCGGCCACGTCTTCGGCGACGAGATCAAGTACACGAAGCGCTACGCCGTCGGGGAGATGGCTGGGCAGCATGCGCGCAACCTGCTGCTGATGACGGCGACCCCCCACAACGGGAACGACGAGGACTTCCACATCTTCCTCGCCCTCCTCGACGGGGACCGCTTCGTTGGCCGCTTCCGCGAAGGCGAACACAAGGCCGAGCCCTCGGACCTGATGCGGCGCCTCGTGAAGGAAGACCTTCTCAAGTTCGACGGCACGAAGCTCTTCCCGGAGCGGAAGTCGTACACCGCGCAGTACGAGCTGTCGTCCGACGAAGCGCACCTCTACGCCGAGGTGACCGAGTACGTCCGCCAGGAGATGAACCGGGCGGAGCGCTTCGTTGACAAGGAGGCAGCTCGCAAGGTGAACGTTGGGTTCGCCTTGATGACGCTTCAGCGGCGCCTCGCTTCGTCACCCGAGGCGATCTACCGCTCGATCCAACGTCGTCGAGAGCGTCTTGAAGCTCGCATCCGCGAGGAGAAGCTCGTCCTTCGTGGCAAGGAGGCGGGCGGCGTCCTCACGGCCGGCGGACCCCAGCTCGACGAGGAGGACATCGACGAGCTGTACGACGAGGCCCCCCAGGACGAACGGGAGGATGTTGAGCAGAAGGTCATCGATCACGCGACGGCGGCCCGGACCGTCGAGGAGCTTCAGGCCGAAATCGTTCGCCTGAAGGACCTCGAAGGACTCGCGAAGTCCGTCCACTCGTCGGGCGAGGACACGAAGTGGCAGGAGCTGAGCCGAATCCTCGATGATCCGCTCATGATGGACGATCACGGCAACCGCCGGAAGCTCGTCGTCTTCACCGAGTTCAAGGACACGCTGATGTACCTCGCTCGGCGGATCCGGACGCGCATCGGTAAGCCAGAGGCCGTCGTCGAGATCCACGGCGGGGTCACGCGGGATGACCGTCGACGGGTGGTCGAGGCTTTCATGAACGACCCCACGGTCCTCGTCCTCGTCGCCAACGACGCTGCGGGCGAGGGCGTGAACCTCCAGCGGGCCCACCTGATGGTCAACTACGACCTCCCGTGGAACCCCAACCGCCTCGAACAGCGGTTCGGCCGGATCCATCGCATCGGCCAGCGCGAGGTCTGCCACCTCTGGAACCTCGTCGCGAAGGAGACCCGCGAGGGCGACGTCTACATCCGCCTGCTGACCAAGCTCGAAGCGGAGCGCGAGGCCCTCGGCGGCAAAGTCTTCGACGTTCTCGGGCAGCTCTTCGATCAGAAGCCCCTACGCGATCTGCTGATGGAGGCCATCCGGTACGGCGCCGACCCCGCGCGCAAGGCTGACCTGCTGCGGCAGGCGGATGGCGCCGTGGACCACCAGCACATCTTGGCGGTGATGAAGCGCCGCGTCCTCGTCACGAACGAGATGGACCTCTCGAAGGTGATGGCGATCCGTGAGGACATGGAGCGGGCCTACGCCAAGCGCCTCCAGCCGTACTTCATCCAGAGCTTCTTCGCCGAAGCCTTCCGTCGGCTGGGCGGCACGATGCACCGTCGTGAGGAGGGGCGCTTCGAGATCACCCATGTCCCGGCCAGGATTCGGGAGCGCGATCGAGTTGTGGGAACGGCCGCCCCGGTGCAGGCCCGCTACGAGAGGGTCACCTTCGACAAGCAGTACGTCGACGAACAGCCCCGTGCGCATCTCGTGTGTCCCGGCAGCCCGCTGCTCGAAGCAACGATCAGTTGCACGCTCGACGACCACGTGGACCTCCTCAAGCGAGGCGCGATCCTCGTCGACGACGCGGACGATGGTCTTACCCCGCGTCTCCTCTTCACGCTGGAGCATGTCGTCCAAGATGGCCGCAAGGGACGACATGGCTTGCACAACGTCGTCTCGCAGCGCTTGGAGTTCGTCGAGGTCGGTCCTGACGGGAACTTCCGGCACGCGGGAGCAGCTCCGTACCTCGACTACCGCGGCGCCACCGACACCGAGCGCGGCGCTCTCACGGCCGAGGTCGAGGCCGCATGGCTCAAGCAGGACTGGGAGGCGCTCGTCATCCGGTTTGCGATCGAGAACGTCGCTCCACGGCACCTCGACGAGGTGAAGCGGCACCGACTGCCGTTAGTGGCGAAGGTCGAGGCCGAGGTGAAGGCCCGGCTGATGAAGGAGATCCGCTTCTGGGATGCCCGGGCCGAGGAACTGCGGACGAAGGAGCGCGCCGGGAAGAAGACCAAGCTCCCTGCACAGGTGGCAGAGGAGCGGGCCAACCGCCTCAACGACAGGCTGAAGATGCGCATGCTCCAGCTCCAGGGCGAGCGCACGCTCTTCGCCCAGTCACCCGTTCTCAAGGGTGGAGCCTTGGTTGTGCCTCGGGGCCTCCTCCAGAAGGTCATCGGAGCCGCGCCTGTGCTTCCCGCCGAGAGCGAAGCCGACAAGGCGCTGACCGAGAGGCTGGCGATGGAAGCCGTCTTCGCCGCAGAACGAGCCCTTGGACGCGAACCGAAGGATCGAAGCGCCGAACGAGGGCTTGGGTACGACATCGAGTCCAAGGATCCGCAAGAGGTCCACCTCTACTTCCTCGAAGTGAAGGGCCGCCTTGCCCATGCGGACTCCGTGACCCTCACGCGCAACGAGATCCTGTGCGCGCTCAACACTCCAGAGCGGTTCAGGCTCGCCGTCGTCCTCGTCGAGAACGGGGTTGCCCGACCCCCGGTCTACGTGACGAACTTCGACTTCGGACAGCCAGGTTTCGCCCAGACGAACGCGACGTACGACTTGAAGCGGATCCTCGAACATGGAGGGCCGCCACGGTGAGCGAGTACCGCAAGAAGCTGATCGAGGTAGCCCTGCCGCTCGAAGCAATAAACGAGGGGGCCTCGAAGGAGAAAGCGGTCCCGCGACACGGGCACCCGCAGACGCTCCACCTTTGGTGGGCGCGTCGTCCGCTCGCCGCCGCACGTGCCGTCCTCTTCGCTCAGCTCGTCGATGATCCATCGTCCTGGACGGAACTCTTCCCAACGGAGGAGGCGCAGAACCAGGAACGGCAGCGTCTGTTCCGTCTCATCGAGGATCTGGTCCAGTGGGAAAACTCGAACAACGAGACCGTCATCAACGCGGCTCGTTTGGAGATTGCGCGGAGCCACGCGCGCTCGTCGTCCTCGCCCAAGGCAAAGGCAATCCTGCACGATCGGGTGAGGCCCGAGGTCGTCAACGAGTACCTCGCGACCGAACTCCCCCCGGTCCATGACCCATTCGCCGGTGGCGGAACGATCCCGCTCGAAGCCCAGCGCCTCGGGCTCCGCGCCATCGCGACGGACCTGAACCCCGTCGCGGTGATGATCAACAAGGCGCTCATCGAGCTTCCACCGAAGTTCGCTGGCGCTGCTC
>JBGTSH010000108.1:0-29622 GCA_041940405.1 Polyangiaceae bacterium
GAGACCTACGGCGTCACCGGCGTCGCGCTCATCACCTTCATCCTCCTCGCGGTCGACCCGGGTCACCAGGTTCAGCTCCTGGTCTGGATCTTCGTCATCCGCATCGTGATGGTGATCGCGTCCGCGGTCTCGTACCTCATCAACGAGGCCATGGCGAAGGGGAAGTACAAGGACGCCTTCAAGTTCAACTTCGAAGCTCCGCTCACCGTCCTCGTCTGGCTGACCTCGATCGTCAGCGTCATCCTCACGTTCGTGGTCAGCTACATGCTGATCCCGACGCTCGGCAACGGCACCTACTGGTGGAAGTTCAGCGCGATCATCTCGTGCGGAACGCTCGCCGGCGCCATCATCCCAGAGCTGGTCAAGGTCTTCACCTCGACCGAAAGCGCTCACGTTCGAGAGGTCGTCACCTCTTCGAAGGAGGGCGGCCCGTCGCTCAACATCCTTTCCGGTCTCACCGCCGGCAACTTCTCCGGCTACTGGCTCGGCATCGTCTTCATCGTCCTGATGGGCGGCGCCTACTACGTCACCGGCATCGGCGTCCCCGCCGGCGCAGAAGGCCTCGCCAAGTTCACGCCCGAGACGCTCGGCTACATCATGAAGCTCGGCCCCGCGGCCGCGCCGATCGACGTCTCGCCGGTCTTCGCGTTCGGCCTCGTGGCCTTCGGCTTCCTCGGCATGGGCCCGGTCACCATCGCGGTCGACTCCTACGGTCCGGTCACCGACAACGCACAGAGCGTCTTCGAGCTCAGCGTCATCGAGCAGGTCCCCGGCGTGAAGGAGCAGATCAAGAAGGACCACGGCTTCACGGTCGAGTTCGAGAAGGCCAAGGAGCTGCTCGAAGAGAACGACGGCGCCGGCAACACCTTCAAGGCGACCGCCAAGCCCGTGCTCATCGGAACCGCGGTCGTCGGCGCCACGACGATGGTCTTCGCGACCATCGTCGTGCTCACCGGCAAGCTGACCCACGACCTGGACAAGCTGTCGATCCTCCACCCGCCCTTCCTCCTCGGCCTCATCGCCGGCGGGTCGGTGATCTACTGGTTCACCGGGGCGAGCACGCAGGCGGTCACGACCGGCGCCTACCGTGCGGTCGAGTTCATCAAGGCGAACATCAAGCTCGAGGGCATCGAGAAGGCGAGCATCGAGGACTCGAAGAAGGTCGTCGAGATCTGCACCGTGTACGCGCAAAAGGGGATGTTCAACATCTTCCTCACCGTCTTCTTCGGCACGCTCGCGTTCGCGTTCTTCGAGAGCTACTTCTTCATCGGCTACCTCATCTCGATCGCCCTCTTCGGCCTCTTCCAAGCGCTCTTCATGGCGAACGCCGGCGGCGCTTGGGACAACGCGAAGAAGGTCGTCGAGACCGAGCTCAAGGCCAAGGGCACCGATCTCCACGCGGCGACCGTCGTCGGCGACACCGTCGGCGATCCCTTCAAGGACACGTCCAGCGTCGCGATGAACCCGATCATCAAGTTCACGACGCTCTTCGGCCTCCTCGCGGTCGAGCTCGCCGAGATCCTCGGTCAGGGCAACAAGAGCGCACGCCTGATGGTCGGTCTGGCCTTCTTCGCGCTCTCGGCGTTCTTCGTGTACCGCTCCTTCTACGGGATGCGCATCGAGCAAGGCGAGGGTGACTCCTCGCACGCCAAGTCGAAGCGCGAAGCCGCCGAAGCGGGCTGACGAAAGCACGCCTCACCGGGCCGCACGCCCCTGCCAGCTACCTGGCAGGGGCGTGTTTCCTTTTGCGCGGCACACCTGGAGCAGTACAGAGTCGAAGCTGCTACCATCGGCTCCGTCTCTCGTGAGAACCGTAGCCTCGGCGTCGAACCAACGCCTCGCCGACAAGATGATGGCCGAAGGGAAGCTTTCTCCCGACGCCCACGCCACCGCCACCTCGTTCGTCGCCCTGCACGGCGGCCGCATCGAGGATGCGCTCATCGAGAACGACCTCGTCAGTGAAGCGGACCTTTTGCGGTACGTAGCGACGCAGCACAACACACGCTTCGTCTCGACCGAGAAGCTCTACAAGGCCAGCATCGACCAGCGCATCTTGGCGCTCATTCCTCGCAAGCTCGCCGAGCAGCATCAGGTCTTCCCGGTCATGTACGACGACGCCGCGCGCGCGCTGTCGGTCGTCACGCCCGACCCCGACAACCTCGCAGCGCTGACCGAAGTGAAGATCGCAGCCGGCGTTCGCGAGGTCGCGGCGCTCGTCGCGCGGCCGGCCGCGGTGATGGCGGCGATCGGCCGCGCGTACCACAATGACGCGAGCCTCTTCGCGACGCTGATGCGCCCGCCGGGGATTCAGCTCACCGTCGATCGGTTCCATACCGGATCGACCACCGGCCCGAATCCGTTGGGCGCGAGCATCACCGGCCCTTCGCCGGCGACCCTCACGGTGGAGCACGAACGGCGCGGCGTGGATGCCTACGCCGCGAAGCCTGCGCCGGCTCCTGCGCCCGCGCTCGACCCCGCAGCCGGCGGTCCCCCGCGTCCCCCTCCGGGAGGTGCCGAGCGCGCGGCTCGCGGACAGCCGACGCAGGCGACGCTCACGCCCGACTACGTCGAGACGCTGAACGTTCTGGTCAGCCTCCTCGAAAACTCTCGTCCCGACTTGCGCGGTCACTCGGCGCTCACCGCGCGTCTGGTGCGCAAGGTAAGCGATCGAATGGGGCTCTCTCCCGCGCAGGTCTCGGCGAACGTCGTCGCCGCGTATCTGCACGATATCGGCAAGGCCGGCACATACCACCTGACCGCGCTCAACGTCGCCGAATACGAGGGGCACCGGGCGGCGGCGCACAAGGTCTTCAACGTGCCGGAGCGCTTTCTGCAGGGCATCCAGCTCAGCTCCGACACGAAGACCGCGGTCAACGGCATGTACGAGCGCTTCGACGGGAAGGGCTTTCCTCTCGGCCTTGCGGGCAAGGACATCCCGCTCGGCGCGCGCATCCTCGCGGTCGCCGATACCTACGCCGACCTGACGCAGAACCCGCGCAACCCCGCGCGCCGGATGCTCAACGCCGGTGAGGCTATCCAGTTTCTCTCGAAGCATCGTGGCACCATCTTCGATCCGACGGTCCTCGATCTCTTCCGCGCCGAGGTGTCGGGCGACGACCTTCGCGCCAAGCTCCTCGCCGATCGTCACACCGTGCTCGTCGTCGACACCGATCCCGAAGACACCACAGTGCTCGAGCTCAAGCTCCTCGAGGCGGGGTTCGACGTCCGGGTCGCGCGCACGATGCCGCAAGCCCTGCACGAGCTTCGCAACCGCGAGGTGGCCATCGTAATCAGCGAGATCGATCTCGAGGTCGCCGACGCGGGCCTCACCCTGCGGAGCACCGCCGTCGCAGAAAAGGCCGGCCAGAACGTGATGGTGTGGGTCATCCACACGCGCAAGACCGACCGCCAGCTGGCCGAGATCGTGTTCGAGCTCGGCGTCGACGATCTCGTCTCCAAGCCTTCGCCGCCCGACGTCTTCGTCACCAAGATCCGCCAGCTCGTCGAGCGCAAGCGCGCGCGGGCTCCCGCGTCGACGGCCGCCCCGCGCGGCGTCAGCGGCTCGCTCGCCGAAATGGCGCTCCCCGACGTCGTCCAGATCCTCTGGCATGGTCGGAAGACGTGCACGGTGAAGATCAAGACGTCGAAGGGCGCCGGTGACATCGGCTTCGTCGACGGACAGATCGTCGACGCGCGGCTCCCACCGCATCGCGGTGAGGAGGCGTTCTACCGGATGCTCAACCTCAAAGAGGGCGACTTTCAGATCGATCCCCAGGCGATCCCGACGGGCAAGACGATCGACGTCTCGCCCGAGGGGCTGCTCCTCGAAGGGATGCGCCGGCTCGACGAAGGCTTGATCTGATCCGCTCTCGGATCGGCGCCGCGCCGACTGCGCCAGGCTGAGCCGCAGCGCCGGGCGAGACGTCAAAACAGGCCGTGAATTGAGCCAATTTTGCGTGGCTCGCCCCATGCATGGAGCAGTCTCTGCCCCGCAGGCAGGAGCTCTCTATGCGCCTCGGAATCGTCTCTCTCATCCTCCTCGTGTCCGGAACCGCTGCGACCCTTTTCGCTAGGGACGCTCATGCCTGCGGCGGCTGCTTTACGTCTCCTTCGCAGACGGAGTCGACCCAGGTGACCGGGCATCGCATGGCGCTCAGCGTCTCGGCGTCGCAGACGACGCTCTGGGATCAGATCGAGTACGCGGGCGATCCGAGCGAGTTCGCGTGGGTGCTCCCGATTCGCGAGCAAGTGACCATTGGGCTTTCGTCGGATCTGCTCTTTCAGGCGCTCGAGAGCGCAACGCAGGTCGTCATCCAGTCGCCTGCGATCAACTGTCCGCCGCCGGGATGCGGCAACGGGTTCTCGGCGACCGGGCCTGTCGGGGCGACGGCCGCGACGGGGGGCGGCGGTGTCGACGTCATCGCGCAGGAAGTCGTGGGGCCGTACGAGACGGTGCAGCTCTCGGCGACCGATCCGGCCGCGCTTGCGACCTGGCTCGACGCGCACGGCTACAACGTGCCTGACGAGGTGCAGCCGGTCGTCGACGCGTACGTCCAAGAGGGCTTCGGTTTTCTCGCGCTTCGCCTCGTCCCCGGGCAGGGCGTCGACGCGATGCGCCCCGTGCGCATCACGGCTCCCGGCGCGAGCCCCACGCTGCCGCTTCGCATGGTGGCCGCGGGCACCGGGGCTCGCACCGCGATCACGCTGTGGGTCTTCGGCCAGGGTCGCTACAACCCGCAGAACTTCGGCTTCGAAACGATCCAGGCGTCCGACCTGGTCTGGAACTGGGACACGCAGAGCAGCAACTACCAACAGCTGCGGCAAGAGATCCTCGACGCCGACGGAGGCTCGCGCTGGCTCGTCGACGCGGCGCAGCCGATGGGCAGCTGGGTGCTCGACAACCTCGTCAGCATCGCGAGCTACGATCCGGCCGGCAGCGGCTACGCCGATGCGAACGGGGACGGGGCGGTCGAGGCCGCAGAAGAAGACGTCGCGACGGTGACCGCGGGCATCTCCTCCGAGTCTCTCTTCGTCACGCGCCTCTCGGCCGATCTCGCGCGGAGCGCGCTCGCGACGGATCTCGTGCTTTCCGCAGCGTCGCCCAACGACACCGTCTCGCCGTTCTTGCCTGTGTCGAACACGGTCGGGACTCGCCCTTCGTGCCCTCCGCCCCCGGTGTGCGGTGACGAGGACGAGGGGTCGACCTTCGTCGATCTGAACGGGGACGGCGTGTACACGTACGTGAACTGGGGCGACGACGATCGAGACAGGTGCGGGTTCGCCCCGGAGCCCAAACGAGCGGGGCTCGCTTGGGTGGGGCTGGTCGGCGCCGCCTACCTGCTCAGCCGTCGCCGGGCTCGCCGCCGCTGACAGCTGGGGCCTTGTCCCGGCCTCTTTCCCGAACTATGACTTCCTTCAGGCGTGGACCGCACCTGCGGCCGCGACCCGGAGGAAAATGTACGGAGCTGGTGATCCGCGTAGCGCCCAGAATGGGCGTGCGAAAGTAACCGTCCCGGCCATCCGCGCGCGCAAGGGCGACCGCCCGTTGGCCGTGGTGACTGCCTACGACTTCACCATGGCGCGTCTCCTCGACGAAGGCGGGGTCGACGCCCTGCTCGTCGGTGACTCGCTCGGCATGGTCGTGCAGGGGCATCCGAACACCCTGCCCGTGACGGTCGAAGAGATCTGTTACCACGGGCGCGCCGTCGCTCGCGGCGCTCGCGGTGCGCACGTCATCGGCGACATGCCGTTCATGAGCTACCAGGTCTCGCCGATGCAAGCGGTCGAGACGGCCGGCAAGCTGATGAAGGACGGCGCTTTCGAGAGCGTGAAGCTCGAGGGCGGCGCCGCGTTCGCCGAGCACGTCTTCCGCATCTGTTCTGCGGGGATTCCGGTCATGGGTCACGTCGGACTGACGCCCCAGTCGGTGCACGCGCTCGGCGGGTTCAAGGTCCAGGGCAAGCGCCCCGAGGACGCCGAGCAGGTGCTGCGCGACGCGCGCGCTCTCGAAGAGGCGGGTGCGTATGCGATCGTGCTCGAGGCGATCCCACCGGATCTCGCGGCCGAGGTGACGAGCGCCGTTTCGATCCCCACGATCGGGATCGGCGCCGGCGCGGGCTGCGACGGCCAGGTGCTCGTCTGTTACGACCTCCTCGGGATGTACCGCGGCCTCTCGCCGAAGTTCGTGAAGCGCTTCGCCGAGGTCGGGGACGCGATCGTCGGGGCCACCGAAGCGTTCGTCCAGGCGGTCGCGGACCGATCGTTCCCGGGCCCCGAGCACGCCTTCAAGGCGAACGGTTTCGCGACCGAAGACCGCCCGGTTCACTGACCGGCGGGCTGCCGTCACACTCGAGCAGGCCCACGCGATGGGGGATAGGCCCCGCGGGACGACCGATCGTCCCGTGGGCGTATCCCCTTCGCCCCCATGTCCGCTCGCACCTTTGGCCCCCTCCTTGTCGCCGCCCTGGTGGCGGCGATCGGTGTGGGTCTGGGTGCGCCCGTGCGAAGCGACGACCTGCCGGCCTTGCCGGGGCCGGCCCCCCGGGCTCGCGGGGCCGAGCACGATCCGGCGAAGGAGAACGCCCGCTGCGAGGGCTGTCACACCGACGAGGCGGGCGAATGGCGCGGCTCGCTCCACCAAGAAGCCTGGACCGATCCGGTCTTTCAGAAGGCGTACGCCATCGAGCCGGTCGCGTTTTGCCGGGGATGCCACGCGCCGGAGTCGGATCCGAACGCGGCGCCGACCGAGGCAGCGCAAGGCGTCGGGGTCGGCTGCACCACTTGCCACGTCCAGGGTGACTCGATCGTCGGACCGCGGACGCTGGCCGCGTCGGCCGAGAGCCACGCGGTTCGCGGCGACGAGCGGCTCGCGACCCGAGAGGCCTGCGCGTCGTGCCACCAGTTCGACTTTCCGCGTTCCAAGGGCCAGCCGATGCAGGACACCCTCGCCGAGCACGCGGGCTCGTCGATGTCGGCGGTCGAGTGCCGTGATTGTCACATGCCGCTCGTCGGGCGAGCGGACGGGACGAGGCGGCGGTCGCATGACTTTTCTGTCATTTCGAATCCGCGGCTCCTCGAGCAGGCAGTCGCGGTCGAGGCAGAGCGCGACGGCGCGAGCGATCTCTCGATCGAGCTCTCTGCCGGCCGCGTGGGCCACGCGTTTCCGACGGGTGACATGTTTCGCCGCCTCGAGATCCGCGCCGAGGCGCTCGACGCCGAAGGAAAGGTCGTCATGACGGCGCCGGTGGTCCACCTCGCGCGGAAGTTCCGCGACGTCCCGGCGGCCGAGGGCTCGCTCGAGATCCGCCGGGTCGAGATCGCCGACACGCGTGTTCCGCCGCCCGGCAAGGGCTCGCGGCGGGTCAGCCTGCGTTTTCCGTCCTCGACCGAACGCCTGAGCGTCCGCTGGATCGTCGCGTACCAGCGAATGGACCACGCGATGGCCGCGAGCTTCGACGTCGAGCAAGCGCGCGATGAGATCGTCGTCGCGCGCGGTCTCGTCCCACCTCTGATCTCCAAACCCCAACCGAAAGAAAAGCCATGAAGACTGCGCTCACCCTGGCCGCCGGCCTCCTCGTCGCGACCCTCGCAGGCAGTGCAAGCGCCGACGGGGCGCCCCCGGTGAAAGGCAAGGCGCCGCCGCGGGCGAGCCCGCCGGCTCAGGCGAAGACGGTGGAGACGACCAAGCCCTTCGACGCTTCGAAGCTCGGAAAGCCCGACGCGACGAGCGACAAAGAGGTGGCCCGAGTGAACGAGAGCTGCGTCTCGGATCCTTTCAGTCGCGAGGGCCCGTCGCCGAAGGAGACCGCGAGGTGCAACCTCGCCGTGGCTCGCCTCGTCGCTCGCGGGAAGAAGGCCGTCCCGTCGATCCTGGTCGCGCTCAATGTGCAGAACGAAGAGGCGTCCTACTACGGCAAGAGCCGCCTGCTCTTCGCGCTCGGCAAGATCGACGACAAGAAGGTCCGCAAGGCGGTCGTCGACGGCTTCGTCGCGATCGCCAAAGCCGAGATGGAGGATCAGACGGACATCGTCTACCAAATCCCCGAGACGCTCGAGGCGATGATGGGCGCCGCGCCGGAGCTGATTGCCCCGTGGAAAGAGTCCTCGGTCACCGATGCCTGGCAAGAGCATCGCCAGACGGCGGCTCGCTGGAAGGCGTTCATCGAAGCAAACCAAGACAAGAGCAGAAAGCAGATCGCGCAAAATCGCATCACGCAGGCCCGCAAAGAGAAGGCCGACGCGGACCCGGAGAAGGCCTATCGAGCGATCTCGTTCCTTCTCTCGCGATCGCCGGCCGAGGCGCTCAAGGCCGCGAAGGCGTACCAGAAGCGTGACGATCTGGACGAGGACGTCGCCTCCGAGTTCGAGTCCCTCCAGACCCAAGCCGAGATGCAGATCGAGGAGCTGCAGGCGCGCGCCGCTCGCGCCAAGGCAAAGTCCTAGCCCGCGCTCAGGCGCGTGAGCCTTGCGAGAACGCGCGCATCGCCAGCTCGAGGACCATCAGCGCGAGGAGCGCGAACGCCACATAAGGAGACGCATCCATCTGCTGGGTCTGCCCGCCCAGCGATGGATCGGCGGCCTTCGGGGCGATGGCTCGCGGGCGGAGATCGATCTCTCTCGCCGGCGTGACCGCATACCGAACGTCGGAGGCACCATCCAGCACCAGCGCGTAGCGTCCGATGAGGGGAGCGCTCACCGACAGTGAGCCGTCGCGTTCCACGACCGGGAGATCGCGCCCGCGCCCGCCGCCGAGCGGCTGAACCCGCGCCTCGACCTTGTCGAAGCCGTGCAAAAGGAAGCCGCTGCCCGCTTCGACGACACGAGCGCCGCCGCGTGCGCGTGCGCCCTCGGCGAATCGATCCAACAGCGCGAGGAACGCGGGTCGAACTGGGAAGTCGCTCGAATCGAGATCGAACGGAACCGTCGTGATGAGCACGCTCCCTCGACCGAGCTTTCGTCGCAAGAGGAGCGGCGCGCCGTCGCTCCACGCGCAGAGCATCTCCGCGCCGTCGATGGCCTCATGATCGAGCATCGCGCGGCCCTTGGCGCCGAGGTCCGTGAGCCCCTCGGCGCTCGGACCGAAGAACGAGCAGCCGTCGGGCGCGGCGCCTGCCGGTGCGACCGCGGCCCAACGGACGACGCCAGGGACGAGCGCGCCGAGCCCCGCGCCGAGCGGCGCCGACGCCGACCGGCGCCCGAGGCCGAGAAGGAGCGTGCCGCCGCCTTCGACCCACCCCGCGACGGTCCGCCGCTCTTCGGGGGTGAGCCCCGGCGGATCGTCGAGGACGAGGCCGGCGTGCGTCGCGAGCTCCTCGGAATGCTCGGGCACGCTCGCGAGCGGTTTGACGAACGAGCCCAGATCGAGCGCGGCGAGGGCTCGCTCGACCGGCGGTGGACCGCCGGTTTCGATGTGCGAAGCCGCCGCGTCCGCGACGATCGCCAGCGACAGATCGGTCGCGTGCTCGACCACCGGCGTTGCGTCGTCATCGGCGATGACGTCGCCCGGCGAGAGGCGCGCCTCGAGAGCGCGCGCGCCCTCGGGCACTTTGATGGCGATCGCCTCGGCGCCCTCCGGGACCTGCTCGTGGGCGATCTCTTTCGCGTCCTCTCCCACGAGCGTCACCGTGCGCCCGGTGGCGTTCGCCTCGGGGGTGCAGACGATCGTCACGTCGACGCGATCGGCCACGCGCGCCGCGGTTCCGAGCGCGCAGTCGGCCTCGCCCTTGGCGGTCAGATCGGGGAGCGCGAGCCACAACGACACGTCGTCTTCGAGGTCGAGCGGCGCGCCGTCGGGGTGGCCGTCGGCCAGGTCGCTCAACAAGATGACGCGTTTGTCAGCTTGAGGTGCCAGCCTGAGGAGGTCGCGCGCCACGCCCAGCGCCGACTCGAGGTCGGTCGGGCGGTGGCTCGGCTCGAGCGCGTCGATCGACTTTTCCATCACGCTCTTGTCGATCGTCGGAGACAGGTGGACCCGAGCCTCTGCCCCCGCGAGCACGATCGCGACGGAGTCTCCGGGCTCGACGGCCTGGATCAGATCCTTCGTCGCCCGCTTGGCGCGCTCGAACCGCGTCTCGCCCGAAGCGTCGGCGCTCATCGAGAGCGAGTCGTCGACGACGACGACCATCGCGATCGACGCGCCGTCCTTGCGGAGCAGCGCCAGCCGCGAGCACGAGACGAACGGCGTCGCCCCGAGGAGCGCCAGCATGATCACCGCTAGCACGCGGATCGCGAAGAGGCCCCGGTCCTCGAGCGCGCTCCTTCGTCGAGCCGCGGGCGGCGTGGAAGAGAGGAGCCGAGCGGTCGGCAGGGCGACCTCGGCCGCCCGGCGGCGGCGCAACAAGTGCGCGGCGATCGGCGCGACGACGAACAGCCCGACGGCCAGCGCCAGCGCCGTGACGAGGCTCATGCCGAGGCAGCTCCGCGTGCCGGTGCCCCTTCGAGGGCGGCTCCGGACACCGAAAGCAGGAGCTCACGCAGCACCGCGACGGGATCGCCCGTCGTGTCCCTCGTCACCAGCGCTCCGCCGCGCCCGACGAGGTCCTCGCGCCAAAGGCCCTGAAGGAGCGCGAGCTGCGCCAGGTACGTAGCCCGCGCCTGCTCGGGATCCGCCTCGACCACGATGCCGCCCTCCATGCTGGTGAATCGCGCGTGCTCGTGAAAGGGCAGCGTCGCTTCGTCGGGCGAGAGGACCTGAACGGCGAAGGCGCGGCGACCTCGGGTCGCTAGCCCGCCGTAGTCGGACAGGGCGCGATCGGGCAGATCGACGAGATCGGAGAACAGGACGATGACGCTGCCGCGACGCGCTCTCTCGTACACCGGCAAGAGCGCGCGGAGGACGTCGTCGCCGCCGCGCGACCAGTCGCCCGCAGGCTTCGCCGAGGAGAGCGCCCAGACGATCCGGTCGAACGCCTCTCGGCCGGCGCTCGCGGGGAGAGCGCGGGAGCCGTCGCCTCCGAGGATGACGAGACCGACCGGGTCGCCGGACGAGAGCGCGACCCGTGCGAGCGCGGCCGCGAGCAGCGATGCATACGCGTACTTCGCGCCCGGACCGCGGCCCTTGAAGGCCATCGACGCGGTCGCGTCGACCACCAGCCACAGGGCTCGATCGGTCTCGGTCTCGAACTCGCGAACCAGGAGGCGGTCGTGCCGGAGGAGCGATCGCTTGTCGACGAAGCGCAGGTCGTCGCCCGGCACGTAGGGGCGCTGTCCACCGAACTCGACGCCGGAGCCTTTGCGGACGCTCCGGTGCATGCCCGCGTAGACGCCTTCTGCGACGACGCGCGCGCGCAGCCGAAGCGGCGCAAATGCGCCCCAATCGACCTCGTACGGAGGAAACGGCTTCGGCTTCGCGGTCACGACCAAGAAGGCTTATCAGCGCGAGGCGCCGCCCGCAAAAGCAGGCGTCACTTGAGGGCGAGAAGCACGCCGAGCGCGATGCAGGTCCCGATCGCCACAATCGAGACGACCGGCCAGATCCACCCTCGCGGCTGGGCCGGAGCGTACGGCGAGAGCGAGCTGGTTCGCGGATTCGAGGCGCGCCCGGTCTGCGGCGCCGAGCCCTCGGCCGAGGTGGTTTGCGCTTGGTTTGCCTTGGCGAGCTTCTCCGCCTCTTCGAGGAGGTCGCCCGCGGCCTTGATCTGCGAGCGCCGGAGCGCGAGCTCGGTGTCGCGCGCGTCGAGATCGGAGAGGTCGGCCCCGGCCGCGGGGTCGGGGGTCACCGAGATCACACGACGCTCGCAGGCCGCTTCGAGCGCGGTCGCGAGCTCGCGCGCCGAGGCGTAGCGGCGATCCGGCTCCTTCTCCAGGGCGCGCAGGATGACGGCCTCGAGGGCAGGCGGGATGTTCCGACCCGGCGCGCGTGCCCGTGGGGCCTCGATCGGCTCGACGAGCTGAGCGGTCATCGTCGCGAGAGGCGTCGATCCTTTGACCGGCACGCTGCCGGTCGCCATCTCGTAGAGCATCGCGCCGCACGCGTAGATGTCGCAGCGAGCGTCGACGTCGTCGCCGCGCGCTTGCTCGGGCGCCATGTACTCGGGCGTGCCGAAGATCATGTCGCGCTCGGTGAGCCCGGTGACCAGGTGCTCGCCGTGGACCACCTTCGCGAGACCGAAGTCGAGGATCCGCGCTCGGAGCGAGCCGCCCGGAGACCGCTCGATCATGACGTTGGCCGGCTTGAGATCTCGGTGCACGATGCCGACGTCGTGCGCGACCGCGAGGCCGTCGCAGATCTGGATCGCGAGATCCGTGGCGACGTCGAGCGGCAGGGGCTTCGGCAGCCTCACCTCGGCGTCGGTCGCGCCGTCGCCTGCCAAGAGGCCGTCGAGCGACGCTCCGCGGACGTATTCGAGCGCTATCGCGAGGAGGCCGTCGTGCTCGACGAAATCGAAGAACTTCACGATGCGATCGTCGTCGAGCATCTTGAGGATCGTCGCCTCGCGCTTGTAGCGACCGAAGACCTGCCGCGAGTTGCAGAGCTCGGGGTGGATGATCTTGAGCGCGACCACGTCGCCCTCTCGCTTGCGCCGCGCGGCATACACGACTCCCGACGCGCCTCGGCCGAGGTGCCGTTCGACCACGTAGGTGCCGGCGATCTCGTCTCCGACGCTTGCCGGATCGCCGTCCGTCGGCTTCTCGGTCGCGCGAGCCGTCACGGCTCCTCCGTCGCCGAGGGGAAGGGGCGCGGCGCCGGGGGCTTCGGCGGGAAACGCTTCGCCGACGCGCTCGGGACCGGCTCGACGTCCTCACCCATCGCGCCGTAGCGAGCGCCGCCCGAGGTTCCCGCACAGGCACGCAGCACCTTCGGGCTCAGCTCGATGGGGTCGAGCGGCGAATCGGGATCGGCACGCCTCCACTCGTCGCACGCCGTCCGCGCGAGCTCTTCTTCGTCGAGCGCCACATAGGCCTCGAGGAGGAGGCGGTTGGCTTGCGCCGTCTGCGGATCCGAGAGCACACCGCCGCCGAGGAGCTGGTTGCCGCGGGAGATCGCCGCGACCCAGCGGCCTTCTCGAACTTCGCGGGCCAAGAGCGGGAGCTCGGCGTCGGCGCGGAGCTGGGCGTCGCGAGCATCGCCGGCCGCTTCGCGGGAAGACAGCGCGAGCCCGGCACGCGCTGCCTCGACGCCTTCATCCGTGAGGGCCAGATCGCTGATCGGCAAGAGGAGCACGTCGCCGCTCTTGAGGGGCCGGCCGTTGAGCGAGTTGAACCTGTCGACCATGTAGGCGTCGTCGCGGTGGCCCAGGTAGCTGTACGCGAGACTCGGGGTCGAGTCGCCCGGCGCCGAGACGACGCGCAGCACGTAAGGGACGACGATCTCGCGGCCGCTCTCGACCGGAAGCCACGGCATCGTCTCGTTGCCGAGCGCGAGCGCTTCGGCCCGCTTCGGCTCGCCGAGGTAGAGCTCCGCGAGGCTCTCCCATGTCTCGCCGCGCTGGACGCGGTGATGGCTCACGGTCGGGATCTCGAGGCGCGTGCCGGGGACGACGGGGGCTCCATCGCGCAGACCGTTCGCGGTGACGAGGACCTTCTCTTTGTCGACGCGACCGTAAAACCGGAGCGACAGCATGGCGAGGGTCTCGCCCCGCTTCGCGACGTACGGGAACGCGAAGGTGGGAAGCGCCGGCGCCGCGACGAGCGCGGCGATCGAGGCGAAAAGCGCGATCTTCGTTCGGCTCATCCCGCCCGCGAGCCTACCAAACCTTCCTCGTCTGCCCAACGCAACGCGGACGCGGCGAGCAGACAGAGGGCCGGGGTGGTGACAATCTGGAAGCGGTCTTCGCCGAAGAAGACGACGTGGACGACGACCAGCGTAAAGACGCAGAAGGCGAAGAAGCGAACGACTCCCTTGTCCTTTCGATCCCACGGCGGAACGAACGCGAGCACCGGCAAGAGGACCGCGAGCGGCCAGGCGCGCATCGGCTCCCGTGCGAGCCCGTCGCAGAAGAGCACGAGCGCGAGGCCGAGGCCGGTGGCGAGGAAGATGTCCTTCTTTCGACCGAGCGGGAGGAGCAGCGCGCCCATCGCTGCAGCCAAGAGGAGGGCGTACTGCGTCGTGCCGAGGAGGGCGCGCCACGATGCCCGGCGATCTTCCGGCCAGGCTCCCGGATCGGCCTGCGCGAGGTAGCCGACGGCAAACGACTGATGATCGAAGGTGAACGACAGCTTCTTCGGGGCGAGCGCGGCCCAACGTTCGGGATCCTCTTTTATCCACGCAGCTCCCTGATCCATCCAGCAGCGGTCCTGCTGAACTTGGCCGGTGACGACGCGGCAGCCGTCCTCGGCGCGGAGCGGCTCGAACCTTCCGGTCGCGCGCGGGGAGCTTCCGATGGCGAGGTTCCATCCTGCGTTCGTGGAGACGAAGGCGCAGCCGTCCATCCGCACGCAGTTGCGGATCGTCCACGGCGCGACGACGAGGACGGCGACGAGCGTGGCGATCGCTCCAAGGGCGAGCTTGGGGCGCCACCGCGTCCCTGTCGCGAGGAGCGCGATCGCGGGAGCGCAGAGGATCGTCTGCGGACGCACGAGGGTCGTGAGGCCGAGGATCGCGCCGGCGATCGCCGCCGCGAGCCGAGGCCGCTTCGAGAGCTCGAGATAGACGAGGGGTGCGACGATGAGGCCGAGCGCCGCGAGCGGCTCGGTCATGAGCACGGCTGCGTAGAGGATGAGCCCCGGATGGAGCGCGCATGCGAGGCCCGCGAAGATCGCGCGAGCCGGCGACAGGAAGGCGAGCGCGAGACGGTGGACTGCGGCGGCCGTCGCCGCGCCCGCGAGGGCGCCTGCAGCGGTCCCGACGGTCGGCGTCGCGCCGAAGAGGAGATAGAAGGCGGCGAGAAACCCGCTGTACCCGACCGGGTAGTGACACCACGGGTGCCACGAGAGCCCGTCGGGCGTCGCCACGTCGTCCGAGTAGCCGTGCCCCTCCGCGATGCGGACCGCGCCGAAGTGATAGTAGTGGCCGTCCCAGACCGGCTCGCCCGACCACCTCGCCGCCACCCACAAGCGTGGTCCGAGCGCGATCACGAAGATGAGGGCCGTGATGACGCCGGGGTTCTCGAGGACGACGGCGCGAAGGCTCCGGAGCCAAAGACCCTTGTTACTCGTCACCGCCACCTTGTCGCGCCACGATCTCTCGCAGCCTGCGGACGAGCGTTCGCGAGACCTGCGTCGGATCGAGCTTCAGGAACTTGGCGATCTCTTGCACGAAGCCCTGCACGTAGACCATCGCGGGAAGGTCCGCCGGGTTCTCGGCCTCGATCGCGCGGATGTGCGCGCCGGAGATCTTGGTTCGAACGGCGATGTCGGCAACGTCGACGCCTTGCGACTCGCGCACCTTACGGAGGAGGCTCCCGGTGAACTGCGTCTCGGCGTGGATCTCTCGCGCCACCTCGGCCTGGAGCAACGCCAGCTCGGCGGCGCGCGCGGAGTCGACATGACGGATCTGTCGTTCTTCCTTGGCCTGTGCCGGGAAGGTCGATAGGTCGTAGGAGCGTCGCTTGTTCGGGTCGAGCAAGGTGTCGTATGCCTGCTCGATGCGCGCCTGCTCGGCGCGAAGCTCGCGGTCCGACACGACGCTGGCCGCGGGGAAGCTCCCGTCGCGAAAGACGTCGCGCTGCCTTTTGTAGGCTCGCCGGATCTCGTCGTCCGACGCGGTGCGGGCGACCCCGAGCACCTCGTAGAGCGTGGCGGGCGCCGGTCTGAGCCATTCGGCGAGCGGTACGTCGCTGGTGCGCGAGCCGCCCTGGGCGCGGCGCGCCTCGAACGCCATCACCAGCGCCAGGATGCGGCGGGCGACTCGCTCGATGTTGCGCGCGCTCTTCGAGGTCGGGCTCTCGATCAAGAGCGGGCTCTGCTTTCGGACGGCGAGCCATACGGCGTCGTCATGCTCGATGTGAGCGAGGTACTCTAGCGCGATGCCGAGGAAGCGCTCGCTGATCGCGCTCATCGCAGGGCCCAGCTCGAGGTCCGAGCGAAGGCGGGTCTGGCCCACGACGAGCCGCGGCGAGAGGCGCGCGAGCTCGTGCTGTGCGACGCGCCCGAGCACGTGGTCGTAGCGATGGATCGCCTCGACGATGTCGATCGGGCTCGCCTGAGGCGGAAGCGACGAGAGCGCGCGCTCGGTCAGCTTGAGCTTGTGTTTCTCCTTCATGAGGCGCCGCCTGAGGCCTCGCGCGAAGAGCGCGCGCAAGAAGCCGTACGAGGCCTCGACCGCGAGCGGATCGGGCGCGGTCACGCAGACCGAAACGTCCGCCGTCGCGAACAGGTCGAGGCTCGACGGGGTGACGCTCCCACCGAGGTGAACGAGGACGTAGTCCGCCTCGATCTCGGCGATGCGCGCCGCCCACTGCGTCTTGCGCGTCGGGCGCACAGGAGCGAGCGCGATGAGATCGAACGTCGTCGGGAGCATCGACAGCCCGGGCACCCGCGTCGTCACGGGCTTCGGCGACGCCGGCTCGTCGGCCGAAAATGGAACGAGCGGCGCTCCCGCGAGCCCCAGCATCGCGTGCAGGTTCGAGCCCACGGGATCGGCGTCGCAGACGACCACGCTCCGCCCGAGCTGCGCGAAGTAGACCGCCAGGTTCACCGTGAGCGTGCTCTTGCCCACGCCGCCGCGCCCACCGCCGACGGCGATGATGCGCTTGCCGCGCGGCGGGGGGCCGGGCGGGGGCAGGGTCGGGGCGACCGAGTCTTCTCTCATCAGGGGGGCGGGGGACTATATCGCGACCGCAGCGGCAGAGCGGTACTCGACGGCAGCGCCTGGGTCGGGCATAGCGAACGCATGGCCGAGATCCGACCGTTCTGTGCGCTCAGGCCCCCGCGCGAGAAGGCCGAGCGCGTCGCGAGCCCGCCGTACGACGTCGTCAGCACCAAGGAAGCGGCAGCCCTCGCCGAGGGCAACCCCGCCAGCTTCCTCCACGTCACGCGTCCGGAGATCGACCTCCCTCCGGGGACCGACGAGCACTCCGATGAGGCGTACGCAAAGGCGCGCGAAAACCTCGAGGCGCTGGTCGAAGAGGAGTGGCTGAAGCGCGACGCCGAGCCGCTCCTCTACCTCTACGCCCAGACGATGGGCAGCCACCGCCAGGTGGGCGTCGTCGGTTGCGCTTCGGTCGCCGAGTACGATCGCGACCTCATCAAGAAGCACGAGAAGACGCGCGCCGACAAGGAGGACGACCGCACCCGGCACATCGACGAGCTGTCGGCGCATGACGAACCTGTCTTTCTCACCTACCAGGCCGACGGCGCGATCGACGCCCTGGTCGCGTCGGCCCAGCTCGGCGATCCTGCCTACGATTTCGTCGCGGCCGACGGGGTCGGTCACACGTTCTGGGTCCTCGGGAGGGACACGAGCCGCGAGCTCTCGCGGGCTTTCGAGCGCGTGCCGCACCTCTACGTCGCCGACGGCCATCACCGAAGCGCGGCGGCTTCGCGCGTCCACAAGAAGCGGCGGGGCGACGGCGGCGAGCACGACGTCTTCCTCGCGGTCGTCTTTCCGCACGACCAGATGCAGATCCTCGCGTACAACCGCGTCGCTCGTGACCCGCAGAACCGATCCGCGGCGGCGCTCCTCGCCGCGATCGGCGAGCGGTTCGACGTGACCGAGACGTCCGTCCCTGCGCCGGAAAAGCCCCGATCCTTCGGCCTCTACGCCGGTGGCAAGTGGTACCGAGCAACCGCCCGTCCGGGCTCTTGGGACGCGCGCGATCCTGTGGCGTCCCTCGACTGCTCCATCTGCCAGGATCAGATCCTGGGGCCCATCTTCGGCGTCACCGACCCGCGCCGCGACGCGCACATCGATTTCGTCGGCGGTATTCGCGGCGCGAAGGAGCTCGAGCGTCGCGTCGACGGTGGCACGATGAGCATGGCGATCCATCTTCACCCCACGAGCATCCAAGAGCTCATGGCGGTGAGCGACGCGGGCCTCTTGATGCCCCCGAAGAGCACCTGGTTCGAGCCCAAGCTGCGGAGCGGGCTCTTCGTTCACACGTTCTGACCCACCTTCCAGCGAGAGGCGAAAGATGACCGAGCCGAAGCGTGTCTCCCCGGAGGAGGCGAAGCGACTGATGGACGACGAGGGGTACACGTACCTCGACGTCCGAACCGAGCCGGAGTTTCTCGCCGGACGGCCCGCGGGCGCGAAGCTCGTCCAGTTCATGGTCGCGGGCCCGGGCGGCATGGCGCCGAACCCGGACTTCGTGAAGGGCGTCGAAGCGCTCTTTCCCAAGGACGCCAAGCTCGTCGTCGGCTGCAAGGCGGGTGGTCGCTCGGCCAAGGCCGTCGCAGCGCTCGCGGGCGCCGGCTACACGAACGTCATCGATCAGCGGGCGGGCTTCGACGGGGCGCGCAACTCGTTCGGCCAGGTCACCGAAAAAGGTTGGGTCGAGGCCGGATTGCCCGTCGAAAAGGGCTGACGTCTAGGGGTTCGAGCGTCGCGACGCAGGGCTGCTCGGGCGGCCCTCGGCGACGCCGATCGCGACGGTCAGGTCCTCTTCGATGCTGCCGAAGTGGTGCGCCGTCTGCGCGAGGACGCGCGCGATCTGCAGGCGTTGGAGCGCGTGAGCGGCGACGAGGGCGACGACGCGGCGCCGCGCCTTCTCGAAAGAGGCGAACGCATTGCCGAGCGCCGCCTCGGTCCGAGGACCGAACACCATCGGCGCGTCGCGGAAGTCGAAGACCAGACCGTCGACTCCGTCGCGGCGCGACGCGGCGACGAGGTGCTCCGCGATCTGCGCGGCGGAGTCGGCGCCCTGTGCGCTCGATCGATCGGGCCGTTGGAACACGCGGCAGACGACGACACGCCCCTGCAAGACGATCTCGTAGTTGTCGCCTGACGCGAGGGCGCTCATACCGGCCGGCGAGGCTACGCCCGCCGCGTGCTCGCGACCACCCCTTCGAGCATCGGTCGGGCGATCAAGGTGCGCGCGCGTAGTCTGCCGCGGCGCGCTGTACGACGTCCCAGTCGCGAGCCGCGGTCTCCGCTTCGGTCACGAGCTCGGCCGTGAAGAGCGTCAGCCCCCAAATGCCGTTCTCCCGGCGGCGAAACGGGTACCGCGTGCCGCGGACCGTCACCACCGTCGCCCGCTCGCCCTCGATCTCCACGGACGCGACGGCCGAGAGATCCCTGCGCAACCGGCCGATCCAGCCGCGCCGGGTGGCCATGTCGACGAAGACGTCGGCACCGTCGGGCGCATCGGCCGCGGTGCGGTACTCCTCGACGAGCCTCGTCCGCTCGGGCTCGGGAAACGCGGAAGCGACCAGGTCGCGGGACTGCTTGCGGTAGTCGCGAATGGTGAAGGCCGCGTGCTGGGCGGCGTCTTCGAGGTACGGAAAGACCATCGCGAAGTCGCCGCGGCTGATGCTGTACGCGATCCTCAAGTAGGCGCCTTCGGGGGTCGTGTCGGGCGGAAAGCGGCTCAGCCGGTAGGCGAGACCGGCGCCCACCAGGGCGAGCCCGATGCCCGCGCCGAGGAGGAGCCTTCGACGGGTCACCGAGCGGCTCTACTCGGCCCGCGAAAGGGCGTCACCTTGAGCCTGCAGCGCGCCGCCGGTATGAGGAGTCGTGCTCGCCGGCATGCGCGTCGCTGTCGTGGTTCCCGCGAAGAACGAGGCGCTGTTCATCGCCGAGACGCTCTCGACGCTGCCCGCCTTCGTCGACGACGTGGTGGTCATCGACGACGGGAGCACCGACGCCACGGCACGGCTCGCCCGCGAGGCGAGGCCCGAAGCGCTTGTCGTCACGCTGGCGCGGAGCGGCGGCGTCGGCGCTGCGATCGCGCGCGGCTACCGGCTTGCCTTCGAGCGAGGCGCGCGTGTGGTCGCGGTGATGGCCGGCGACGGTCAGATGGATCCGTCCGACCTCGAGCGTGTCGTCATGCCCGTCGTGCGCGGCAGCGCGCACTACGTGAAGGGCGAGAGGCTCTCGAACCCGAACGTCCGCCGCATCATGCCCGCTGCGCGGCGCCGGGCGGGCCGCGTGCTCGGCGTGCTCACGCGCATGGCGACGGGCATCCCGAAGATCACCGACAGCCAGTGCGGCTACACGGCGATCGGGAAAGAGGCGTTCGACGCGATCGACTTCGACGCGCTCTGGTCCGGCTACGGCTACCCGAACGATCTGTTGTCGCTCGTGGCACTCGCGGGTCTGCGCACCGTCGAGGTGCCGGTGAGGCCTGTCTACCGAGGCGAGGCGAGCGGCATCCGCCCCTGGCACGTGCTCGTCATTCTGGCTCTTCTGGCGCGGGCGGGGGCGCGTCGCTTCGCGAGGCACGCGCCGCGAACGCGGCAATCGCCTCGCGATGTGCCGGCGCACCCCACAGCGAACGGAACACGTCCGCCTCCACGACCTCGGCACGTTCGCGCGTCTCTCGGCCAGAGGCCATGAGCGATCGCTTCTGCGCCGCGACGGCGTCGCGGTTCAGCTTGGCGACACGTTCGACGACAGCGAGGCACCGGGGCAGCGACGTGCCCGGCGCGACGGCTTCGTTCACCAATCCGATTCGGGCCGCTTCGTCGGCGTCGATCTCTTCGGCGGTCGCGAGCAGCCGCATCGCGTGGACGCGCCCCACGCGCTCGGGCAGCCGCACCGAAGCACCCCAGGCGGGGGCCAGCCCCATCATCGCGTGTCGGAATTGGAGCTTGATGCCGCGCTCGGCGTACGCGCCGTCGCAGAGCAGCAAGAGCTCGCAGCCGCCCCCGTAGACGTGGCCGGATACCGCGGCGAGGACCGGGACCGGTGCGCGCTCGATCTCGCGCATGTGCCGGCCCATCGCCAGCACCTCTTCTGCGCTGCCCTTCTTTTCGAGGAGCTGCTCGAACTCTTCGAGATCGCCGCCGGCTGCGAAGACCGGCCCTCGCGCCGCAATGACGATCCCTCGAACCGATTCGTCGGCCGCGGCGTGCTCGATCTCGGTCCCCAGCGCCGTCGCGAGCTCGCGCGAGAACGCGTTCCTCTTCTCCGGCCGGGCCAGCTCGATCACGCACGCCGGACCGCGACGCGAGCTCACGATGCCGGACGTCGTCATGCGCCAATGGCTCGTTCGGCGGCCAGGCTGGCGCGGAAGCGCTTCATGTATCCGGCGCGGCTGAGCGCACGGTACTTCTTCCCGAATTTCTCGGCGTAGTCGACGATCGCTCCGGCGACGTCGACGCCGGACGCGCGCTCCACGCCTTCGAGGCCCGGCGAGCTGTTGATCTCGAGGATGCGCGGGCCGCGCCTTCCCGCGAGCATGTCGACGCCGGCGACCTGCAGGCCCATCACGTGCGCCGCGCGGACGGCCGCTTTGCGGAAGCTGGGCGGGAGCTTGATACCGCGGCCGAGACCGCCGCGGTGGAGGTTCGCGCGAAACTCGCCCTTCTTCGCGACGCGCTCCATCGCGGCGACCACCGTGCCGCCGACGACGATGACGCGCACGTCACGTCCCTTCGACTCCTTGACGTACTCCTGAAGGACGATGTCCTGACCCATCGCCCAGAAGGTCTCGAGCAGGGCGTGCGCCGCTTGCGGCGTGTCGGCGATCATCGTGCCGATGCCCTGCGTTCCTTGCTGCAGCTTCACGATGGCGGGGCAGCCTCCGACGAGGGAGAGCGCCGCCTCGAGCCCGGCGGGCGAGCGCGCGCAGACGGTGATGGGGACGTCGATGCCCTGCAGCGTGAGGAGCTGGAGCGCGCGAAGTTTGTCGCGGCTCCTCGCGATCGCGACGGCGCCGTTGAGGACCGGCGCGCCCATCAGATCGAACTGCCGAACGACGGCGAGACCGTAGTTCGTGATGCTCGCGCCGATGCGCGGGATCACGACGTCGTATTCGGGAACCGGAGCGCCGCCGACGTAGAGCTCGGGCCGGCGGCGGGTCACCACGATCTGGAACTCGAGCGGATCGATGACACTTACGTCATGACCGCGTGCGCGCGCCGCGAGGACCACGCGGCTCGTGGAGTACAGCGAGGCGTTCCGCGACAGGATGAGCATGCGCATGCGGGCGGGGGGCAGAAGCTAGCCCCATTCGCACCCGCGCGCGAGAAGAGGTCGGGCCGGGAGGGCGCGGAACACCATGCTTTTCAGGCTCCTGGGTGGGAGCACAGTTGCGCCTATGAAAAGTTCGTGTACGAATCATTCCGCGCCCCGCTCGGGGTGCCTATCTCCCCAGAATCCGGGCCCCCGGGGGCCCCTCGAGAGGCCACTCATGTTCCAGCCGTTCTCCGAAGAGCACGCGGAGTTCCGCAAGACCGTCCGCGCTTTCGCCGAAAAGGAGCTCGCACCCCACGTCGAGGAGTGGGAGGAGAGCGGCTGCTTTCCCAACTCGGTCTTCAAGCGCGCGGGTGAGCTCGGCATCTTGGGCGCCCACTTCCCCGAGGAGCACGGCGGCGCCGGCCTCGACTACTGGTTCAGCGTAGCGAAGGCCGAGGAATTGCCGCGCAGCAAGTCCGCGGGCGTCGGCATGGGCCTCCTCGTGCAGAGCGACATGGCCACGCCGGTCATCAGCGATCTCGGAACCAAGGAGCAGATCGAGGAGTTTTTGAAGCCGGCCCTCGCCGGAGACAAGATCGCTTCGCTCGGCGTGTCCGAGCCCGCCGCTGGAAGCGACGTCGCCGGGATCAAGACCGTCGCGAAGAAGGACGGCGGCGACTACGTCATCAACGGCCAGAAGACGTTCATCACCAACGGCACGCGCGCCGACTTCGTCACCCTCTTGGCGAAGACAAACCCCGAGGCGGGTGCGCACGGCTGTTCGTTCTTCTTGGTGCCGACCAAGACCAAGGGCTTCCACGTCAACAAGGCCCTCAAGAAGATCGGCAACAAGTCGAGCGACACCGCCGAGCTCTTCTTCGAGGACATGCGCATCCCGGCGCGCTACCGCCTCGGCGAAGAGAACATGGGGTTCATGTACCTCATGCAAAACTTCCAGACCGAGCGCCTCGTTGCCGGCGTCTCTGCTGTGTCGGGCGCGTTCCTGATGATCGAGGACGCCATCGCCTACGGCCGCGAGCGCAGCGCGTTCGGCAAGCCGATCATCAAGCGTGAGGTCTGGCAGCACAAGTTCGTCGATCTGCTCACGCGCCTCGAAGCCGCGAAGGCGTACGTCTACCAGACCGTCGATCGCTACAACCACGAGCGCTACGTCCTCAAGCAGGACCTCAGCATGGAGACGGTCAAGCACATCTCGATGGTGAAGATCCTCGTCGGTGACATCGCGAGCGACGTCGCCGATCAGTGCCTCCAGTTCCACGGCGGCTGGGGCTACATCGAGGACTATCGCATCGCGCGCGCGTGGCGCGATCAGCGGCTGCTCAGGATCGGTGGCGGAACGACGGAGACGATGAAGTACTACGTCGCGAAGCTCTTGGGGCTGTGAGGGGATCCGCGGGGGGTTGAGCGGCGGTGAGGGGGGCGCCGTACGACTCAGCGCCGGCGGGCTGCGATCAGCGCGAGCAGGGCGAGCGCTGCCCAGGCGGTGTTGTCCGCCGGCCTGCCGCCGGACCAAGCGCATCCACGCTCGCCTTGGCCTTCGCCATCGGCGCTGTCGCCTCCTTGGCCCGCGCCACCATCACCGCTCGAGCCACCATTGGGCGCACCGCCGCCGACGATCGAAGAGCCGCCCGCGCCCGATGCCGACGACGTCGTGAGCGTCGGGCCAGAGCCGCTCGCGGGCTGCGGATCGTCCACCACGAACATAGAGCCCGCGATGAAGGTGACCGGCCTCGCGCGCACGGCAGTGCCCTCTACCAAGCTCAAGACATCGGCTGCTGGAAACGTTTGGACCGTCGCGGGGTCGAAGTGCCACGCGACCATCGCGGCGGGGCTCACCCGACGGCGCACGTGACCTTCGCCGTCGAGCAGCCACACCTGCTCGCTGCCGTCGTCGCCGCGCACGAGCTCGGGCTCGTCTTGCAGCGCAGGCCCCTCGGGCAGGGCGTCGGCGCCCGAGCCGGCGGGCAGCATGTCCCAGAAGGGCTGGAACTTCCACGCGTCGAGCGAGGCGAGGCTCTCGACTCGGCGGCGCTCGCCGCTCTGCGCGGGCGGCGCGCACTGCAGCACACGCGGCGCGTTCCCGAGAGCGGGGTTGCCGCCGGCGCCGGTGTTGATGCCATACGCGTAGATGTTGCGCGCCTGCCCATCGAGCAGGCTGAGCGGCGTCATGCCCGAGAAGCCGTGCACGCACGATCCGATCGCCGTGCACAGATCGTCGCGATGGATGTTCGCGTTGATCGCGCTCGCCGGCGCACCGCTGCCGGCGGGGCCGCCGTAGTAGAAGTGCACGTCGATGGACTGGTCGGGGCTATCCGGGTCCTGCGCCCAGCCGACAATCGCGTCGCAGCCGGCGCCGTCGAGGTAGCCGATTGGATCGGCCGCCAAGGCAGGGATCGCAGCACCGAGCGAGAGCGATGCCACGGCGACGGAGACGGCGAGACGCATGACGAGAGGTGGCTACAGTCATATCCCGTGCCGTGGATGGTCGCGCGGCATCCCCTGGAAACGTGCGCCAAACGCCGGGCACTCGCGTGATCCATGGATCCTCTCGCTCTCATCAGGGAGCATGTGCGACGCGGCCTGGTGGCCGTGGCTACCGGCCGCTTTACTAGGCGTAAATACTGCCGAATTGGGTGGAGTTTCGGGGCCTGTTCGCGAGCTGCAGAGGTACATCTCTTGCGAGACGGCGCGCCAACATGCGACGTGTGCTCCCTCTTCTGCTTGGCTTCGGCGTGTCCGTCGCCGGCTGCATCGGAAACATCGGCGAGCCGGGCGACGAACGCCCGAGCGGCACCGAGCCCGACGCCGAAGAGGTGATGCAGCCCGCTCCCGCGGCGCTGCCGCGCCTGACCGAGGCGCAGTACCGCAACAGCCTCGCCGACCTGTTCGGCGAAAACCTGCCTCCGCTCGTCGTCGAGCCCGACACCAACCCGTACCTGTTCGAGAGCATCGGCGCGGCCAGCACAACGCTCTCCGAGCTCGGCACGCAGCACTACGAAGAGAACGCCGACGCGATCACCCACTCGATCTTCAACGACCCGGCTCGCCGCGCCGTCGTCGTCGCGTGCGATGTGGTTGCCGAGGGCGACGCCTGCGCGCGCGCGTTCATCAGCCGCATCGGACGGAGGCTGTTTCGGAGGCCGCTCTCCGCAGCCGAGGTCGATCGCTGGTCGGCGAAGGCCGCAGAGCTCGCGCAGCCCGATGCGTGGGAGGGTCTGCGCCTCGCGCTCTCCGGCATGTTGCAAGCGCCGAGCTTTCTCTATCGCATCGAGCTCGGCGAGCCGAACCCGGAGAGGCCCGAAGAGCTGCGCTTGACCGGCTACGAGATGGCGAGCCGCATGTCGTTCCTGCTCTGGAACACCGGGCCCGACGCCGAGCTCCTCGACGCAGCCGAGGCGGGTGAGCTCGATAACCTCGACGGCCTGCGCGCCCACACCGAGCGGCTCCTCTCCAGCCCCCGGGCCAAGGTGGCGATGCAAGCGTTCTTTGCTCAGTACCTCGACCTCGGCAAGCTCGAGTCGATCACCCGCAGCGCCGAGAACTACCCGCTCTACACGCCGGGCATCCAGGCCGCCATGCGCCACGAGGTCGAGCTGATCGTCGACGACCTCGTCTTCGACCGGCGCGGCGACATGCGCTCGCTCTTCAGCACGCGCCGCACGTACGTGAACGCCGACCTGGCCGCCATCTACGGGATCACGCCGGACTTTACCCACGCCGACGCCAACGGCTTCGTCGCGGTCGACTTCCCCCAAGACAGCCCGCGGGCCGGCATCTTGACCTTCAGCGGCTACCTGACGATGAACGCGCACGAGACGCAGACGTCGCCGACCACACGCGGCAAATACATCCGCGAGCGCGTGCTCTGCCAAGAGGTCACGCCGCCACCGCCCGATGTCGACACCGAGATCAAGCCCGAGACCGGCGAGGCGCTGACGCTGCGTGAGAAGCTCCAAGAGCATCGCGACAACCCGCAGTGCGCCGCCTGCCACGCCTTCATCGATCCGCCGGGGCTCCTCTTCGAGCATTTCGACTCCATCGGCGTCTACCGCACCGAACAGCCTGCGCTCGGGAGCTTCCCCGACGACGGCGGGCCGATGTTCCCCATCGACTCTTCGGGGGATCTCGACGGCGTGCCGCTCGCCGACGCCGACGATCTCGCCGCGGTCCTGGCCGACCACGAGGACGTGGGCCGCTGCATCGTGAAGCAGTTGTTCCGTCACTCGCTCGGGCGGATCGACGACAAGGGTGAGGGGCCTGCCCTCGACGAGCTCGACGCGCACTTCGCCGAAGGCGGCTACGACTTCCAAAAGATGCTGCTGACGCTCATCACCCACGAGAGCTTCCGCAGGGTCGCGCTGCCGGAGGGAAACTGAGATGAAGACCAGGCTCTCCCGCCGCACGCTCCTCCGTGGCGTCCTCGGCAGCACCGCCGTCGGTCTCGCGCTGCCTTCGCTCGAGGCGATGGTCGGCGACAAGGCCGCCAGCGCCGCAGATCCTTATCCCGTCTTCGGCCTCTTCTTCTGGGGTGGTGGTCTGCCGTGGCACGACAAGCACGGCGCCGAACAAGCGGGGCACCCCGACTTGTGGACCCCCGCGAACGAGGGAGCCGACTACACGCCGAGCACGCTGCTCGAGCCGCTCGCACCGTACCAGCCCAGCGTGGTCACCGGCCTGACGCCGCACACCGAGGTGCCGCCGACTCCGCCGGGCCAAGAGGACGGCCACATGCGCGGCTTCATGGTCGCGATGACCGGTGATCGCATCCGGCCCGAGGGCTTCGATCACCCGTCACACACGCTGACGGCCCTGCGCCCGACGCTCGACCAGTACGTGGCCAAGCACCCCGACTTCTACCCGGATGGCGTGCCCAAGTTCAGCTCGCTGGTGCTGGGTGTCAGCCCCGCGCGCTTTCACGACTACGGCCACTGGAATCACATTTCGTACAACGGGCCCGATGCGACGAACCCGCCGATCATGGATCCGTCGCAGCTCTTCAATCTCTTGTTCTCGGTGCCGCCCGACGTCGACCTCCTTCTGCGCCGCGCTTCGCTGCTCGACGCCGTGATGGAAGACGGCAAAGACCTGAAGAAGCGCCTCGGCGCAGCCGACAAGATCCGCCTCGACGCGCACCTCGACCACATGGACGAGATCCAGCGGCGGCTCGAGCTCTCGGGCGCTGTCTGCGAGGTGCCGGCGGTGCCCGGCAACAGCGCCGACATCGTGCAGAAGACCGACATCATGGCCGAGCTCTTGTCGAAGGCGATCGCGTGCAACCTGACGCGTTGCTTCTCGTTCATGCTTACGTCGCCGGCCACGACCCACGTGTTCTCGGCGCAGGGCGCCAACAACGACTTTCACACCACGGTACACAACGGCGAGTGGGAAGCCGCGCGCAACGTCACGCTGCTGCAGATGCAAGCGTTCGCAGCCTTCTTGGCGCGCTTCCAGGCCACGGTCGACCCGTCGGGCGCGACGCTCCTCGACCGCTCACTCGTCTTCGGTCTGTCCGAGTATGGCGAGGGTTACAAGCACAGCGTCAGCGAGATGGCGGCCGTCTTCGCGGGGGGCTGCAACAACCACATCGCGAAGGGCTACCACGCGCGCATGCCCGGCGGAAACTACAGCACCGCGCACGTCACGATCATGCGCGCGCTCGGCATCGAGTGCGACTCGTTCGGCTGGAACGGCGGCCAGACGACGGAGCACATCGCCGGCATTCTGAAGTGAGCGCCCGCGCTGCTGCGCGACGTCAATCGCCCGCAATCGCCCAAGAGATTTCGCCCTGCCCGTGCGCGCGAAGGGCCTCGTTGATCTTCGAAAAGGGGCGGCTACCGAACCACAGCTTGGCGGAGAGCGGCGACGGGTGCGCGCCTTCGACGATGGTGTGCCTGTAGGCGTCCACGAGCCGCGCCTTCTTCCGCGCGTGATTGCCCCAAAGGACGAACACGACGTGCTCGGCGCGCTCGCTCATTCTCGAGATCACCGCGTCGGTGAACGGCTCCCAGCCGAGCTTCTTGTGCGAATTGGGCTCGGCTTCACGAACGGTGAGCAGCGTGTTGAGCAAGAGCACACCCTGCTCGGCCCACGGCAACAGGCAGCCGGTCCTGGGCACCGGGTGGCCGAGGTCGGCCTCGAGCTCCTTGAACATGTTCATGAGGGACGGCGGGGCCTTCACGCCGGGCGCGACCGAGAAGGCGAGGCCGTGGGCCTGGCCCGCGCCGTGGTACGGATCCTGGCCGAGCAGGACCACGCGCGTGCGTTCGACGGGCGTGTGGTGGAAGGCCGCGAACACCTCGCCTTCGGGCGGGTAGACCTTGCTCGAGGCTCGCTCGTCCGCGACGCGCCGGAGCAGCGAATCGAATTCGAGCCGCCCGAGATCGGCTTCGAGCAGCGCGGCCCAGTCGGGAGGGAGGAGCGATGCGTCCATCGATCGCGTTCTACTTCAGGTGGTGCGAGCCCGGAGGGGAACAGCGGCGGCTCGAAGGTGAGTCCGGATCGCTGCGGATGCTGACGCCAGTCCCACTTCGAAGGCGAGAAAGCCAGCAGAGCGCGCGCCCAAGCGCCGCCCGGCGAGGGACGCCCGCCGGCGAGGAGAGACGCACGCTACTCCGGGTCGCCGAAGCAGCATGCGTCTGGCTGCGTCTTGCGGGCCGCCGCGGTCCGCGCGGCGTTCAACGGGTAGGAACAGAGCGCGTACCGATCTTCGCCGCCGCAGTGCATGTCCAGCTGCGCGGCGCAGTCGCTGAAGGGCGGAGCGGCCTTTTGAGCGCCGCTCTCGGAGTCGCCGGATTGTGCTGCCGTGATGCAGCGCCCGCTGACCGGCTCTGCGGCCCCCGGGGTCGAGCTGCAGGCGGCCAGCGCCCACGATCCGGTCGCACACGCGAGAAGCGCGGACAGCGCGACGAAGCGGACGGGAACAGGCGGGGTGAGCGGTCGCACGGGATCATCCTCGCACAGGTTGATCTCGTCGCGATGTGGCCGAAAGGTAGCCCGTTCGATCGACGCAGACCTTCGCGCCCGGCACGGTGTTGCATCTCGGTGCACCGGCGGCGCCGGACGGAGAACACTTCGCCCTGCGCCTGCGCGTGGCCCCAGAATAGGCATCTGAGGAGCGGCGCACGGCGCTCGAAGTCCACGCGGGATGCGCTGAAGATCGCTCGACCCAAGGCGTGCGACCGACGTCGCCATGGTCAACCGACGAGTCGGTCGACTAACATGACGGTTCTGTTCTCTTCGGCTGACCAGCCCCCGACGTGGTTTCGGTCACGGCGACGGTGCGGGGACATGCCCTGCCTGGCACTCCGCGCTGCGGACCGTTCCGTCGTCAGGGGAATCGAGTCGCGTGGACGAAGATGCGAAGCGCCGTAGGCGCGAAGCGTCGAAGTCCAGGCCAGGCCCGATGAGCCGAAGAAGGTGAAGGCGCGCGGAGCGCGCCTCTCACAAGAGTGGAGCTGAGGGGAATCGACCCGAAGTGCACGAGCGAAGCGAAGTGCACGCAGGGCCGATGAGCCGAATGAGGATGGGTGCTACGCACCCATCAATAGTGGAGCTGAGGGGAATCGAGCCGCGTGGACGAAGATGCGAAGCGCCGTAGGCGCGAAGCGTCGAAGTCCAGGCAAGGCCCGATGAGCCGAACGTGGTTCAAGCTTCGCTTGAACAGA
>JBGTSH010000109.1:0-29498 GCA_041940405.1 Polyangiaceae bacterium
CGCCGGATCGCGACGATCGCCTCGGGCTCGAGCTCCGGCGGTGGCTCAGGCGCCTACAGCGCGAGCACGGCATCACCTGCCTCTTCGTGACGCACGATCAAGAAGAGGCGATGGAGCTCGCTGACAGTATTGTCATCATCAACAAGGGTAGGATCGAGCAGAAGGGCCGGCCCGCCGAGGTCTACGATCGGCCGGCGACGCCCTTCGTCGCGAGCTTCATGGGATCGAGCAACGTCCTCTCGGGGGTCGTCGACAAAGGTCAGGCCGCCCTCGGCGGGCTCGCCGTTCCTGTAGGAGGAGGCCCTCGCGAAGGGGCCGACGTGCGCGCCTTCGTGCGACATCACGACGTGCAGATCGTCGGCCGGGCCGAGGCTTCGGACGCCGGTCCCTCGGTCGCCACGGTGCAGCGGATGGCCCGGGTCGGCTGGCTGGTGAAGCTCGATCTGGAGCTGGAAAGCGGCCAATCTCTGGTCGCCGAGATGCCGAAAGAGCGCTTCGACGCGCTGTCCGTCAGCGAGGGCGACCGCGTTCGAATCTCGCTCGGAGACGCGGCGGTTTTCGTCGAGGACTACGTGATCTGAGCTTCCCCGGCCGAGCCCTTGGTCTGAGCTCTCGCCGACCGGGCCCCTGGTAGCGCTCGATCCAAGTCTCGACGCCTACCCTGCGACCAAAATGACGACGTCGGCTCACATCGGCGCGGCGGCTCGGCGGCGCACTGATAACGTCGAATCGTAGTCGTTGCGGGCGACCCACCAGCCCGGAGGAGAGCAGCGGACATGATCTTCAACCTCACCTCGGGTGCGATCCCGATCAACGCCAAGGTCGCCGGCTTTCGCGGCTCGGAGAAGATTTCGAGGCCCTATGTCTTCGACGTCTACTTCACCGTCGAGTCGATCCCGAACCTGCCGCTGCAGTTCGATCTGAACGAAGCTGTGTTCGCGAAAGCGAAGCTCACGATCAAGCTCGGCAACGAGCCGGAGCAAAACTTCAGCGGCATGTTCTCGTCGGTTCGCCTCGTGCGCGCCGCCGACTCGATCTCGCTCTTCCACGCGCGGCTCGTCCCGCAGCTCTGGCAGCTGACGCTGACAAAGCACAGCCGCATCTGGACGAACAAGAGCAGCGTCGAGGTCATCACCGAGGTGCTCGACGAAGCGGGCATCGACTTCGAGTTCCGCACGCAAGCTGCCTATCCGGTCGAAGAGCAGATCACGCAGTACAAGGAATCGAACCTCGCGTTCATCAGCCGCTGGATGGACCGCGAAGGCATGTACTACTTCTTCGAGCAGACCGACGACGGCGACCTCCTCGTCATCACCGACAACAAGGCGGCGCACGAGTCGCTCCGCACCTCGCCCGTCAAGTACTGGCCGCAGTCGAACTACGAAGACGTCCTCGTCAAGCAAGCCTTCGACAACTTCGCGGCGACGCACAACGCGCTCCCGGCGAGCGTGAAGCTGATCGACTACGACTACGCCAAGCCGCTGCTCGACGTGTCGGCGACGGTGAGCGTCGACAACAACGCCATCGGCGAGATCGCCGAGTACGGCGGCCGGCTCTTCACGCCGGCGGACGCGCAGCGCATCGCCACCATCCGCGCCGAGGATCAGCTCACGAACAAGGACGTGTTCGAGGCGACCGGCGCCGCGACGCAGCTCTCGGCCGGCTACCTCTTCTCTGTCGAGGACCACCCGCTCTTCCAATACAACGCGCAGTACCTCGCCACCGAGGTCGAGCACCACGGCTACGACGCACAGTTCTCGAGCGCGTGGGGCTCGCTCGTCGCCGTCAAGTACAAGGACGTCTACCGCGTCGAGATGAAGGGCATCCCGGCCCAGGTCCAGTACCGCAACGGGCAGCCGACGCCGTGGCCGCGCATCGACGGCTACGAGAACGCCGTCGTCGACGGACCGGCGAACAGCCAGTACGCGCAGATCGACGACATGGGCCGCTACGCGGTCAAGTTCAAGTTCGACGAAGGCACGCTCACCGCCGGCAAAGCGTCGACCTGGGTCCGCATGGTGCAGCCGCACGGCGGCCCGCAAGAGGGTCACCACTTCCCGCTCCGCAAGAGCGTCGAGGTCATCTGCTCGTTCCTGGGCGGCGACCCTGACCGCCCCGTCATCAACGGCGTGGTGCACAACGCGCTCAACCAGAGCGTGGTCACGCAGAACAACTACACGCAGAACATCATCCGCACCGGCAGCCTCAATCACATCGTGATCGAGGATCAGGCGGGGGCGATGTACATCGACATGTGGTGCCCGATCTTCTCGAGCACCTTGTTCCTCGGGTACGGCACCTGGAACTTCAACCTGACGACGCAGGGCTGCGGTCAGATCCAGACGACCCTCAACCTGAACATCGACGTCGATCAGTGGTGGACCGTCGACGTCGTCAACTACACCGACTGGCACTTCCACAACACGCACAAGTGGGTGAACGACCTCGCGGTCACATGGAACTTCAACAACACGTTCACCTGGACGGTGACCAGCGACGTCAAGATCGACTGGAACGCGACGCTGAAGCTCTTCGTCAAGTCGGCGACCGAGATCAAGTTCGACTCGACCTGGAAGCTCGATGTCACCGGCAACACGACGGCGCACTTCTACGCGAACGTCGACATCGACATCGACGGCAACCTCGACGTAGCGATCAAGGGTAACGAGAAGCAAGAGGTCACCGGCAATCGCGATCGCAAGGTCACCGGCAACGAGAAGATCGAGATCATGGGAAACCAAGAGATCCACGTCCACGGATCTCAGAAGATCACGATCGACGCGCCCGAGGACAAGAGCTGGCTCTCGAACAAGTTCGAGTTCACCGCCGGCATGGACACCAACATCTTCGTCGGCATCAAGAACGAGCTCGCCCTCGCGATGAAGAACGAGCTCCACATCGGCACGAAGATCAGCTTGCAAGCGGCGCTGATGTTCGAGCTGACGATGGCGGCGAAGATGGCGCTGACCTTCGGCTTCCAGTTCGAGTTCTTCGGGGGAACCAGGATCGGCATCGCGCCCGGCCTGAACCTCGGCATCAACGGCATCAACATCGGGATCAACGGCCTCAACATCGGCCTCAACGGCATCGACTGCAGCTTCAACGTCGCCAAGGTAAAGTCGATCGGCGGCGTCGACCTCGAGGTCGCTCCCATCGTCATCAAGATCTGACGAGACTCTTTTGAAACTCATCAAACCGCTGCGCGCGAGCTTCCTCCACCGGGTCTTCGACCACCGGAAGAAGCACGTCTTCGTGGCGACGGTCGGTTTCTGCTTCCCGTTCGACAAGCCGAAGGCCCCGGTCAGCGAGACCGAGATGTGGCGCATGGTCGCGACCGACCTGGGGCGCTTCGGCGTGCTCGACTACTGGATGTTCAAGCCCCGGGGTGAGGTGATCGTCACCGGCTCGTGCTTCACCGGCGAGCGCGAGAAGGGCAGCGAGTTCGTCCGCCTCGTCGTGGGTCCGCAAGAGAAGCGCCTCATCGACAAGAAGCTCTACGTGTTCGGCGATCGCAAGTGGACGCTCATCGGCGCGAGCGAGCCCCAGATGTTCTCGCGGATGCCGATCGACTACGCGCACGCCTTCGGCGGCGAGAAGTTCCCGCACAACCCGATCGGCAAGGGTCTCGCCCCCACCAAGGACGAGAGCGGCGCCGAGGTGCACTGGCTGCCCAACGTCGAGGATCCGAAGAACGTCCTGAAGTCCAAGGGCGACCGGCCGCAACCGGCGAGCTTCGCCGGCTGGGACCTCACCTGGCCCGAGCACTTCGAGAAGAAGATGGGCACGTACACGCGGGATTGGGTGGAAAAGAACGGCCACGCCCTCGCCGACGACATCGACTTCTCACTCTTCAACGTCGCCGCACCCGATCAGCGCATCGAGAAGTGGTTCGCGGGTGACGAAGAAATCCGCATCGAGAACATGCACCCCGACAGGCGTGTCCTCGACACCCGGTTGCCGCGCTTCTTTCCGCGCTGCTTCATCAAGATGAAGGCATCGGTCGACCCCGAACAGAAGCTCATCGAGATTCCGCTGTCGATCGACACGGTGCACGTGTTTCCGCATCGTGAGCGGGTCATCGTGCTCGCGCGCGGATTGCGAGAGATCACCACGACGGACGCGTCCGACGTCGAGCTCGCGGTCGCCGCACTGGATGACGACACCAAGCGACCGATCGAGCACTTCATCGAAGTCATCGCGAAGCGCAGCGACAAGGACAAGGGCGCGCTCTACTCGCTCCGCGACAAGGACTTGATGCCCCTCTCGGTCGAGCTCACCGGTGCCGGTGCGCTCAAGGTCGACGACCCGCTCGAAGAGGTGCCGAAGCCCGAAGGGCTCGCCGAGCTGCACTTCGCCGAGCGCGCGCGTCGCGAGTTCCAGAAGGCGCGGCAGCAGTTTCTCGACCAAGGCGTCGACGAGCAACTCCTCCCGCCTCCGCCACCGCCGCCCGCGCCGCGCAAAGAGGTCGATATCGACGACCTTCCGGAGATCGTCGAAAAGGCACTCAAGGAAAAGGAAGAGAAAGAGGCCGAGACCAAGAAGCAGCAGGCCCAGGCCGAGGAGCAGCTGCAGGAGTTCGCCAAGGAGTACGGCGTCGACCTCCCTGCGCTCAAGGCCAAGTCGAAGAACGAGAACAAGGGCCCGCCCAAGTTCTCGGCCGACGCCGAGATCGAGCGGATGCGCGATCTGCTCACCCTGAGCCAGAACGCGAACACCGACATCCCCGGGCTCCGCGAGCGTCTCGACGATCCGAACTTCCGCGCGCAGCTACTCGAGGCCGAGGCGCAGCTGGTTCGCGCCTACCGCCTGTCGGCCCACGCCCAAGAGCCGGCCGACGCGATGAACGACGAACAGAGCCAAGCGGCGCGCGACGAGATCAAGGCACTCGTCGCCGGTGCACCTCGCAGCCGCCGCGACTTCACCGGCGCCAACCTCGCCGGCATGGACCTCTCGAACCTCGACCTCGAGGGAGCGTTCCTCGAGGGTGCGAACCTCAAGGGCGCGAACCTCACGGGCGCCAAGCTCAAGGACGCGGTGCTCGCGCACGCAAACCTCGACGGAGCGCGCTTCACGAACGCCGATCTTCGCGGCGCCAACCTCGGCAACGCCAAGATGCTCGGCACAAACCTCGAGGGTGCCGACCTCGAAGACGCGATCCTCTACGAGGCCAACCTCGCGGGTGCGCGCCTCTGCCGCGCCAAGCTCACGAACGCCAATACCCTCCAGATGAAGGCGGACGGCGCCGACTTCACGGGGGTCGTCGCGAGCCGCCTGATGTTCATGAAGGGCAGCCTCCGCGGTGCCATCTTCCGCGGCGCTCGGATCGAGCAGAGCGTGTTCTTCGAGTGCGATGCCAGCGGGATCGACGCCGGCGCGTCGGACTTCTCGCAGTCGGTGTTCTTGATGTCCAAGGCAGACGGCGCGAGCTTCGCCGACTCCAAGGTCGAGAACTTCCGCATCGTGCAGTCGAGCTTCGAGAACGCCAATTTCACGAAGGCGGCGATGCCGGGCTCGAACTTCCGCGGTGCCAAGCTGGCCGGCGCCAACTTCTCCGGCGTGAACCTGAGGCGCAGCGATCTGTCCGCCGCCGACATGCGCGGCGTCAACTTCGAGGACGGGGTCGCCGTCGAGTGCCTGATGCTCGATACGGTGCTCGAAGACGCAAAGATGGGCGGCGCGAACCTGATGCTCGCCATCATGCACCGCGCGATCCTGCGCGGCGCCGACGTCTCGAACGCAAACCTCTTCTGCGCCGATCTGACGGGTGCGGTGGGTGACAAGAGAACCAGCTTCGCCGGATCCAACGTGAAGCGCGCGCTGGTCGCGGGGGTCTTCCATGGTGGATAGTTCCGTCGAGAGCTCCCCCGTGGACAAGGCCACGCTCGAGGGCCTGGTGAAGGGCGGCGAGATCATCGCGGCCCGCTCGCTGGCCGGTCGGGACCTGTCGGCCATCGACCTCTCGGGCGCGATTTTCGAGAAGGTCGACCTCTCGGGCGCCAACCTCTCGGGCGCCAACCTGCGCGAGGCCGTCTTCGTCGGGTGCGACATGCGCGGCGTGTCCCTCACCAAGGCCGAGATGCCCCATGTCACGCTTTCGTCCTGCCTGCTCGACGAAGCCGACTTCACCGCCGCCTCGATCCCGATGGGGCGCATCGTCGAGTCGCGCCTCACTCGCGCCCGCTTCGACAAGGCCAACCTACTTGCGACCGCCTTCTTGAAGTCGCAGGCCGCCGAATGCACCTTCAAGGAAGCCAACATGGATCGGACCCAGTTCCTCCATGTCACCTTCGAAGGCACGTCGTTCGACGCCGCGAAGCTGAAGCAGTGCGTTCTCTACGAGGCCGATCTTCGCAAGACGATCCTGCGCGGGGGCACATTCGACCTCTGCGTCCTCAACAAGGCGAACCTCGAGGGCATGGACCTGTCGGAAATGAACTTTGCGCTCTCGCAGTTCCAAGATGGTCTGCTCGCCGGCGCCAACTTCCGCGGCGCGAACCTCGAGCAGTGCAACTTCAAGTCGGCCGACCTCAAGGGCGCCAACTTCGACGGCGCAAACCTCCTGCGGGCGATGCTCGCCGGCGCGGCGCTCGACAACGCCACCTTCAAGAAGGCGAACCTCAAAGAGGCGCTCTGCGCCGAGGCCGTCGCGCCTGACGCCGACTTCACCGGGATCGAAGCGCCCGGCGCGGTGTTCCTGGGTGCGAAGCTGCCGCGAACCAAGTTCGTCGACGCGAACCTTACCTACGCGGTCTTCAGCCACGCGGACGTCCGCCTGGCGGACTTTTCGGGTGCGACGCTCGTCCTCACGCGGCTTCACGCGATCGAAGAGGACGGCGCCACCTTTGGCATCGGGCGAGCGCGGTCGCTTGCCACCGATGACGAAATGCTTGCGGCCGAGAAATGGCAGCCGCGGGCGCGATGAAACGAGCTTCTGCTGGATCGGGTGACGAGAGGGCACGGAGTAAAGGAGCAGGGACCATGAGCGGCCTCGCCAAGAAGCTGAACGAAGCAATCACATTCCAGGCGATGGGAACCATCGTCCGGGTCGAGGGACAGATCTTCGTCGTCCGCACCGACGAAGGCGACTTTCGCTGCCGCAAGGCGGTGAGCTGTCTCGTCGAGCCCGAGCTCCACGACTTCGTGCTCGCCGGCGTGCACGTGAGCGCGCAAAAGAGCGAGACGGCGTACGTCCTCGCCGTGCTCGAGCGCGAGAGCCCCGACGCCACCGTTGCCTGCGAGGGCAACCTCGACCTGAAGGTCAAGTCGGGCAAGCTACGCATGGCCTCCTCCGAAGGCATCGACCTCGTCAGCTCCAAGCACGTCCAGGTCGCCGCCACCGACTTCTCCGTCCACGCTTCCACCGCGAAGCTCGTCGCCCAAGAGATCTTGGCTTTCGGCGCCGACATGATCGGCGAGCTTGCCACGATCAAGCTCAAGGGCGGCGTCTTGGACAAGGTCTTCGAGCGGGTCAGCGAGCGCGTGCAGCGCAGCTTCCGCCGCGTCGAAGAGATCGACCAGCTGAAGGCGAAGCAGCTCGACTACGTCACCGAAGAGACGATGAGCCTGCGCAGCGAGAACATGGTCGCGACGGCCAAGGAGCTCGTGAAGGTCGACGGAGAGCAGATCCACTTCGGCTGAAGAGGAGGCGAGTATGTTCGGCAACGCGCAACTGGGTGGCGTCAACATCTGCTTCCCCGATATTTGTCTCACGCCGCCCGTCGCGGTCCCGATCCCGTACCCGAACATCTCGCTCGGTCCCGTCGGCTTTCCCCCGGCTTTCAAGATCTTCTGGATGGGCACGCCCTCGCACAACCTGCTCACCAAGCCGCTCTTTTCTCTCGGCGACACGCCAGGCGTCATGGGCTTCGGCGTCGTCACCCACATGCTCATGTCGCCCACGCATCACATCACCGGCGCGTTCACGATGCTCCTCATGGGCCTGCCGGCGACCCGCATGACGTCGTTCAACCTGCAGAACACGATCAACGGGCCCGGGATGACGCTGGTGCCGGCGCAGTTCAAGGTCCTCATTCTGAAGCCCTGAGAAAAGAGAATCGGGCACGGGCACGGGCACGGGCACGGGCACGATCCGGGGAACGGGCACGGGGGATGGGCGGCGGATGACGGCGAGACAGGGCGTAACTCTGGGGTGAGTTACTTTTTTCGCTTCGGGCACTCGACGCAGGGCGCCTTCTGATCGATGGTTCGACCTGCAGCGAGGTCGACAATGCGTGCCCAGGTTTTCTTTCTTCTGGTGACGGCGCTCGGGCTCGTGGTCACGAGCGCATCCTGCGGTGACGACTCGGACGCTCCGACGGGGTCGGGGCCCGGGGCGGGGCCGACGGTCGGTGCTGGTGCGGGCAACACGGGCGGGATGGGGTCGGGCGCGGGCTCGATGGGCGGGGGCGGCGATGGCGCCGGCGGCTCGGGTCCTGTGTCATGCCCGACGACGATCACCTTCGAGTCGACCCAGGCGGCGAGCAACGTGCGCGTTGCGGGAGAGTGGCAGGGCTTCGATCTAGCGACCGCGACGGCGATGCAGGGGCCGACCGCCGGCGGCGAGTACACCGCGACGATCGAGCTGCCCCCGGGGCTTCACGCCTACAAGATCGTCTACGACGACGGTCAGGGCGGCACCGTCTGGACGCTCAACCCGAGCGAGGGACGGCGGAAGTACACCGACGGGATCGAGAACTCGGCGATCAAGGTTGCGGACTGCTCGAAGCCGAGCCTGGACGTCGTTTCGAGCGAAGCTTTGCGGCCGAGCCCTGGGCAGGGCACCTTCAGCGCGACGCTGAGCTACGTGCCGCCGGTCGGCGGGAGCGCCGCGAACGCGGCGGGCTTCAGCGGCGAGCTGAAGAAGGACGACACGTCGACGCCGCTCACGTCGTCGCAGCTCTCGGTGGCCGCCGACGGGACGACGACGATCAGCCTTTCGGGGCTCTCCGACGGCAAGTACCGCGTCGTCCTCCGTCCGCAGGCCGACAGCGGCGCCCAGGGCGAGCCCATTCGGCTGGTCTTCTGGATCGAGAGCGAGAAGTTCTCTTGGGAGGATGCGCTCATCTACATGGTCGTGACCGACCGCTACAAGAACGGCAATCCTTCGAACGACCCCGGGCCGACGCCGAACGCGGATCCGCGCGGCGACTGGATGGGTGGCGATCTCGAAGGCCTGCGGCAGGCGATCGCCGCCGGGACGCTCGACCAGCTGGGCATCCGCGCGATCTGGCTGACGCCTTTCCAGACGAATCCGACGTCCGCGTTCGCTGCCAGCGACGGCGTGCACCAGGTCACCGGCTACCACGGCTATTGGCCGACCAAGGCGCGCGAGGTGGACCCCCGGATCGGCGGTGAAGCAGCGCTGCGAGCTCTCGTGAAGGAGGCGCACGCGCACGGCATTCGGATCCTCCAGGACTTCGTCGTCAATCACGTGCACCAAGAGCACGAGTACGTCGCCGCGCACCCGGATTGGTTCCGCACCGGCTGCGTCTGCGGCACGCAGGACTGCGATTGGACCGCTCACGCGCTCGACTGCATGTTCGCGAGCTACATGCCCGACATCAATCACACCGTCCCGGAGGCGAACGCGCAGTTCGTCGAGGACGCGGTGTGGTGGGTCGACGACTTCGATCTCGACGGCCTCCGTGTCGACGCGGTCAAACACGTCGAAGAGGTCGCGACGCGCAACCTCGCCGCCGAGGTGCGTGACACCTTCGAGCGCTCCGGCCTCACGAGGTACTTCCTCATGGGGGAGACGGCGATGGGGTGGAACGACTGCGGCGATCCGTGCAACGACGAGAACTACGGGACGATCGCCAAGTACATCGGGCCGCAGGGGCTCGACGGGCAGTTCGACTTCGTCCTCTACCACGGCGTTTCGTACCGCACGTTCGCGTACTCGGACCAGGGCATGCTGCACGCCGACTACTGGCTCAAGCACGGGCTCGAGAAGTGGCCCGCAGGCGCGATCATGACGCCCTACATCGGGAGCCACGATACGTCGCGCTTCACCTCGCTCGCCGACTACCGCGGGCAAGACGGCGCGCACGACCGAGGGATCCCGGGCAATCAATGGTCGAACACCGCCGTCGCGCCGACCGACTCGGAGCCCTACCGAAGGACGCGCATCGCGATGGCCTGGCTGCTCGGGCTGCCCGGTGCGCCGCTGCTCTACTACGGCGACGAGTACGGCCAGTGGGGCGGCGCCGACCCGAACAACCGACTCTTCTTCCGTCCCGACGCACAGCTCAGCGCCGATGAAGCTGCCACGCTCGCGTTCGTTCGCAAGATGGGTCAGGCGCGCCGGGATGTCCCCGCGCTTCGACGAGGGACGTACGTGTCGCTCTCGGTGAACGACGACACCCTCGTCTTCGCTCGAAAGATTTCGCAGGCCAACGCGGCGGTCGTCGGGCTGACGCGCAGCTTCGCGCCTCAGCAGATGACCTTCGAGGTCAACGCCGCCCTCGGCTGGCCGCCGGGCACGGTCGTGCAAGACGAGCTCGGCGGTCCGAACGCGACGGTCGCCGGCGACGGCTCGCTGACCCTCACGATCCCGGCGAGCGGCGCCGTCGTGGTGCACCCGTGAACGCGCGCATCGCAATCCCGTTGGTCGCACTGGCGCTCTTCGCCTGCGGCGACGACGGCGGCGGCTCGGGCGGGGGCGCGGCGACGACGGCGACGACGACGACATCGTCATCCATGTCGCAGGGCGGCTCCGGACAAGGGGGCATGGGACAAGGCGGAGAGGGAGGCTCGATCGTGATCGGACCGTGCGTACAGGCCGAGGGCCCCGGCGCGGCGGGCACCGACACCTGGCAGGACGACGACGACACGGCCACCGTCGTCGTGTCCGGTGACGACGCGTGCGCGCGGAGCTACCAGCTGACCACGACCGCACCGCTCCGCGACAACTTGCCGTCGAACCCGCGGAGTTACAGCGAGACGCTCGGCCAGCCGGTGGTTCGCACCAACAACGATCTCTTCGACGCGCTGTACGCCCTCGCGATCGAAGAGAGCCGCGAGGCCAGCGTAGACGCGATCCACGACGGTGCGTTCAACGGCGGCCAGCCCCTCCCCTGCCCGGCGGGCGGTTGCTTCGAGACCGGGCGGCTGTGGACGTACGTCTGGACGCGCGACACCGCATACTCCGTGGCGCTCGGGCTCGGTCAGCTCGATCCGGTGCGCGCCATGAACTCGCTCGCGTTCAAGACGAGCACCTGGCGTGACGATACCCGGCTCGAGATCGTGCAGGACACCGGCTCGGGCGGCAGCTGGCCCATCTCGACCGATCGCGTGGTCTGGGCGCTCGGCGCGTGGGAGCTGCTCAAGCACCTCGGCGGCGCCGAGCGGACGGCGTTTCGCGATCACGCACACGAGGCGCTGACCAACACCGTCGAGCGCGACCGCCTCGCCGTTTTCGACGAGCGGAGCGGCCTCTACCGTGGCGAGCAGTCGTTCCTCGATTGGCGCGAGCAGACCTATCCGGCGTGGACCGCGACAGACACCGCGCAGATCGGGATGAGCAAGGCGCTCGGGACGAACGTCCTTCATATGCGCGCGCTCGAGATCGCGTCGGCCCTCTCGGCAGAGAAGGGCGACGCCGCCGGCAGCGACAAGTACGCCGGCTGGGCCTCCGATCTGAGGGATGCCATCCGGTCGCAGCTCTGGATCGAAGAAAAGGGTCTGTTCTCGACGTACGTCACCACCGAGCTCGATCCAGGCCCCGCGAACCGTTTCGACCTGCTCGGCTCGGCGCTCGCCGTCTTGTTCGAGGCAGCCAGCCCCGATCAAGCCGCCGACGTCGTCGCCGGATACCCGCACCTGCCGAAGGGCGCGCCGGTCATCTGGCCCCAGCAGAAGGACACGCCCATCTATCACAACCGTGCGATGTGGCCGTTCGTGACGGCCTACTTCGCGAAGGCGGCCGCGAAGGTCGACAACGCCGCGGCGATCGACAGCGCGGTGCGGTCGCTCGTTCGGGGCGCCGCGATGAACCTCTCCAACATGGAGAACTTCGAGGCGGTGACCGGAGCCAACTGGGTCGACGAAGGGGCGACGTCGGGACCGGTCGTGAACTCGCAACGCCAGCTCTGGAGCGTCGCGGGCTACCTCTCGATGGTGAACGAGGTGGTCTTCGGCTTCCAGGCGACGCAGACCGGGATCGGGTTCGCACCCAAGATCACGCGCGAGATGCGCCGCACTTTCTTCGCGGGTGCCGATGTCATTGCGCTCTCGAACCTCCGCTACCGGGGAAAGCGCATCTCGGTCTCGGTGAACCTGCCGGCGGTCGCTGCCGGCGACGGCGTCCTCTCGGTCACCGGCGTGAGGCTGAACGGCGTCGAGGTCGGCAGCGGCATCGTCGAAGAGATCAACCTCCACGACGACAATCTGTTCGAGGTGACGCTCGCCGATGGGCCGGACGCGACGCGAGGGATCACCGCCGTCGACGAGGCGATGGTCGCCGACTACCGAAACGTGTTCGCGCCGCGCGCGCCGAACATCGAAAGCGTGTTGCTCTCGGCGGACCGCCTTCAGATCTCGTGGGACCCGAACGCCGAGGCTGCGGCCGACGTCACCTTCCGCGTGTACCGCGACGGCGTCCTCGCGTCGGGCGATCTGCCCGGCTCCACGACGAGCTTCGTCGACCAAGGCAGCGCGGCGCACGCCACGACGAGCTACTGCTACACCGTCGAAGCGATCTACGCGTCGGGCAACGTGTCGCAGCGCGCGAAGCCTGTCTGCTACTGGGGCCCTGGCAACGCGCGGATCCAAGCGTTCGGGGCGCAGGGCTTCACGGCTTCCGCCGGAACGCTCGTCTTCAACTACGGCCGCTGGCACCACGAAGATTGGGGCGATCCCGCCGACACGCTGTCGATCGGCTCGGTCACGCCGACGCAGTCGGGCCGGCATCTGCTCCAGGTCCTCGCCGGCAACGGTGCGGGCGGCTTCACCACCGGTGTCACCTGCGGTGTGAAGGCGATCGAGGTCTGGAGCGGTCCGACGCTCGTGGGCTCGGGCCAGCTGGCGATGCCGCACCTCGCGACGTGGAACGACTGGCGTGACTCGACCTTCGTCTCGGTCGATCTTCAGGCGGGCACCACGTACGCGATCGTCATCCGCGAGGACGCGACCTCGGGCAACATGTCCGACCTCGATCACTTCTCGCTCTACGGCGGCACCGGCGGCACCGGTGGCCGGTTCAACAAGGTCAACATCAGCGAGGTGAAGCTCCTCGCGATGGGCGCGCCTTAGGTGACCGAGCATGAAGCTCGGTCACAGGCTTCAGGTTTCAGGGATCAGGCTACAGCCAGAAGCTCGTCTTTCCTGATCCCTGTCGCCTGACCCCTGTAGCCGAATCGCGCTTCGCGATTCAATTGGTCACGTAGCGCTCGGGCTTGAGGCCCTGCGCTTCGGCCAGCGTCTCCCAGTCGAAGCCGAGCTCCTCGGCGAGAGAGAAGAAGGTGCGGGCCTTCTCGTCGTCGGGCGACACGTCATCCCCGCGCGCATACACGACGCCGAGCACCGCGGCGGCGCGACCGTGCCCGGCTTCGGCGGCGCGCTGGTAGTACGAGATGCCTTTGCCGACGTCGCGCTCGACGACGTTGCCGGTGAAGTACATGCCGCCCAGGTTCGCGAGGGCGCGCGCGTTGCCGCGGTCGGCCGCGCGAACGAGCCAGCCGTGGGACTCGTCGGGATCCGGCTCGGTGCCGATCCCTTGCGCGTACATCGCATGAAGCTCGAACGCGGCTTCCGGGTGACCTGCCGCCGCGGCCCTTCGATGCCAGAGGATCGCGTCGGCGTGGCTCTGGTCGGCGCCGTGGCCCCAGAACGAGAGCAGAGCGCGCAGGTACGCCGCCTCACCGAAGGGATCGTGGCCCAGCGCTGCATCGACGAGCCGCGCGCAGGCAGCGGCCGTCGATTGCCGGCGGTCACGCCAGAGCAGCTGCGCGCCGGCGAGCGCAAAGGTCGGCCCACCGCGCTCGCGCGCTGCCTCGAGCGCTTGCACGACCAGGCCCTCGAGCTCGTCGAGCAGCTCGGTCCGGACCGGCGAAAGCCCGATCATCGCGTCGGAGTCTCGAAAGGCGAGCGCGAGCTGCGCCGACGACGCCGCCTCGAGGAGGTCCTGTGCGTCACCGCGCTCGAGCGCGGTGCGTAACGCCGTCGCCTTGTCGCGAACGTCCTCGGTTCGCGGATCTTCGCCGCTGCCGCTCTGGCCGCGGCGCGACGAGGGCGGCGGCCGGCGCTCGAGCTTTTTCGGTGCAGCGCGGACCACGGTCTTTTTGGGTGCCGCGACCTTTTTCGGCGCAGCCTTCTTCGCCGCGGCTGTCGACTTCACCACCGCACGGGTCTTCGGCGTCGTCTTCTTCGTCGCAGGCTTCTTCGCCGAGGCCGCCTTCTTCGCCGCGGCCTTCTTCGGAGATGCCTTCTTCGTCAGGCCCTTCTTAGCGACAGTGGCCTTCTTTGAGATCGACTTCGCCATGATGCAGGGGACGAAGGGTACACAATCCCGCGCCTTGGGCATAAGCGATCCTTTTCCTCGGGGCGCTCAAGAAATCGGTCTCGACTTGCCACATCGAAGTAGGATTCGTGCCTCGAGATGGAAAAGCTCCTCGCCGTCGCGCTCGGGACGATCATGCTCGGGCTGGGTCTCAGCCTGACGATCGCCGACTTCAAACGGGTCATCGACTATCCGCGTGCGGTCGTCATCGGGCTCGTCTGTCAGATGCTGTTGCTGCCCGCGGCGTGCTTCGGCGTCGCACGCGTCTTCGCGTTACCGCCGGAGCTCGCGGTCGGGTTGATGCTGCTCGCGGCATCGCCGGGCGGCGCGACGGCGAACCTCTACAGCCATCTCGCGAAGGGTGACGTCGCGCTCAACATCACGCTGACCGCGGTCAACAGCCTGCTCAGCATCGTGACGATGCCGTTCATCATCGGCCTCAGCATGTCGAGCTTCATGGCGCAGGATCAGCAGGTCCCCCTTCAGTTCAAGAAGCTGATGGAGGTCTTCGCGATCGTGCTCGTCCCGGTCGGGATCGGCATGTTGGTCCGCGCAAAGAAGACCGAGACGGCGATCAAGCTCGAGAAGCCCGTCCGGATCCTGAGCGCGGTCTTTCTTCTGCTGGTGATCATCGGCGCGGTGCTCAAGGAGCGCGAGCACCTCGGCACCTACTTCCAGCAGGTCGGCATCGCGGCGCTGGTCTTCAACCTGATCAGCATGGGCGTCGGCTACTTCGTACCGAAGCTCTTCGGGGTCATCGAGAAGCAGGCCATCGCGATCGGGATGGAGATCGGGATCCACAACGGCACCCTCGCGATGTACGTCGCGAGCGAGGTGCTCGGCAGCTCGGTCATGCGGATTCCGCCGGCGATCTACAGCCTCATCATGTTCTTTACGGCGGCGGCGTTCGGGGCGTTCGTCGCGCGGCGGGTGCGCGCGGCGGACGCGGCCGCAACCTAGCTCGTCAGGCAGCGAGCGCTTCGACCCGCGCGCGCAGCGCATCGAGCGCGCGCGCGCGGCATTCTTCCCCGCTGCGCCGAAACAGCCACTGGGCGTGGCGGACTCGTTGTGCTGCCTCGAACGGCTGACCTGCGCTCGCCAGCCACGCTCCGAGGAGCGCGTGGGCGGGCGCGCGCCACTCATCCATCGCACAAGCCTCGCGGAGCAGCGCGATCGCCTTGCGTTGGTCGCCCCTGCGCCGAAGCCGCCGGGCCCGTTCGATCATCGTGTCGAGCGGGCTTCCAGTCACCGCCTCTACCACCAGCTGGCGCGCAGGGAGTCTTCTTCGGCCCATGATCGGTTCGACACCACGCCGTTCGAAGCGGGGCCAACTTTTTTCGATTTCTCACGCGCCTTCGGCACCGCTCATGCACCGGCGTCTTTCATGGACCGGAACTCTGCTTCGGCGGCGTCGGCCGCAGCAATCGCTACAACCGCCGCAATTTCGGAGCTCTTGCGGGTCGCGATGAACCGGCCGTGGCCAGGTTTCACTGCGCCATGGAGCCACGGCGTGGCGGTGCTGCTCGCCATCGGCCTGATCGCTACGGCCGCTTCGCTGGTCTTCCGGCGCAGGAGCCGCGTCCTCGCCGAGGCGTCATTTCTGCTCGGCCTCGCGGCCCCCTGGGTCCTCTTCGTCCACGGCGCGATCGTCTCGGCGATCGGCGGCGCGTACGAAGGCAGCGGATGGCAGGTGCGCGCCGCCGGCGCGATCTACATGGTGGCGAGCGTCTGCCTCGGAGCGCTCGTGAAGAGCACTTTCTCGAACGGCGAGCTCCTGAGGCTGAGGGCGCTGCCGCCGCACGAGCCGACCTTCCGGCGGCCCGTACAGGCGAGCTGAGCCGAGGTCAGAGGATCCGCGAGCCGTCGCCGAAGCCCGCGAGCTTCTTGGCGAGGGCGCGCAGCTCGAGGGCCCGAGCACGGAGCTGCTTCGACCGCTTCGAGTGCTGCTTGGCTCGAGCATCGGCGAGCGCCGCCTCGCGATCGGCGACCCGGGCCTTGGCCAAGAGGACGCTGGTGTCGAGCTCCGGGAAGAGCCGCGCCCTTTCGCGCAGGCCCGCGGCGAGCTGCCGCTGTTTACGGGCGGCCGACTGCTGTGTCCGCGCCCGCGAATCTTCGCGGGATGCGGCCTGCTCCAAGGTCCGCGCCTCGAGGAGGAGCTCCTCTGCCTCGTCGAACTCGGGCTCGATGGCGACCGGCTGGTTGTCGCCACCCCCGGCCGGACACGCGTAGGCCGTGCCGGCTCCCATTGCGGAAAGGGCCGCCACCGCGGCGAAAAGCTGCTTGAGACTCACCATGAGGGCCTCCTCGTCGAGGCCAGGTGACAACGACCCCAAACGATGTGACCGCCTTTTTTCTGTTCAGCCCGCTGGTTCCTCCTACCCTGTGGGGGACCGTCGATGCCGATGAGGAGAGGGTCTTGCCGAGCCTGAAGAGCTTCGTCTTGCTGGGGCACCCCGTACGCCACTCGGCGTCGGCCCCGATGATGACCGCCGCGTTCCGTGCGGCCGGGCTGCAGCACACCTATTCGCCGCTCGACCTCGTGCGGCCCGAAGGGCTCAAGCGCGCCGTTCAGCTCATCCGGGACGGCAGCTACGACGGCGCCAACGTCACGCTCCCCTACAAGCGCGACGTCCTGAAGCTCGTCGACCGCGTGGACGCGACGGCGGAGCGCGTAGGTGCTGCCAACGTGATCGCCCTCGACGAGAAGCGCCGGCTCGTCGCCTACAACACGGACGTCGGCGCGCTCGTGGCGGAGCTCCGCGAGGCGACGTCGGGCCGGCGGCGCGCAGCGATCATCGGGGCGGGCGGCGCGGCGTTGGCTGCGGTCGCCGCGTGCAAGGAGCTCGATTTCGCGGTCGTCGGGGTGACCACGCGTTCGTGGCCGGACACCGCCGCCATCTACGAGTCGGAGACCGCCGAGCGCGTCCGAGCGCTGGGCGGGATCGCTGCGGTGTGGCCGTCGGGATCCAAGGCGCCGGCGTCGACGAAGCTCTCGACCGAGATGCGGCTCCAGTTCGCGGAGCTTGCGCGCTTCGCCGACGTCGTCGTGCAAGCAACGAGCGCCGGCATGGCGGGCGGACCGCCCGGCGACGCCGTCGCCGCGATGGTGCCGTTCGAGGGCATGTCGAAGGACGCAGTCGCCTTCGACCTCGTCTACCGGCCGGCGCTCACCCCGTTCCTCCTGGCGGCGGAGCGCGCCGGGCTCCGCGCCATCTCGGGGCTTGGGATGCTGGTGCGCCAGGCAGAGGCCACCTACAAGATCTGGCTCGGCCAGGACCCGCCGCCCGGCGTCATGCGCAGGGCGGCCGAGGTCGTCGTCAGCTCGCCTGTCTGACCGACGGTCGAGCCATCCTCTCCACCGCGCTGACGACTTCGTCATGCTTGCGGACGATCTCGCCCTGCTGGCGCTTGAGGTCGAGAGCGAGCTTGATGCCCTCGGCGCAGGCCAAGATGACGACGACACGGAGCGCGACGGCGACCAGGTAGACGAAGGCGACGACGAAGCCCGTGCCCTTCTCGGGCCCGCCCATCGCGACGATCGTCTCGCGCGTGCTCGAGGTGACCTCATCGCCGAGGAGCGCGACGCACATGAGGAGCGCGGTCGCTCCATAGAGCGCCGCAGTGACGTAGAGCATCCAGCGGACGGCCCTCAGGAACGGATACCCGCTGTCCCCTTTGAAGCTCTCGACGAGCATGCGCGTCTCGAGGCTCGGCGGCGGATTGTCGTAGTCCATGATCTCGACGCTAGCACCGCGCGTGCCGGCCTTGGACGAGCGGATTTCGCCGCGAGAGCGTCCCATCGAGGCCGCCCCTGGCGTTGCATGCAACGCGACGCGCGAGAGCGCGCGTTGCATCTATCGGATGCGGCACGTCAGTGTTGGTGCGCGCTCGCCTCGCCCACGACGATGTCGGCCATCATCCCGTTCTCGGAATGCTCCGAGATGTGGCAGTGCACCATCCAGCGGCCCGGGTTCTCGAAGTACGAGAGGATCGTCGCGCTCTCGGCGCCGCGGACATGGACGGTATCGCGGAGCCCCGGCTCGTTCACCGGCTGGCCGTCGCGCTCGATGATCTGGAAGAACTGCCCGTGGACGTGGAATGGGTGCGCCGGGCTCACGTTGCTCCGCAGCGTGATGGCGACGGGGACGTTCGGCGTGAACGTGTCGATGATGACGTGCTCGTGCTGGTCACCGACGAAGACCGACTCGCCGTTGATCGTGAACTCGACCTTGCCGGCGACGACGCCGCCCGAGAGGTTCCAGGTCAGCGATTCGGCAGGTGCCACGGTGGCATCCGGAAGCGTGACGACCGGATAGATCGGCTCGACAGGATCGATCTGACCGTCGATGGCGGCCGCCGCGAGCTCGAAAGGCTCCTCGGTCACGTTGCCTTGCGAGTCGGCGACCAGGATGAGCGCCTCGAGCACGACCTCGGTCGCGTCGGCCTGCGGGCGAACCTCGAAGTCGTAGCGCTGACCGGCGGCGATCTCGACGCGCTGGTCCTCGACGTCTGCGAGCGAGAACGACGCCGGCAAGAGCCCCCCGTCGGTGCCGATGACGCGAACGTCGGCGCCGCGGAAACGTACGCCGTACGAGAGCGCGTTGTTGGCCGACACGAGGCGCCACCTTTCCACGGCGCCCCGCGGGATCGAGAGCGGCAGCGGTGCCTCGACGCCGTTCATCAGGAGGGTGTTGCCCACGCGGCCCATGCCGATGTCCGGCCCGCTCGAAGCAAACGCCGAGACCTGGTTCACGTTGTTGAGACGGATGTCGTCGGCAACGAAGATCCGCTCGGCCGAGAACACGGGAAACTCGGTCTCGTGCACGACGATCGCGCCGTAGAGACCGCGCTCCAGCTGCTCGATCTGATGAAGATGCGTGTGGTACCAGAACGTGCCGGCATCGGGGACGATGAAGTCGTACGTGAACGTCTCGCCCGGCTGCACCGGGTTCTGGATCATGGGCGAGCCGTCCATCTGGTCGCTGATCCTGAGACCGTGCCAGTGGATGGTGGTCGGCTCTGCGAGCGCGTTGGTGAAGTGAACGATCACGCGATCGCCGACGCGCGCGTGGAGGAGCGGCCCCGGGACGATGCCGTTGTAACCGAGCAGCGCCGTCGGCTCGCCCGATACGAGCGAGATCGACGTCGGCTGCGCGACGAGGTCGACCTCCACGATGGTCGGATCCTCGTTCGTGTCCTCGAGCACGGTGAGCCCTTCGACCGGCGGAAGCGGGGGGAGCTCGATCGGCGCACCACCTTCACCACCCGAGCCGGTCGATCCGCCGGCTGCGCCGGTGCCGGCGCCGTCGTCGCTGCAGCCCACGAACGAGGCGACCAACACGGCGGCAGCGAGACGCGACTCGATGGGGCTCACGTTGGCGGCCTAGCCCGACTCTCACCGTGGATCATCGTAAAAAACAGCGGTGTGTGGCGGGCCCGGCTGTCCGAAGACGGAAGGCGGATCCGTCTGGACGTCAGCCGCCTCTTCGGTCCAGTCTTGGTAACGCCGAGGAGGCAAAGCGGGCCGAGCCGAACGAAAAACGAACAACTTGCCCTCGTAGCTCAGTTGGACAGAGCAGCGGTTTCCTAAACCGAAGGTCGTGCGTTCAAATCGCGCCGGGGGCGCCAGCAGCAGGGCGAGAACTCCTCGCCGCCGCGGGCGCGGCTGATGTAGTGCGGAGAGGGTGAGCTCGAAGCACGAACGCCTCGTCTTCCCTGCGCTCCTCCTGGCGCTGTTTGCGTCGGGCGTCGCGGCGCTCGTCAACCAGGTCGTCTGGCAGCGCGCGCTGAAGATCCAGCTCGGCGGGTCCGAGGCGCTGAGCTCGATGGCCGTCGTGTTCGTCTTCATCCTGGGGCTGAGCCTGGGCAGCGCGCTCGCGAGCCGGCGCGCGGACAGCTCCGAGAGGCCGCTCCTCGCGTTCGCCAAGGTGGAAGTCGCGTTGGGCGTTCTCAACGCCGTCGTGGCGATCTTCCTCGCCACCGGGAGCTTCGATCTGATGGTCGAGATCCAGGCCGCAGCGCTCTCGATCGGCGTGCCTCTGCGCGTCACGCAGTGGCTGATCGGCCTCGTCGTCCTCATCTTGCCGTGCACGTTGATGGGCGCCACGCAGCCGCTGGCAGCGGCGGCGCTCCAGCGGCAAGCGAGCGTCGTCCCTCACGCGCTGTCGCTCATCGTCGCCGCGAACACCGCAGGCAGCGTGCTCGGCGCTTGGGCGGGGGGCTTCGAGCTCTTGCCGCGGATCGGCCAGGTTCGCCTCCTCCTCGGGGCGGCGGCGATCAACTTGCTCATCGCGTTGGGGATCGCGCTCGTGGGGCGCAGCGTTTCGCGCCGAACCGGTGAAGCTCGGGCGGACTCGGCGCAGGCGAAGGGCGCACCGGCTCGCGAGGAGGGTCCGCGCGAGCCTTGGCTCTCGCCTCGCTGCGTCGTCGGCTTCGTCCTCGGCTTCGCCTCACTCGGCTACGAGATGCTGCTCTTCCGCGGCCTCGCGCTCGCGCACGGCGCGTTGCCCACCGTGTTCGCAGCCGGGCTCGTCGGCTTCCTGCTTACCTGGACCGTGGGCGCAACGCTCGCGAGGTTCTTCCGGCATCGCCTCTGGCCCCTGCTGCTCGCGTTGGTGCTGTCGCTGGCTGCGGTGCCGTGGTTTCACGCCAAGAACCGAGCCCTGGGGGCGGAAGAGATCTCGCCTTGGGTGGTCGGCTACCTCGTGCCCTGTGTGATCTTCGGCATCCTGTACGGAGCGATGGCCGAGCGCGGCACGGCGAAGCTCGGCGAGCGGCTCGGCCGCTACGCTGCGATGAACACCGCGGGGTGCTGCGCGGGAGTCCTGTTCGGCACCCTCGTCCTCTACGAGATGTTCCTCTCGCACGCGCTCGCCCTCAGCGCCCTCATCGCCGCGTTCGGCGGCGCGTATTGGATCTTCACGCACGAAGAGCTGCCGCCCCGCGGCTTGTGGCGCTTCGCGTCGGCGGGGCTCTTCGTGCTGATCACCGGCGGGGCGATCGGATGGTCGCGGCGTCCGGCGCACGACCACCCCGAGATGGGGCGGATCTACTCGTCACGCGACGGCGTCATCGAAGTGCGACCCAACGGCAACGTCTTTTGGGATGGCCTGTGGCATGCGCAGCTCGCGCCGGGCTGGGACTACCGCGGCAGCTCCCATTGGCTCAGCATTCTGCTGCCCGCGCTCGCCCATGAGGACGAGGCGAAGAGGGTGCTCATCATCGGGCTTGGAACGGGCATCACCGTCGCGTCGGCGGCCGAGATCGACAGCGTCGAGTCGGTGGTCGTCTACGATCTGAACGCGCGCCTGGAGCAGGTCCATCGTGACCATCCGGACGAGACTTGGAACGCGATCAGCCACCCCAAGGTCGACATGCGGTGGCGCGAGGCGCGAACCGGGCTGGCGCTCGAAGACGACCGGTACGACATCGTCGCGCAGCAGCCTCTCTACTTGAAGCAGGCGGGCAGCTCGGCGCTTCTGTCGAAAGAATACTTCGAGCTCGTGAAGCCCAAGCTCAATCCCGGCGGGATCTTTTGCATTTACTCCAACGCCTTCGGCAACGATCGCCACGGAATCCTCGTGCGGGATACCGCGCGGCGCGTCTTTTCGCACACCGCGAGCTTCAACCAGGGCTACCTGCTGATCGTCTCCGATTCGCCGATCGATCTCTCGCCCGAGTCGATACGGAAGCGGCTTCGCCGATCCGGCGGGCTCTATCGCGAAGCCTCGGCCTTCGACGCTGCGCACCGGCGCGCGGGCGGGGGCGGCATCGCCGGGATGCTCGACGATCCGCCTGTGAGCTGGGACGCCAGAGGCCTCTTCATCTCGGACGACCAGCCCCTGGTCGAGTACCCAAAGCTCTTCGGCAAGAAGCGACGGTTCGTGCTGAGGCCGCTCCAACTCTTCGGCTCCGGGTCCTCCTAGGCGCCGATATACTCCGCCCCAATGGCGGGATTCTTCTTCGGCAAGTCGCGTTGGGACGATCTCCCCCAGCAGCTCGGGATGACCGTCGCGGAGACGGGAGGCGTGATGTCGGGGACCTGGCGCGGCATCCCCGTCGAGGCGTACTTCTACAACCGCCACGACCGTGTCCGCGACGCCTACGACCACTTCACCGACGTGCAGGCACGCCTCGACCCGCCGCTCGGCGTCGAGTGGCTCGAGAGCGCGGAGCCGTGGACCATCATCGTCGATGGGGAGCTGCAGGGTGAGTTTCACGCGCGCACCAAGGCGCTCGGCATGCAACACGCGAGCATCGCCGACGGTGGCATTCGCGGCACCTGGGCGCACTACGAGTCGAGCCTGGAGCGCTATCGCGCCGCGTTCGATCTCTTCGCGTGGGCCGCGCAGATCATCCTCGAACGCCGCGCCAAGAACCCACCCCCGTGGGAGCTCGAAATCGCCTCGCAATGGCCTTCGCTCGCGCAGGGCTGGGGCATGACCCTCGACGTTCGTCGCGGCTCGATGTCGGGCATCGTTCGCGGTCTCGCCACGAGCGTCATGGCCTTCGCCTCGAGGCAGCAGGCTCACGTCACCCGTGTCGAAGTAGCGGTCCCATTCCCGCCCGGCTCCGAGCTCTCCCTCGCCCGCCAGGAAGGCGGAAACGGCTTCTTCGATCGCCTCTTTCGCGGCCAGGACGTCACCGTCGGCGACGCGGCCTTCGACGCAGCCTTCGTCATCAAAGGCAAGCCCGAGGCCTGGGTTCGGTCCGTGCTCGGTCCAGCAGCCCGCGAAGAGATCCTCGCGCTCGTCGACGACGGCGTCGCCATCGAGATCGAAGATGGAAAGCTCACGGCGTGGGCGAGGAAGATGGTCCTCGATCGCGAGTCCCTCGATCGACTGATGAAGGCTGCGTATGCCGCCGCCGTCGCGCTCTGTCCGGCGACGACGGCTCCGTCGCAGACGCCGTATCGCTAGGTAGCGGCCGACGCCGCCACGAAGGCTACGACGCGCCTTCGCGTGTCCGCTTTGTGAAGTCAGAGCTCCGCGAGCACGCCAGGCCCGACTCCGTCTGGAAGCCGCTTCCGCGTGAACGGCTCGTCGAGCAGCGACCACGCCTCCTCGGCGTACACGAGGTCGACGAAGTCGGACGGGCGCGCGCGGAAGCCAAACTGCTCGAGACCGATCTCGATCGCGTCCTTTCTCCCCTCCAGCACATGACGCTCTGCCGCGCTCATCGCTCCCTCGTCCTTCTTGAAGATTGTGTCGAGCTCCTCCGTCGTGAGCGACCTCTGCGAGTACTCGACACTGATCTCGATGTTGCTCGCGTGCACCCGTGGGCCATCGCTCCAGATGAGCTGCGGAGGTCCCCGTGTCGGAAAGTGCTCCCACGCGTAGCGGCCCCGTCGGTCGTCGTACAGGATCCGGTAGAGTGGCGATCCCTGCCATCGGTCGGTCACGAACCCCGGACCCACGCCCCACCCCTCGCGCCACGGCGCCACCAACAACGTGAAGGCCCGCAGCCCTGTCGCTCGCACGCGCTCTTCTTCGTGCGTCGCCAGATAAACGCCTTCGTAGTCGTTCTCGCGCTTCAGCTCGTGCGAAAGCTCCCCGAAGCGGACGAGCACGTCCTCGATCGGCACGGTCGCCGGGACCGCGAAGAAGGTCGCCGTGTAACCCATCTGCGACCATGTTCACTCGAACGACGACGCCTCGCGAGGTCATTTCGTCCGTTCGCGTCGTGGGGGCCTTCGGGTAGAGCAGCGGCTCCAGCTCGGCGTCGGTCGGCGCGTCGACACGAGCGGCGTCAACCGAACTGAGACTTCGTCGTTGCGTTCGGGCCCCCAAGCCGGTGTTGAAGGCTCAGAGCTCGAATGGCTGCCAGGCTCTAACCAACCTCAGCAGGGCCTGAGTCCTGACTCAGCAGAGGCCAAAGCCCGCGCCAAAATCCTGAGCGAATCTGGAGCGAGAACCTTTCGTGTTGCGTGGACACGGCGATCTGATTGCATGCAGCTCCAACGAATTCGAGGGCGCGAGCGTTCGAGATGGCGGGGTCGCAAAAATCAGAGCGCGTGGAGACGGCGGATCGCGATGGAAGCGCGTTGGCGGTGTCCAGCGCGTCGCCGGTGACGGGCCCGCTGCCGGCGCTCGGCGTGCCGAAAGGTGGCGGAGCGATCCGCGGGGTCGGCGAGCGCTTCTCGGTGAACCCGGCAAACGGCGCGGGCTCGACGGAGGTCGCACTTCCGATGCCTCCGGGTCGTGCAGGCTTCGAGATGGCGTTGAAGCTGAGCTACGCGACGTCGGCGGCAAACGGGCCGTTCGGCGCCGGCTGGACGCTTTCTGTGCCGTCGGTCGCACGAAAGACCGACAAGCAGCTGCCTCGGTACGACGAAGCGGACACGTTCGTCCTGTCCGGCTCCGACGATCTGATCCTCGTCGGTCCGGCCCCGGACGCGCCGCCAGGCTCGGAGCGAGCGGGCTACGACATCGAGCGATACCGCCCGCGGGTGGAGCGGGAGTTCCGGCGCATCGAGCGCTGGTCACGGCGCGAAGACGGTCAAGTGCACTTTCGTGTCACCGATCGGAACGACGTGGTGCAGATCTTCGGGGCCACCGCGCAGGCCCGCATAGCCTTCCCCCACGAGCCGTCGCGCGTGTTTCGTTGGCTCCTGGAAGAGGTGCGAGACGGTCGCGGCAACGTTGCGGTCTACGAGTACACCGCCGAAGACGGCAGCCTCGTCGATCGCTCGCTCCTGCACGAGCGAAACCGCCATCCCGACGATCTCGCCGCACAGCGGTATTTGAAGCGCGTCTCGTACGGAAACCGCCGCCCTCACGAAGCGGGAGACTGGATGTTCCAGGTCGTCTTCGACTACGGCGATCACGACGACGCAGCTCCATCCTCGGCTCCCGATCGCCCATGGACGGTTCGCGCCGATCCGTTCTCGGAGCATCGGGCCGGGTTCGAGCTTCGGACCTATCGCCTCTGCCGGCGCGTGCTGGTGTTTCACCACTTCGCCGAGCTCGGTCCGGCTCCCGTGCTCGCTCGTTCGATGCGCCTCTCCTACGACGGCTCGCCGGTGCTGGCGAAGCTGGTCACCGTCGCGGTGCGCGGGCATGGCGCAGCGGCTGAACGCGACGCAGAGCTTCCGCCGCTCGAGCTCGAATACAGCCCGGCCACACTGCATCACGCAATCCGGTACGCCGACGCGACGACCCTGGCGGGCATCCCGGCGGGTGCGCCTTCGGTGGAGGCATCGTGGGTCGACCTCGACGCCGAAGGGATCCCAGGCGTTCTTTCTCGGCACGAAGGAGCGTGGCTCTACAAGGCCAATCGCGGCGGTGGTGAGCTCGAGCCGCCGAGGCTGCTCGCCCACCTTCCGGCTGGCGGAGGCGGAACGCAGCAGCTGCTGGATCTCGGCGGCGACGGGTCGGTCGATTGGGTGGCGTACGGGCCACCGCTGCCCGGATACTTCGCGCGCACCGAGGGCGGAGACTTCGAGCCGTTCGTCGCCTTCCGCGAGGTGCCGAACATCGACTTCGCCGATCCGAACCTGCGCTTCGTGGATCTCGACGGCGACGGCCACGCAGACGTGTTGATCAGCGAGGATGACGTCTTCGTCTGGTACCGGTCGCGCGCCAGGGTGGGCTTCGAGGCGCCACAACGTGTCGCGAAAGCGGTCGACGAAGAGCTCGGCCCGCGGGTCGTCTTCACCAACCCCGACGAAAGCGTGCAGCTCGCCGACATGTCCGGCGACGGCTTGCTCGACCTCGTCCGAATTCGCAATGGGAGCGTCGTCTATTGGCCCAACCTCGGGTTTGGTCGCTTCGGGAAGAAGATCGAGATGAGCAATCCTCCGCGCTTCGCAGCGGCGGACGGCTTCGATCCTCGGCGGCTCTTGCTCGGCGATATCGACGGTTCCGGCACCACCGACCTCGTCTACCTGGCTGCTGACGCTGCGGTGGTGTTCCTGAACCAGGCCGGTAATGCCTTCGCCGAGCCCGAGCGGGTCGAGACCCTGCCGTCGACGGACGGCTTCTCGAACGTCTCGCTCGTCGATCTCTTCGGCAAAGGCACCGCTTGTCTCGTCTGGACCTCACCCCTGCCGTCCCACGAAGCGCGGCCGCTCGCGTACGTCGATCTCATGCGCGAACAGAAGCCGCACCTGCTCGTGCGCCAGCGCAACAACCTCGGCGCCGAGACGATGATTCGGTACGCGCCGTCGACCAAGTTCTATCTCGACGACAAGCACGCAGGCCGCCCGTGGCTGACGCGGCTGCCTTTCCCGGTCCACGTGGTGGAGCGCCTGGAACAATACGACGGGGTGCGGAGAGCCCGCTTCGTCACCGAGTACCGGTACCGCCACGGCTATTTCGATCCCGAGGAGCGGGAGTTTCGCGGCTTCGCGCTGGTCGAAGCGCGCGATGCAGAGTCGTTCGATCCGCATCGCGGTCGCGGCCTCTTCGACCAGCCGGTCGACAACGAAGCAGAAGAGCATTGGCTGCCGCCCGTCCTCACCAAGAGCTGGTTTCATACAGGTGCGTGGCTCCATCGGGAGCGCTTCGAGCGTGCGCTCGCTCGCGAGTACTTCCGGGACGAGCTCCTCCTCTCGGACGGAGAGCTCCCCGCGCCCCCGCCGGCCCATCGCACGAAGACCGAACGGGAGCTCGCGCGGGCGCTGGCGGGCGCGCCGCTGCGGCGCGAGATCTACGCAGAAGACGCCTCGGACCGGGCGGCGATCCCCTACGTCGTGGAAGAACAGAGCCACGGGCTGCGTCTCTTGCACGCGGCCGATGCGGAACGGGATGCGGTCGTCGCGCTCTTGCCCGGTCACAAGGTGGAAGCGCACTACGAGCGCAACGCCGACGATCCGAGGGTCGTGGCTACGTTCACGCTCGAAGTGGACGGGTTCGGCAACGTGCGGCGTGGGGCCAAGGTGGCGCTGCCGAGGCGCAGAGCGGCGCGCGAGGCGCCGGGCAATCCGGCGGTCTTGGAACAGGGGACCGCACGGGTCACCGTTCAGGAGGCATCGTTCATCAACCGCGACGGTGAGCTCGATTGGTATCGGGTCGGCGCACCCCACGAAGAAAAGCTCTGGGAGCTTGGGATCGATCTCGCGGCGGAAACGTTGCCGGATCCCGCAGACCTCGATCGGGCATTTCTCGATGCGCGCGAAGCGTCGTTTCTCTCCGAGGCTCGGCCGGGAGAGCGGCGCCTTCTGCAGCAGACCACCACCGTCTATCGAAGCGATGATCAGACGCGCTCGCTCGCCGGCGGTGAGCTCGAGCGCCTCGGTCTGGTCGACGAGACCTATCGGCTCGCGCTACCTGTCGGCATCCTCGAGACGCTGCTCGAGGGCGCGACGGTCGACGAGCGCAGGCGGCTTCTGTCGGAACGAGGCGGCTACGTCGAGCGAGGCGGCGCGTGGTGGGTGCCCTCGGGACGCGCGACCTACGACGCGGCCCGCTTCTTTCTGCCCACGCTCTTTTTGGACCCGTTCGGCGCGACCTGGACGGCTGTCTATGACGATCACGCGCTCTTCGCCTCCGAGACGATCGATCCCCTCTCGAGCAGCACTCGCGCCGTTCACGACTACCGCGCGCTCTCCCCTTCTCGGCTCACCGACCCCAACGACAACGTGACCGACGTCGCGTACGACGGCCTCGGTCGGGCAACCGCCATCGCCTTCTCGGGCAAGGTGTCGAGCGACGGATCGATCGTAGAAGGCGACACGCTGGCGGATCCGAGCGTGCGCTTCATCCATCGAATGGACACGTGGCGCGCGGGCGGTGGTCCGAGCCACGTCGTGAGCGAGACACGCGAGGTTCACGGCGTCCGCGAGGCGCGCAGACTTCTTCGGATCGCCTATTCGGACGGCTCAGGAAACGTCGTGATGGAGAAGGCGCAGGCCGAGCCCGGCCCCGCATACGTCGTCCGCGACGGCGTCGTGGTGCTCGACGCCGACCGCGCGCCGCGCTGGATCGGGACCGGCCGAGTCGTCCTCGACAACAAGGGCAATCCGGTCAAGCAATACGAGCCGTACTTCTCGCGGACGCCGGACTACGAGCCCGAAGCGGCCCTGGCCGAGATCGGTGTAAGCCCGATCCATCGCTACGATCCCACCGGTCGCAAGATCGCCACCGAGCTGCCTGACGGAACCGTCACTCAACAGCACTTCGACGCGTGGACCCAAACGCAGCTCGACGCCAACGATCTGGTTCGCGGCAGCCGCTGGGAACGAGAGGTGTTGGATAGCGGCACAGCCGAAGCGCGGCGTGCTCGCGAGCTTGCCCTCGCGCACGCCGATTCTCCGGCGCGGGTCCACCTCGACCCGTTGGGTCGGCCGGTCGTCACGGTCGCCGACAACCGCGAGCGCGGCCTCCTCGTCTCGCGCGCTGGGCTCGATGTCGCCGGGAAGCCGCGCACGCTGACTGATGCACGAGGCGTCCTCTACGCGCGGCAGGACTTCGACGCGCTGGGACGCCGGTATCGAGTCGACTCGGTCGACGCGGGCGTCCGCCGAGCGCTGCTCGACGTTGCTGATCAGCCCATTCTGGAAGTCACGCCGCGCGGCCACGTCCTCGAGACGCGTTATGACAGACTCCGGCGCGCCGTCTCGCGAGAGATCGTCCGCGGAGCGGATCGGAGGACGATCGTGCGTTCGGTCTTCGGTGAGGACCACCCAGAGGCCACGTCGCGCAACCTGCGCGGTCAGCTCTTTCGCGCGTACGACGGGGCTGGAGTGCTCACGCACGAGCGGTACGATTTTCGGGGCAAGCTCGCCGCGCGCACGCGTGCGCTCGTCGCGGCGACCGCGCCGTTCGACGCCGACATCTTGCAGGCTGCCGACTGGACCGTCCTGCCCGCGCCAACCGTGCCTGAACCGCTGGCCTCGGACGCCGTACCCGCCGGCGTCGATGCGTTGCTCGATTCCCAACCGCCGCTCCGCGAGTCGACCGATCACGACGCGCTCGGCCGGCCGGTCACGACCCGAACGGCCGACGGAACCGTCATTCGTCGTCGATACAACGAGGCCACCTTGCTCGAGGCGATCGACATC
>JBGTSH010000110.1:0-28871 GCA_041940405.1 Polyangiaceae bacterium
GGCCTTCAACGCCGGGGGCGTGCTGGTGCCCGAACGCCGAGCTTTGGCCTGGCACCAGGGCGAGGGGGCAGCGGGCCCCGATCCCAACGAGCAGCGCTCCCAGGTCGAGCAGCGCCACAAGCTGGCCCACCTGATCGCCGAGAAGGGCTTCCGCCGGTCGGTGGCCGGGCGCACCTTCACCGTTCCGTTGGTTACTGCCGCAGTCGATGCGGCCGGCTGCAGTTACGACGACGTCCTCGAAAGGGTTGAGAACCTCCTGGCGTCCGGCTACCACGATCTGGCGGTCGGCATCTCTGTGCCAGACGGCCATCCGGAAGCGGGCGATGCCGGGTACGGCGCAAACGTAGTTTCCGTTCGGGTCGCCGATAAGATGTGGTGCAGCGTACCGACCCCGACCAGCGCGGGCGTCACGATCGCCACCAGCGTCAGCCGTCGCATCAGCGCGCCGCCCATTCCGGGCCCCGTCGCGACCCGCATGAAGCCCGATGCAGGTCGTGCGAAGAGGAGCCCAGTCGCGGTGAGCATCAGGCTCAGGGCCGCCGGCGGCTCTACGCCGATGAGGGGTGCGCGTGTGAGCCGATAGAGGACGGCAGCGCCGAACACATACCCCAAGAAGGCCGTGAAGGCGGCGACCCATGCGCAGAGGGCGAGCCAGTCCGAGGGTGCCGCGTGGGTGCGCGGTCGAACGTCGAGCAGAAGGACCGCGAGCGCGAGGAGGGTGATCGCCGCGGCGGCGACCGGTGCGGGACGGGTCCCCGCCTGCGTGCCGAGCATCGACAGGAGGTCGAGGTCCGGATCGGTCGCGAACGCGTACCCGAAGAGCGACAGAACGCCGATCGCGAGGGCGGCGATTGCGCCGAGGAGGGAGAGCGTACAGAGTGGCCGGCCGGTCTTCGGCGGGCAGCGCAGGGCGGCCGCACCGCCGACGAAGAAGAGACCGAGCGCCGCGCTGCGCGTCGTCGATGGCTCATGAGGCAGAAAGGCGACCCAAAGGCGCGCCTTCGTCAGATCGTCCACGAGGCCCAAGGCCCCGATCGACGCCCCCAAGACGCAGAAGCTCCGCGCCAGACGATCGATTCGGAAGCCGGCGCCGGCTGCAGCTCGCGTCGCACGCTCGCCAGGACGAGGCGTCCCGGATAACCCCGGCTCCTCGCTTTCGCCGTTGCGCGGCATCGACATTCGCCCCGATGCCCAAGTAGGAGCAAGGAGCGATCCACGCGAGGCGTGCCGGCGCGTGGGTCAGCGAACGACGCGCGCGAGGGCGACGACCTTGAGCGCGGCGACGTGCGACTCGTACTGGTCGGCTTGGTTGTGCGCTTCGGCGAGGACGCGGACGCGGAGCCTGCGGAAGATAGGGAGCTTCTTCGCGACGTCCCACGGTACATAGGTCGGAACGCCCGCGGTTCCGCCGAAGGCGAGGATCGCGCGCGCGTAGGAGCCCCCGAACACCTCGCGCTTCTGGAGCGCGCGCTTCTCGAGCAGCACCCGCTCGGTCTGCTCGTCGAGGAACGAAGCCGGCACCGGCCGGCTCGTCGCCTGCTGGAATGCTTCGCGCACGCGCCCGGTCATCGCCGTGACGACCTCGGGCGAGGCGACGGCGTCGGTGTTGGAGAAGAACACCGTCGCCGACTCGACCGCCTTCTTGAGGTTCTCGTCCGCATCGGCGAACGGCCTCGCCGTCGTTACCGTGGCCTTCAAGAGCTCCATCTCGTCGAAGTCGAACCGCATCTCGCCGCCAAGGAGGAGGAGCTGCGGAGCGAAGCGCCCGTCGGAACGGAGCGAGGCGAGGAGCGCCGTGTCGACGGCGTCCTGGGTGCCGGCGGTGCCTTTGGAGAGGATCGCGAAGATCTCGCGCTGCTCCTCGAGCGCCGCAGGATCGCCGGCGAGATCGGGGTGGTCCGCGTCGGGATCGAAGCGAACGAGCTCGAGGCGATCGAGGATCTTTTTCCACTCCGGCTTGCGACGGAGCCGCGGCGTGAGCTCGGGCAAGAACCAGACGACGTGCAGCACGTCGCCGGTGAAGCGGCTGACGGGCTTCTCCACCTCACCCGGGCGGCGCGGATCGGCAGCTGCGTTCGAGGCGCTCACGAGACCACCGAGCGCGGCGGCGCTGCCGTGCATCGGAACGGCCGAAGGCTGCTGCACCGGGCGGCTGCGAACCCACGGGTCGGCCGACGGCGGCGAGCCGATCGGCGACGTCGGGAGGGGCGGCCGCGTCGATGGCATCGCAATCGGCGGAACCGCTGCGGGCTGCGCCATCGGAGGCGCGGGCACCGGAGGCGCCGGTACCGGGGGAAGCGCTTGCGACGAAACGGGCGCCGGCGGCGGAGCCGAGGGCGCGGGCGGAGCTGCCGGGGGCGAGAACGGCGAGCCGCCGGCGAAGGGCAAGCCGAGGCTCGCCGGCGTCATCGCCGGGAGCGCGCGCGTCACGGCCGGCGATGCGAACGGCAGCGCTCCCGTCCGAGGATCCGGCGCGCTCGCTCCGAAAGGCAGCGCGGGACCGCCCAGCTTTTTCGTATCGAGCATCGTTCGGGCTGGCAACCGGCTGGCGGCCGCCGAGCTGACGGGCTCTACGCTCCGCGGCTGATCGGCGAACGCATCGAGGCTCGTACGCTCGACTCTGCGGTTCTGCGAGAGCGCGTTCTGCGGAAGCGCGTGCTCCACGGTTCGCCAGCTCTCGCGCGGCTGCTCGACGTCGGCCCGAATGCGGTAGGTCTCCGCCTCGTGCTCGAGCGCGAAGTGCCCGCGCCATGTGACGAGTACGAGGCAGCGTTCGGTGTCGATCCACAAGGTGTCGGGCCGCATCATCGGCCGCTCGGGACCGCCGCGCCGCTCGACCGTCACCCGAGGGCGGATACCCGGAAGCTTGCACGTGAGCCGCGCGTGCTTCGGATGAAGGTGCTCGAGGACGATGGAAGCGTCCTCCGGGATCTGGTCGAGCTGCTGATCCGCCGGTGCGACGTTGAAGTAGCCGAGATCGAAACCCTCGGGGATGGGCTCGCCCGCCCAACCGGTCGGGCCGAACGAGTGGAAGCCGAGCTTGTCGGCGCGAAGCTGCCACGTCGCGCAGATCGGACCGAAGCCGATCGGGTCCGGCAGGGTGCTCGCGTCGGCTCCCTTGCCGTGGGGGACGAGGTTCGGAAGCGGAGCGCGACCGTACGCGTCGCGGCTCGTCGCTCGAACGCCGACGGGGTTCCACGTGCCGGGTCCGCCGCTCGCTCGCTCGTACAGGATCGGGATGCGCTGAAACCGCGGCCCTTGGTACACGGTGCCGTCGGCGCCGACGGCGCGGTCGCCTACCACGTCGATGCGCTTGTCGATCGGCGCGAGGCAGAGGCGAGCCACGACCTGCTGCGCGCCGCGGTCGTCGTTCGCATAGACGTGCCCGGTGACGATGACGTCGCACTTGGGCTTCGACGGCACGACGTCGGATGCGCCCACGAGGCTGCGGCTCGGATCGCCGCCGAAGAAGGAGTCCTCGAGCGCGATCGGCTCTTGTGCCGGCGCCAGCGCGAGCTCGCCGGGCTCGAGCGCAAAGGTCGCCTTGCACGCGACGGTGACGAGGTAGGACCGCGGTCTGGGCTGCCAAAGCAGCGCCTCGTGCGGTAGCTCCTGACCGGCTGTCACGATCGTAGGACGATAGCAGCTACGCGGCGGGACAGGCAGCCGACGTCAGTGGTCATGAGGATGGTCGGCGTTCGGGTCGTGCGCGACGCAGCGGGCATCGGCCCAGCCGACCCAATACGGCCCGTCGGGCCCGTGCTCGCGCTTCCAGATCGGTAGTCTTGCTTTGATCTCGTCGATGAGGCGGCGGCACGCGCGGAACGCTTCGCCGCGGTGCGGAGCGCTCGCGGCGCACACGACGGCAGCGTCCCCTACCCTCAGCGCGCCGATCCGATGGCTCGCGAACACGCGAGCCTCGGGGGTGGCCGCCGAGATCTCGAGCTCGATGCGCTCGAGCTCGGCTTCGGCCATCGTGCCGTACGCCTCGTACTCGAGGAGCGTCACCGCGCGGCCCTCGTTGTGGTTCCGAACGACACCGACGAACGTGGCGACGGCGCCGGCGCCGTCATGGCTCACCGCACGAACGGCCTCATCGAGCGAAAGCGGCTCGGACCGGACGCGCGCCTCACGTCTCGCGTCGGACATAGTCGCCGGTCCTTCCGCCGCTCTTTGTAAGAAGGCGGATTTCATCGATGGACATCTCTTTGTCGAGGCCCTTGAGCATGTCGTAGATCGTCAGCGCCGCGACCGAGACGGCGGTGAGCGCCTCCATCTCGACGCCGGTTCGATCGTGCGCCTCGGCCACGGCGCTGATCGTGACGATGCCCGTCTGCGCCTCGACGTCGATCAAGATCTCGACCCGCGTGAGCGCGATCGCATGACAGAGCGGGATGAGCTCGGACGCCTTCTTGGCGGCCATCACACCGGCGACGCGGGCCGTCGCGAGCACCTCGCCCTTCGGCGTGTCGTGACGAGCGAGGCGTGCGGCGGTCTCGGGCTGCATGCGGACGATGCCGGTCGCGGTCGCGCGCCTGTGGGTCACCGCCTTGCCGCCCACGTCGACCATGTGGAGCTCGCCGTTCGGCGAAAGGTGGCGCGACACGACGGTGGCCGGCTGCGGCCCGGGACGCCGCGACTCGAACGGCGAATCCAGATCGACGCGGTTCGGCCGGTCCGAAGGTGGCGGCGCGGTGCGGGGCCTCTCGCGACTCGGCCGTGGAAGCTCGAAATCCAGCCCCGGCGTCTCGAACGCTCGAGGATCCAGGATCGCAGGAAGCGGGGCGGGACGATCCGATTGAGGCACCGGCCGCTCGCGCGGCCCCAGGTCACGTGAGGGTGGCTCGCGGAACGCAGGCGGCTCGCGGAACGCGGGCTGCTCCCGCCGCGGCTCGGTCACGTGCTTCGGCTTGAGGATCACCTGGGCGGCTGCCTCGAGACGGCCGGGATCGTTGTGCGCGATCGAACGGCGCATCACGTGGACGAGCGCGTACCTGTCGAGCGCGCGGAGCTTGGCCCATTGCGCGGGCGCCACCGAGCGCCGGACGCCGAGCGCATGGTTCAGCTGCTCGGGCGGCGCGAGGGGATCGGGATCCGGCACCGGCTTGATCCGCGTCGCCGGCGGAGACGCGCGCCGAACGATGCGCTCGACCTCCTCGGCGTCCACCCTGTCTTCTGCGCCGGAACGGGCGAGGTCGTCGCGCGTCGCCCGAGGCAACGCTTGGTAGGCGTCGAGCGAGAGCCTCAGCCCGGCGCGGTCGAGCGCGCGCCGCGCGGCGAGCGGAAGGAGAGACAGATCGTCGCCAGTGTCCTCGAAGGGGTAGACCACGCCCTCGCTGTCGGCCATCCCCCGATCGGTACCACGTCTTCAGCCAGCAGCGCTCAGGCGCTCGTGACGTTTCCTCCCGCCCATGCACTCTTTCCCGCCTTTCACCCCCCCGGCCCCCCTCACTACGTGAGGGGGGAGATGTGTCGACGGGTTCCCCCTCACGAAGTGAGGGGGTTAGGGGGTGAAACCACAGGGACCAACGCCATCGAGCACAGCGACGTCCCAGTCTCGGCGCGACGTCAGCCGCCGATGGCGCGCATGCTGACGCGGCTCGCCGATTCCTCGGTACAGCCCTTGAAGACGCGGCCGTCGGGCTTCTTGGCCCACGCTTCGCGAAGGAGCGCCGGTACGCCCGCGGCATTCCCCGCGCGCGCCGCCGCGCTCGCATCGACGCCGTCATCGGTGGCGAGGCAGGGCCGGAGCTCGCCCTGCGACGAGACCCGCAGCCGATCGCAGGTATTGCAATAGGTGTCGCTCGTACCGCTGATGAAACCCACGCGGAGGCCCTCGTCATGGCGGGCCGCGACGTACTTCGCCGGGCCGCGGTCCGGCTCGGGCCGCGCTTCGGACGAAGCGAGGAGCGGCGCGAGCCGGGCGCGCATCTCGGCGACCGGAACGAGGTGCTCGGGCGCGAGCTTCGCGCCTTCGGCGATCGGCATCACCTCGAGGAGGCGCGGGACCATGCGCCGTTCCCACGCGAAGCGCACGAGGTCCTCGATCTCGTCCTCGTTGACGCCGCGGAGGACGACCACGTTGAGCTTGATCGGCGCGAGGCCGGCTTCTATCGCGGCGTCGATCCCCGCCAGGACCCGCTTCAGATCCCCGCCGCGCGTGAGGTCGCGGAACCGAGTCTCGTCGAGCGAGTCGATCGAGACGTTGATCCGCATGAGGCCCGCTTCCTTGAGCGGCCGCGAAAGCCGCGCGAGCTGCGATGCGTTCGTCGTGAGGGCGAGGTCGGTCACGCCGCGTGAGGCGATCAGGCGCACGATGTCGACGACGTCGGGATGAACCAGCGGCTCGCCGCCGGTGATGCGAAAACGCGTGATGCCCGAAGCGACCAGGCCGTCGATGAGCGTCGCCCACTCGCCGAGGCCGATGCGATTCTCGTAGTAGCCGTCGCTGCGCGACGGGCGGCAGTAGGTGCAGGCGAAGTCGCAGCGGTCGGTGATCGAGAGGCGCGCCGACCGTGGGCCGGTCGCGACGGCGGGAGCGATCGCGGTGCCCAGGACCGGCAAGCTGCGCTTCTGCACCGAGACCTTCGTTGCGCCGAGATCGAAAGGCGACAACTCAGCCTCCTGCCACCGGGGGGATGAGCGCCACCTCGTCACCGGGGCGCACGCGATCGGTCTCGTTCGCGTAGGCGCCGTTTACGGCCAGGCGGATCGATCGCTTGTAGGGCTCGAGCGCGGGGAACCGCGACAAGAGGACGGACCAGAGCTCGGCCGCGTCACAAGGACCGGACACCGGGATCTCGACTTCGGGCGCCCCGATCACGTCGCGCGCACCGGCGAACGCCAAAAGGCGCACCGGTCGGAGCTCGATCGGGGTCGTGGCGGCGCCTGTACGATCCGGCATGCGGTCGTCAAGCTAGCAGAACAGAAGCGAGCCCGCCGCGATGACGGACGGCACAACGATCTAGCGCGCGGGATTCGGTCACCTATATTCGGTGCCACCCCTTTTCTGGCGATGAGCGAGGACGGCGTTTTTCAACCCGGCACGGTGCTGGCCAGCCGGTACCAAGTGCGGCGCGAGCTCGGCCGCGGTGGCATGGGCATGGTCTACCTGTGCCGCGATCTCGTCCTCGACGAGCGCGTGGCGCTCAAGCTCTTCGGCCGCCCCGGCGAGACGACCCGGCCCGAGGATGCGTGGTGGTTCCAAGAAGAGGCGCGCGCGCTCGCGGGGCTCAACCACCCGACGATCGTCCGCGCGCGCGACTTCGGCGCCTTGGCCGACGGCACCCCGTACCTGGTGATGGACGCGGCGCCCGGACGATCGCTCCACGAATGGATCTACCTCGCCCAGCACGACGGGCTCCTCCCCTGGCCGGTCATCTGGTCGTGCACGGATCAGATCCTCGCCGGTCTCGCGCACGGTCACGCGCGCGGCGTCATCCACGGCGACCTCAAGCCCTCGAACGTCCTGCTCGACATCCCGCCCGAGGGCGGTGACGAATGCCGCGCGTACATCCTCGACCTCGGCCTCGCGTGGCTCGTCCAGGATCGCATCGATCACCGGCTCGACGGCTCGACCGAGGCGGAACCCACGGTTCGCTATGGCGCCGGCACGCCCGGCTGGATGGCACCCGAACAGATCCGTTATGCGACGCCGCACATCGGACCCGCAACCGATCTCTACGCGCTCGGTTGCATCCTCTTCGCGCTCCTCTCGAACAAAGAGCCGTACACGGGCACGAACGAGGAGCTCCTCCAGGCGCATCGCAACGCGCCGATCCCGGAGCCGGGCATCCCGCCGGGCGCACCGAAAGAGGTCGGACCGTTCTGCCAGAAGCTGATGGCCAAGCGGCCGTGGCACCGCTTCGCGTACGCGGGCGACGCGCGCCGCGCGTGGCGCGCCTTCAAGCCCGAAGAGAACACCGCCACGAGCACGCCGATGCCGCGCGGCGCGACCAACCGCAAGGCGCAGCGCTCCTCGCGCAACGCGATCACCTTGCCCGATGCGTTCGCTCACGGCGAGACGCCGCGTCCGCCGCCGGCCGCAGGTCTCCTCGCGCTTCGCCCGAGCCCGTTCGTGGCTCGTCAAGAGACGCGGACCCGCCTCCTCACGATCGCGCACGAGGTCGCCGATCTCTTCGCCGACCGCGCAAAGAACCCCGGCGCGCGGCGGATGATCCTGCTTTCCGGTGAGGCCGGCGTCGGCAAGAGCCGCCTCGCCGAGTGGCTCTGCGAAGAGGTGCACGAGCGCGGGCTTCTGACGCCGCTTCGCGCGCGGTACCGCAAGATCGCCGCGCCGCTCGACGGCGTCGTCGGTGCGATCACGCAGTATTACCGCCTCGAGCGCGCCGACCGCGACGTCGTCGAGAAAGTGCTGATGAACCTCTGGAACGTCGGCACCGACGACGACGACGGCACCACCTGGGTCGCCGCGACGGCCGAGTGGCTCAGGCCCGAGGGGCCCGGGGCCAAGGTCGGCCCCAGCGGCAAGCGCTTCGCCCTCGATCATCCCGAGCTCCGCTGGCTCGTCATGCGCCGGACGCTCGAGCGCGTGAGCGCCGACAGGCCGATCCTTCTCTGGATGGACGACCTGCACCACGCCCCGCCCGGCACGTACGAGAACGTGACCCGCCTTCTCCGCGAGAGCGATCGGCTCAGCGTCTTGGTCGTCGCCACCGTGCGCAACGAAGCCGTCGAGGCCGAGCCGCAGAACGCCGAACGCCTCGCCGCGATGATGGCCGCGGTCTCGGGCGAGCGCTTCGAGCTCGCGCCGCTCGACGTGACCGAGACGCACGAGCTGTTGAAAGAGACGCTGCCGCTCGACGAGTCGGCGGTGACGGAAGCGGCGGCGCGCAGCAAGGGCAACCCGCTCTTCGCCCTCCAGCTGCTTCACGCGTGGGCGATGGGCGGCCACCTCGAGCTTCGCGATGGACGCTACTGCGTGCCCAAGGCTTCGCTCGCTACGCGCGCGAGCACGACGGCCGACCTCTGGGAAGAGCGCCTCGCCGCGGTGCCGGACGAGTTCCGGCGCGCCGCGCTCGCGGCCGCAGCGCTCGGCGGCGATATCCGCCGCGACGTACTGCGCGCCCAGTACGAGTTCCTCGGGATCGACGCCGCGCGCGCGGTCGCCGTCCTCAAGCACGCGCAGATCCTCCTCGGCTCCGGCGGCGAGCGGCTCCGCTGGCCGCACGCGCTTCTGCAAGAGCACCTCCTCACGCAGCTCTTCTCGCGACCCGACGCCCCGCAGATCTTCCACGCCGCAGCCGACGCCCTCGGCCACCACCCGGCGGCGCACACCCGCCGCGTCATCCGTCACCGCGTCGTCAACCTCATCCGGTCGAACGATCTCGCCGGCGCCGCCGATCTGCTCCACGGCTTCATCGCGACCAACTGGGGCCGCTCGCGCGAGGCTGCGGCGACGCTCCGCGATCTCGCGCTCCTCGACGGCCGCCTCGACGGGCGGCACGCTGCGGTCCAGCACCTCTGGCGCGGCGAAGCGCTGCGCCACGCGGGCCGGCTCGAGGACGCACGCCGCGAAGGCGAAGCGGCCCGTCAGATGTTCCAAGAGCTCGGCGAGCGGGCGAGCGAAGCCACCTGCCTGCGCCTCCTCGGCCACATCGCCTCGGATCAAGCGGCGCCCGCGCTCGGCCGTCGCCTCGTCACCCGCGGCCTCGCCATCTTCCAGGAGATCGGCGACGACCACGGAGCGGCGCAGTGCGAGGTCACCCTGGGCGAGATCGACTTCTTGCTCGGCGATCACCAGCGTGGCCGCCAGGTCGCGGCCAGCGCCGCCGAGCGCTTCGCGCGCGTCGGCGACCGGCTGGGCTACGCCCAGGCCCTCATCGTTCAGGTCTTCATCGAGCAGGCGGGCGGCGGCGGACCTTCCGTCCGGCCGATGCTCCTCACCGCGCGCCGCGAGTTCGAGGCGATCGGTTATCGCCTGGGCATGGCCCAGTGCGACGTCACCCTCGCGCACACGGATCATCGCGAAGGTTTCTGGGATCGCGCGCGCGAGACGGCCCTCGCCGCCCGTCAAGCGTTCCGCGATCTCGCGACCCCGCGCGGCGAGGCCGGGAGCGAACGCCTGCTCTCGATGATCGCCATCGACAAGGAAGAGGCGGACGCCGCCGAGGAGCACGCGCGCGCCGCTGCTGCCCTCTTCGATCGGCTGGCCGATCCCTGGGGCCAGGTGGAGTCGAAGCTGCTCATGGCCCAGGTCGCGCTCGCGCGAGGCGAGGCCGAGGCTGCACGCGACGCGATCATCGCCTGCGAGGCCGTGGCCCTCGTCGAGGCCGAACCCAAACAGCACCGTCATTTGACCAAGGCCTGGCTCGCCTACCACGAGGGCCGCTTCCACGAGGCGGCGCGCGAGCTCGACGCCGCGCGCGCCGCATACAAGGACCCGAACCGCACCGCCGATCACACGCCGATGCTCCTCGAGCGCTTCCAGTCGATGGACTGGCCGAAGCCGGCGGGCCCGCGTATCGAGGCCTGGCGCTCCGCCTTCCTCGGCAAGGGCAAGGTCGAGCTCTCGCCGAGCACGCAACCTCGCTAGGCGGCGCGCGAAGTTGTGGCTCGTTAGGTGTTGCGCTGTAAATGCATGTAAGCTTTCTCGATTGAGCGATGGCAACGCCTGAGCGTCTCGCGAACTTCGAGATCCTGAAGCGACTCGGCGCCGGTGGAATGGCCGAGGTGTTCCTCGGCAAGAAAGAAGGCGCCGAGGGTACCTTCAAGCTGCTCGTCCTCAAGCGGATCCACCCGGCGCACGCGTCGTCGCGGCGCTTCCGCGCGATGTTCGTCGAAGAGGCTCACCTCGCGACCCGACTCAACCACCCCAACATCGTCCAGGTCTACGAGTTCATCGAGGACGCCGACGGCCTGATGCTCGCGATGGAGTACGTCGAGGGCTACGACGCCGGCAAGCTCATGAGCGCGGCGCGGCAGAAGAGCACGCGCATCCCGCCGTGGGTCGCCGCGTACATCGTCTCCGAAGCGGCCAAGGGGCTTCACTACGCGCACGAGCGCCGGGACGAGGGCGGCGCACCGCTCGCGATCGTCCACCGCGACGTCTCGCCGCAGAACATCCTCTTGTCGGTCGAGGGCGCCGTAAAGATCGCCGACTTCGGCATCGCGAGCGCCAACCTCTTCCGCGAAGAGCCGGGGACCCTCAAAGGCAAGTTCGGCTACATGTCGCCCGAGCAGGCCCGCGGCGAGCGCGTCGATCGCCGCAGCGACATCTACGGCCTCGGCGTCGTGCTCTACGAGCTGCTGGCGCTGCGATCGCCGTATGCGCAAAAAGGCGATCCGACGCAGAAGCCGGTCGAAGACGACCTGCTCGAAGCGGTCCGCGAGGGTCGCTTCGAGCCGCCCACCGCCCACTCGCCGGAGATTCCGCCCGAGCTCGAAGCCATCGTCATGCGGGCGATGAGCAAATCGCGCGACGATCGTTTTCAGACGGCGCGCGACATGTCGGGCGCCATCGGTCGCGCCCTCCTCGCGAAGCAAGAGCTCGTCGATGCGTCCAGCATCGAAGCCGCGCTCACGCTGCTGCTCGGTCGCGGCTCGATCCTGCCGTCGGCTCCGCCGGGGAGCGAGGCTGCTCAGCAGACCCAAGCGGCGATCCCGCAGAAGCGCGGGACGAGCCTCTCTGTCGCGCACGATGCGCGCAAGGATCGCCGCCCGCGCGAGGTGCGTCACGTCGCCGTCCTGGCGATGCGGCTCGAAGGCTTGGGCGAGCTCGATGCCGCCCTCGGTGCCGGCTACAAGCGCGCCTGCGAGGACCTCAAGAAGACCCTCGATCACATCGCGTACAAACGCGGCGCGCGCTGGGTGTGGCCGGACGAAATCGGCCTTCCGCAGTCGCTCACGTGCATCGTCGGCCTGATGGGCAACCCCTCGCGCGCCGCCTTCGACGCCGCCTCGCTCGCCGTCGACGTCCACGAAGCGCTCGCCGGCGCGAGCGTCGACCTTCCCCGCCGCGTCACCGCGGCCATCGGCATCGTCCGGGGCATCGCGAGCGGCGAGCGCGACGACCAAGGCCACCTCGTCGAGCACTCGCTTCAAGATCCGGTGAGCTACCTCGCCGAGCACCTCGGCAAGCGCGCGCCCGTAGGAAAGACGTGGGTGGCGGGCGGTCTCTACCGCCTCGTGCGGCGCGACTTCCGTTGGGGCGACGCGCCGTCGCTCGAGCTCGAGGACGCCGAGTCGCGCGGCGCGCCGCGCTCGATGCGCGTCTACGCGCTCATCCGTCCGCTGACCCGCGAAGAGCGCGCCGTCGAGATGGCACTCGCGCCGAACGATCTGGTCGGGCGCGACGCCGAGAAGGCAGATCTCCACGCCGCGTACCACCGCGCCGTCACGCCTTCGAAGACGCAGCCCGAGCCGACCGATTCACCCGCGTCGCGCAGCTCGGTTCCGCCTCGGTCCCTCGGCGGGACGCGCGGCTCGCTCGTCGCCCGCGTCGTCATGGGCGAGATGGGCATCGGCAAGACGGCGCTCGTCGCGACGTTCCTCTCCGAGCTGCCACGCGACACGCGCGTCCTTTCCACCGAGTGCTCACCGGTCAAGAGCGAGATCCCGCTCGCGACGCTCTGCGATCTCGTTCGCGAGGCGACCGGCGTCGGGATGGATCATTCCTTCGAGGAAGCCGCGGCCGTGTTCCGCGGCCTCCTCGGACAGGTCTCGCTCAAGACCGCGTCGACCGAGCGGCTCGTCGGACGCCTCGCCGAGGTCGCTACGGGCAAGCAGCTCGCGGGCGCCGAGGAAGAAGGCGTCGGGTACCGCCGCGAGCTCCTCCTTTTGGCGCTCCGCGTCCTCCTCGGCGCGCTCGCGCTCGAGCAGCCGCTGGTCATCTTCATCGACGGCCTCGGCTGGGCGGACCGCGTCAGCCTCGAGCTCGTCAAGGACCTCTTGTCGCGCGAGGAGCAGCTGCCGATCCTCGTCGTCCTGGTGACGCGCCCCGAGGAGCGCGTGCTCCAGTTCGTCGAGGGTTTCGTCCGGATCGAGCTGCGCGGCCTCGGCGCCGAGGAGCAGGTGCGCCTCGTCGAAGCGCGCCTCGGCGTACGCGAAGGCGTGGCCGGCGTCTGCGCCGAGATCCTCCCGCGCGTCGCGGGCAACCCGTTCTTCCTCCTCGAGATGGTCGACGCCCTCCTCGAGCGCGGCACGATCGAGATCGTCGAGCGTACCGACGGTACCCACGAGCTGAGGCGCAACGAGCGCTCGCCGGCCGACAAGGCCGAGGCCCTCCCCTCCACCCTCGAGCAGCTCATCGGCGATCGCATCCGCGAGCTGCCGACGGCGGAGCACGACGTCGTCGATTGGCTCGCGGTGGCCGGCGGGCCGCTCCTCGAGACCGACATCCTCGCGCTCACCCGCCTCGAGGACGACGAAGCGATCATGCGCCTCTGCGCTCGCGGGCTCTGCGACCGAAAGCAGGGCGTCATCGACTTCCGCCACCCGCTCGCGCGCGACGTCGCCTACCTGGCGCTCGACGCGAGCTCGCGAACCCGGATGCACCGTCTCCTCGGCGAGCACCTCGTGACGACCCCGCTGGCGCAGGGCCTCTCGGCGGCCATCGTGGCCAGGCACCTCGCGCGCGGCGACGCCTCCGGGCAAGCCGCCGAGCTCTACCTCGAGGCGGCGGGCGCGGCCCGTACCGCCCATCAGGCGCAGCTGGCGCAGCGCTACTACCTCCGGGCGCTGTCCCTCTTGCCCCCGACCGATGGCCGCAGGCTCGTCGCCCACGAGTCGCTCGAGGCCATCTATCGCTACCTGGGCCGCCGTCGCGAGCGCCGCCTGCACCTCTCGGCGATGCGAAAGCTCGCCCGCGAGATGCCGCAGGCGCGCTGGGTCGCGATGGCCCTCCTGAGGACGGCGCGGCTCGAGCTCGACGAGGGCGTCCTCGCCCGTGGCCTCCCGATCGCGCAGCGCGCCGCCGAGCTCGCACGTCACGCCAAGGCGCACGCGCTCGAGGTCGAGTCGCTTACCGTACTGTCAGAGATCTTGCGCGACCTCGGCGACACCCAGGGCGCGATCGCCGCGTGCGAGCGCGCCCTCGAAGTGACCGAGATCGGTCGCCTGCCGCCGCGCGCGCGCGCCGAGGTGCTCCGCGCCAAGGGTGTGCTCCTCCGGTACGTCGGACGCGTCGACGAGGCGGTCAAATCCTACGTCGAAGCGCTCGCCGTGTTCCGCGCCGTCGGAGCCCGCCGCAGCGAGGCCCGCGTGATGACCTCGCTCGCGTTCGCGATGTTCGTCAGCGAGAAGTTCGAAGACGTGATCGCGCTCGGGCTCGAGTCGGTCAGGATCGATCTCAGCATGGGCGGCCGCTTTCAGATCGCAAAGACGATGTCCAACGTCGGTCAGGCCTACGCGCGCCTCGGCGATCGCGCCCGCGGGCTCTCGTTCTTGCGCCGCGCCCGCGAGGCCCACGAGCGCTACGCCGATCAGGACTCGCGCGCCGATACGCTCCTCTGCACCGCCGGGATCCTACTCGAGGCGGGCGATCTCGACGCCGCCCACACCCTCGTCGGCGACGCCGGCGCCTTGGTGGCGGTGACCGGCAGCGTCTACGACCTCGTCCACGAGCGCATCATCCGCGCGTGCCTCGCGCGGGTGGCCGGCGATGCGCAGGCCGCCATCGCCTACGCGTCCGAGGCGCGCCAAACGGCCGAGGCGCAGGCGCTCATGAGCTTTCATATCTACGCGACCGCGGTCGAGGCCGCAGCGCGCGTCGATGCAGGCGAGCTCCACACCGGGGTCCTCCTCGCGCGCACTGCCCTCGGAGCGATCGAGAGCTGCGGCGGCTCCGAGTACGGTGTCGAAGTCCGCGCGCTCTGTTGCGACGCAATCCGCCGCGGCGCACCGACCTCCGCCGCGGACGTCTATCAACGGGCCGCCGCCCACGTGAAGAAGGTAGCTTCCTACATCCGCGATCCCGCCCTCGAGAAGACCTTCTTGAGCCGCTCGATCGTCGACAGAATTCTCGTCGAAGCCGGGCAGACAGGCTCGCGCGCTCCCATCGAGGCCGATCGACCGTGAGCGGGCTCGCACTGATCCTTTCGGGCGGCGGCGCGCGTGGCGCGTACGAGGTGGGCGTTCTTTCCTACGCGCTCGACCACCTCTGTCACCTCCGCAAGCGGCAGGTGAGCTTCGACTACATGCTCGGAACGAGTGTCGGCGCGATCAACGGCTGCTTCCTCGCGTCGCACACCAACGAGCCCATCTTCGGCATCCGGCGACTCGCCAATCTCTGGTCGGACATCCGCATCGATGAGGTCCTCGGCTTCGGGCTCAGCCAGGTCGCCGCGCTCCCGCGCCTGTTGCTCGGTGGCGGCAACCAGGCGGTCGGCGTCTTCGACGTTTCGCCGATGGCGCGGCTCGTCGAGCGAGAGATCGACTGGCGCGCCATCGCGCGCGCGCTCCGCGAGAAGAAGATGCGCGCGCTGTCGGTCTCGGCCACCGAGGTCTCGACAGGAAAGACGGTGCTCTTCATGCAAACGGCGCCGGGCGTGAAGCTCCCCGCCGTCGCGCCGCCTCGCACGGTCATCCGTCACGCGCGCGTCGGGCCGATTCACGCGCTCGCGTCGGCGTCGATCCCGATCCTCTTTCCGCCGGTGCGCATGGGGCATCACCTCTATATGGACGGCGGCATTCGACAGAACACGCCGATCTCGCCGGCCCTCCGCCTCGGCGCGTCGCACATCTTCGTCATCGGCCTCGCGCGCGAGCTCGGCGGCCTGCCCAAGGCCACCCCCGAGCGCTCGCCGAACGTGGCCTTCGTCCTCGGCAAGGTGCTCAACGCGTTCCTGCTCGACCACGTGACGAGCGACTTCGAGGTGCTCGATCGCGTCAACACGCTCATCGACGTCGGCGGTGAGGTCTACGGCCCCGACTTCCTCGACCGCTTGAACCGGGCCGCGGTTCCGAGCGGACAGCTCACCTACCGTCGCGTCCAGACGCTGGTCGTTCGCCCGAGCGAGGATATCGGCAAGATCGCCGCCGACCACGTGCGCTCGTCCAAGCTGCGCGCCGGCCCCAGCCTCCGGCGGCTGCTCGCGATGCTCGACGTCGGTGAGGCCACCGAGGCCGATCTCGCGAGCTACCTCCTGTTCGACGGCGCCTTCGCCCGCAGGCTCATCGAGCTCGGGCGCACCGACGCCGAGCGCCAGCGCGACGAGATTCAGGGTTTCTTCGAAGACGCCGAGCGCGTCGAGTCCGAGGCGCCCGGCAAGGCTGGTTAGAAGCGGCGCTACTGCGCCTTCTTCTTTTGGCCCTTCTTCTTGTCGGTCTTCTTCTTCGAGGCGACCTTCTTGGTGTCGCCTTCCTTCTTCTTCTCGCCGCCCAGCGCAATCTCGATCCGGTCGCTGCGGACCTTCACCAGGTACGCGGGCGCGTCGCCCTTGAAGCGCACGTTGATCTCCGTCGCTTCCTCGCGCGGGATGACGTCGAGCGAAGCGATGCGCTTGTCCTTGCGAACGAGCGCGGTGCTGGTCGAGAGCGACTTTCGGCCCGGGACCACGACGTCGAAGCCGTTGTCGGCCTCGGTGGCCGAGAACCCGGTGACGGGTCCGTCCATCTTCACCTTGAGGACCTTGGGGTTCGAGACCTCTCCGTTGCCCCATTCGCGGACGAGCTCGCTCTTCGCGCCCTTCTCGTCACCGTCTTCGCCGTCGCTCGGGTCGGTCGCGCCAGCAGCGGCTTTCGCCTTGTCGGTCGAGGGAGGCGTCGGCACCACGGTCTCGGTGGTCGACAGCGGCGTCGGCCCGAAGAGCGGGACGTCGCCCATTGCGGGCGCCCCCGGGATCGGAGGAACGTCCTGAGCGGACTGCTTGGCGCGTACGTCGGCAGCAGTGACCGGCGCGGGAGCCTCCGTCTTGGAGCTCATCGCTCGGCTCACGCCGAAGATCCCGATGACGAGGGCGAGGCCGGCGGCCGCGCCCATCGCGAGCCCGCGGCGGCTCTTCTTCGGCGGTGCGCTGACCGGGGCTTCCTCCTCCTCGGAGTCCTGTCGAACGAGGCGCTTGCCGTCGCTCGTCAGCGCTCCGCTCGGCGGCGGCGCCGTTACGCGGCGCGGGGCGCTCGCCTTCTTGGCTTCCGCTCGCTCTTGGCGGCGCTTCTCGAGACCGCCACGGAGGCTCGCGAACAGGTCGCGCGCGCCCGAAGACATCCGCGAGAGCGCGGGGCCAACCGCCGACGCGGCGGCGACGCCCACCTGCGCAGCCTTGTCCTTCGCCGCACGGAGCTTCGCGCCCGGCAGACCGAGGTCGGCTTCGGGATCGACGGCGTCCGCGTCCGTGGCGGCGACCTCGACGTCCTTCTTCTTTTTCGACGGCAGGGTGACACGCGCCTGAGCCTTCGTCGCAGGGACCGGCTCGTCGGCCGGATCGGCCTCGCTCGCCTCTTCGGGTACCGGGCTCTTCATCGTCTCGTCCCGTGCCGGCGCGGGCGCGACCGCTGCCGCGGAAGCGGCTTCGAAGCGCAGCGAAACGACGAGCTGCGGGACGCTCGTGCCGGGATCGATCTCGACGCGCACGCCGTCCACGAAGCCTTCGCGACGGCTCGCGTTGTCGACGTCCTCGACGTCCACGTGCCTGCCGAGCTTCAAGAACTCGAGGCTCGAGCCGACCCGAAGCTCGGTCTGGGTGGCGTCCTTCACGCGCGCCTTCATCGGCGAGGCCAGCCCCTCGATGTGGAGCTTCACGCGGGTACCGCGAGAGACCTTGGGCTCTTCGGGCGGAGGCGGAGGCTCCGGCTCGTCGATCTCGATGAGCTTCCTCAGCGCTGCCGTCGTCTCTTCGTCCATGTCGACGAACCGCACGGCGAACTCGCCGCCTCGCGCGGCCTCGGTCGTCCACAGGACTTCGCCGAGCGCCACGACCTCGCCGTCGAGCCCGTCGAACCTGCAAACGATCTGGTCCCCCACGCCCGGCAGATAGGCGGTCCGGAGGCGCATTCCCTCCTGCGAGAGGTCGACGCTCTCCGCCTCGAAGCCACCCGCAGCGCCGCCCACGGCGACCATCGCCTCGAAGTGGACCCGCTGGCCCACAGGGGAGCGGCGGTCCTTCGTCGTCCCGGCCTCGGCACCTCGAACGCTACGACCCGTCATACCCGCGAATCTCCTTCGTCCCGCGGGACTACGTGAGGGCACTCGAAGTGGCCAACTTCGTCGCTTTTGGTAGTCTCGACCCTCGATGAGCGACGGCGCCGATTCAGGCGACGAGAGCGCCCCGAGCGAGCCGAAAGACGTCCTCTTCGTGGGCTCGCCTCGGGCCGAAGGAGGGGGTGCGCCGGTCGTGCGCCTGCGCGAGGGCCGCGTCGAGACCGGAGAGCTCCGCGAAGCCCAAGAAGGCAAGCCCATCGTCGGAGAGCTCGTGAAGCTCTCGAAGAGGCCGGAGCACGAGAGGCTCTTCGACGTCGAGGTGCTCGCAAAGGGAGCCGCCGCACCATCGCGCGCGCTCGAGCACAAAGGACCCGCCAGGGTTTCGACGGACGAGTACCGAGCCGGATGGGATGCGATCTTTGGGGCGCGGACCAAGAGCGAGAAGCCGAACTAAGAGCGTGAACGTGAACGTGAACGCACACGCGTACGTTCACGAACTGAGCGTGAACGCCCACGCACCCACGTCAAAGGCCTACGAGCCCGTGCACGAGCCCGAGCCCGAGTACGAGCCGGTGCACGAGCCCGTACACGCTGACGAACACGGCGAGCCTGGACCGAGCGTCACCGTGCTCGATCGTCGTGTGCGTCGTCGTTCTCGGGCTCGTCCTCGGGCTCGGGCTCGTCCTCGTGAAGCGTGCTCGTCACTTGCGTTCACGCTCAGTTCGTTCACGTTCACGTGTCCACGTTCACGTTCTCTCTCACTTCTGCCGAACGTCGACCATCCCCATCATCCCGAGGTCCGCATGATCGAGGATGTGGCAGTGAAACATCCACATCCCTGGTCTCGCGTCGTAGCGGACGGCGAATCGCATCGATCCTTTCTCCGGGACGTCCGCGGTGTCGAGCCATTCGACCGGCTCGAGGAACGCTCCGCTCTCGTCGAGGCGCTGAAAGAAGAAGCCATGAAGGTGGAACGGGTGCGCCCAGTCCATGTCGTTGGTGACGGTCCAGATCTGCGTCTCGCCCACCTCGGCTGCGATGGGCTCGGCGGTTTGGAACGGGACGCCGTTGATCCCGAGGACCAGCGATCCGTCGGGCGCGTTGTGCTGGGTGAGCGCGATCGACACGTGCGTCGCGCCGGCGAGGTCGAGCGGCGCGGCGCCGCCGCCGAGCGCGGGTAGCGGATCCGGCTCGACGGTCTCGCCCGAGAGGACGACGTCGAGGACCGGCGCGGGCTGGCGGAACTCCACCGAGCCGTAGCCCCGATCGTACGGAAGCCACGAGAGCGTGAGCCGCTCGCCGTCCTCTCCCATCGGGCGAACGACGACGTCGGTGCGCTGGCCGGGCATCACCAGGACTTCGTTCTGTACGATCGGCGCGGCCAAGAGGCCGGTGTCGCCGCCGATGCGCTCGAACGTGTGGCCCGGAAGCGCGAGCCTGAAGTAGCGGCTCTTGGCGGCGTTCACGATGCGCCAGCGCTGCCGCATCCCTCGCCGTGCGAGGAGCGTGGGCTTTCGCTTTCCGTTCACGAGAAGGACGCCCCCTTCTCTTCCGAAGAGCGAGCCGAGCGCTCCGCCCTGATCGGCCGCCACCATCGCGCCGGTCGTCTCGTCGATCGACATATCGCTGAGGACCATGACGACTTCGTCACCTAGCCCCTCGGGCTCGGCCTCGGCCGGATCGACGAGGAGCGCGCCGTACAGGCCGAAGCCGAGCTGCGCGGCGCTCGCTTCGTGCGGGTGGAACCAGAAGAGCCCCGGGTCCGGCACGACGAAGTCGTACTCGAACGTGCCGCCCGGCTCGACGGGCGCCTGCGAGTGAGGAGGCGAGCCGTCCATCGCGTGCGGCACGCGCACGCCGTGCCAGTGCACGGTCGTCGCCTGCGGAAGGGAGTTCTTGAAGTGGACGATGAGCCGATCGCCGGCTCGAAGGCGAAGCAGCGGCCCCGGGAGCGAGCCGTTGTAGGTCCAAACGGTCGTCGGCAGACCGGGACCCGCGACGTCGAGATCCACCGTGCGCGCCTCGAGCTCGACCTCGAGCACCGACGGATCCGGATCGAGATCGACGACCGTCGAGAGCGCGATCTCGTCGGCGAACCCTTCAGGCTGCGAGGGCGCCGCGGGTGCCGTGTCGTCGCCGCAGGACACACCCGCGATGACGGTCGCTACGAGCACAGCGCGTAGAGTCCACGAAGCACCGGCCATGCGCCTGGGACCCTAGCGCACGCTGGCTCCGAGAGCACGCGAGCGCTCGACAGATCGCCGTACGCGCGGTACGTCGCCTGTCCCCGCATGGAGCCCCACGAGCTCACCGACTTCGTGCCGCAGGACGGCCGGCGCATCGTTTGCGCACGCGACGTCGCGGACGCTGCGCTTTCGCGCGGCGGCATCACGCACGTCGCCGGCAGCGCAGGTTCTGCACCCGCGTTCGTCACGCAGGCGCTCGTGCGTCGTGGTGCTCGCGTCCTCTACGTGGTCCCCGACGGCGAGGCGGTGACCCGCGCCGCGGCCGATCTCGAGTACGTGTTTCGTCGTTCGGGCACGCCGGGGACCGTGATCCCCTTCCCCGTCCAGGAGAACAGCCCGTACGCGGACGTGAACCCCGATCGCAGGGGCGCACAGCTGCGGCTCTCGGCGCTCGCGCACCTGGCATCGGGCTGGCCGTTCGCGGCGCTGGTCGTCGCCGCGCCGTCGCTCGTTCGAAAGGTGGTCCCGCCCGACGTCATCGACGCCTTCGGCGAGATCCTCCGCGTCGATCAGGATCTGGATCGCGACGCGCTCGCCCGAAGGCTCGTCGAAGGCGGCTATGCGCGCGCGGCGCTGGTCGAAGACCCGGGCACGTTCGCGGTGCGCGGGGCGCTCCTCGACGTGTGGCCGCCGACGTCGGACAAGCCGGCGCGCATCGAGCTCCTCGGCGACGCCATCCTCGGCATCAAGCGTTTCGATCCCGAGACGCAGCGAACGATGGAAGCCGTGCGTGAGCTCTACATCGGCCTCGCACGCGAGGCGCCGATGACCGCGGCCGCCGTGCTGCGGGCTCGAGAGCAGGTGCGATCGCTCTGCGACGCGATGGACATGCCGAGCGGCAAGGCGCGCGCGCTCGTCGAGGACGTCGCCTCGGGCCGGGCCTTCTTCGGATCGGACGCTTACCTCCCGGCGTTCGTCGATCTCGCGCCGCTCGCCCACTACTTCCATGACGACATCGTCGTCCTCATCGAGGACCCGCCGGGCGTGACGCGAGCCGTTCGCGAGGAGATCGCGCGAACCGAGGCCGACGCGACCGAGCACGAGGGCAGGCCTCGCTTCCCGCCGACCGCGTTCATGACCTCCGAGCAGCACGCGGCGGCGGCGCTCCTCGACCGGCGCGTCGTGGCACTCCACCGCGTCGCGTCGCTCGGACAGCCCGGCGACGCGCCCGGGCTCGAGGTCTTCGAGACAGCGGGCGGCGACGTACCGAGCCTGGCCGCCTCGGACCAGTCGGATTTGGAGCGCGCGATGCGATCCGGCCGCCACGATCGCGGCAAGGCGCAGGCGCTCGATCCGCTGATCGAGCGCCTCGAGAAGTACCGAAATGCAGGGCTCGCGGTCGAGATCGTCGCCCGCGCCACCACCCAGGTCGAGCGCATCGCGGCGCTCCTCCAGCATCGCGGCGTCGCCGTACGCCTGGATCTGATCGGAGCCGAGCGGACGCCGGGCGAGGCCGGCGGCCCCGAGGTCGTCGCCGCGGTCGGCACGCTCGCGCGCGGCGTCGTCTTGCCTGCCGAGCGCGTCGCCCTGGTCACCGAAGAAGAGGTCTTCGGCGCGCGAACGACGCGCGCAGCGCGCTCTCGGGGTCGGGCAGCGAGCGAAGGCAACAAGGCCAAGGCATTCATCGACGACCTTCGCAGCCTCTCGGTCGGCGACTACGTCGTCCACGAGGACCACGGCGTCGGCAAGTACCTCGGCCTCGTCCATCGTGAGGTCGATCGCACGAGGATCGATCTGTGCGCGATCGAGTACGCAGGCGGCGACAAGCTCTATCTGCCCGTCTATCGCCTCAACCAGATCCAGAAATTCTCGGGCGGCGAAGGCGCGCCCAAGCTCGACCGCCTCGGCGGCCAGACGTTCGCCAAGACGAAGGCGCGCGCGCTGCGTGAGGTGCGCAAGATGGCCGACGAGCTGCTGCGCCTCTACGCCGAGCGCCGCAGCATCACCCGCGAGCCGCTCGGCACCGCCGACGACGAGTACCGCGCGTTCGAGGCCACCTTCCCTTTCGAGGAGACGCCCGACCAAGCGCGCGCGATCTCCGACGTCGAGCACGACCTCGAGAAGCCCTCGCCCATGGACCGACTGGTGTGTGGCGACGTCGGGTTCGGCAAGACCGAGGTCGCGATCCGCGCGGCCTTCCGCGTCGCGGCGGCGGGCCGTCAGGTAGCCGTCCTCTGTCCGACGACGGTCCTGGCGCAGCAGCACTATCTCTCCTTCGTCTCGCGCATGCGCGACTACCCGATGCAGGTCGCCGCGCTCTCGCGCTTTCAGTCGAAAGCCGAGCAGGACAAGGTCACGCGCGACGCAAAGGCGGGGACCGTCGACGTCGTCATCGGCACGCATCGCCTCCTCTCCAAGGACGTCCATTTCAAGAAGCTCGGCCTCTTGGTCGTCGACGAGGAGCAGCGCTTCGGCGTGACTCACAAGGAGCGCATCAAGCAGCTCCGCTCCAACGTCGACGTCCTCACCCTGTCGGCGACGCCCATCCCGCGGACGCTGCAGATGGCGGTCACCGGTCTTCGTGACATGTCCGTCATTACGACGCCGCCCGTCGACCGCCGCGCGATCCGCACGCTCGTGACCCGCCCCGACCCGGCCATCCTGCGCGAGGCGGTGACCCGCGAGATCGATCGCGGCGGTCAGATCTTCTACGTCTACAACCGCGTCGAGGGTCTCTACGAGCGCGCAGCTCGCCTCGCGGAGCTGGTCCCCACCGCGCGCATCGCGGTGGTCCACGGCCAGATGAGCGAAGCGGCGCTCGAGCGAACGATGATCGACTTCGTCGAGGGCCGCTACGACGTGCTCTGCGCGACGGCGATCATCGAGAGCGGGCTCGACATCCCGCGCGCCAACACGATCATCATCGACCGGGCGGACATGTTCGGCCTCGCGCAGCTCTACCAGCTTCGCGGGCGCGTCGGGCGCTCGCGCGAGCGCGCCTACTGCTACCTCGTCGTGCCCCCCCAGAGCGAGCTCACCGACGAGGCCCGCGTCCGCATCGAAGCTCTGGAGCGCCACACCGAGCTCGGCGCGGGCTTCCAGATCGCGTCGCTCGATCTCGAGCTTCGAGGCGCGGGCGATCTGCTCGGCGCCGAGCAGAGCGGAACCGTCGCGGCGGTGGGCTTCGAGCTCTTCTGCCGCATGCTCGACGAGGCGGTGCACGAGCTCTCCGGCGAGCCGGTCAAGCACGAGATCGATCCCGAGCTCACCGTCGACGAAGAAGCCCTCCTCCCCGAGGAGTACGTCGAGGATGTGGGCGTCCGGCTCTCGCTCTACAAGCGCCTCGCTTCGGCGGGCGGCGAGGGCGAGATCGAGGAGATCGCGATCGAGATGGAGGATCGCTTCGGCCCGCCGCCGGAAGCGGCACGCAAGCTCGTCCGGTTGATGCGCCTCAAGACCGAGCTCCGCCAGCTCCGCGCGCTCGGGTGCGAGGCCACCTCCAAGAGCGTGAGCATCCATCTGTCGGACGACACGCCGATCGATCCCGAGAAGGTGCTCGCGCTCGTCCAGACGAAGCGCTCTGTGTGGAAGATCACGCCCGACATGCGCATCACCCGCCGCATCCTCGAGGGCGAGCCGGTCAAAGGCGGCCTCGACGCCGCCGATCGGGTCCTCGGCGAGCTCGCGCGATGCCTGCGCACCAAGTGATCTCGGGAATCCGGGGGCGCCGGCCGGCGTAGGCTGCGGGTCAGCGTGAGATTCGCCGTCCTCAGCTTGCTCTTCATCGCGTGCGCTCCGGAGACCGAGGCGCCGCCGGCTCCGATCGCGCCACCGGCTGCGCTCGCCTCCGTCCAGGCACCGACGGCGACGACGCTTCCGGCGAGCACAGTCGCTCCTCAGCCCGAGCCCGCGCCGGCCGCCCCGTCCTCCAAGCGCGGGCTCTGGATCTGGGAGTTTCACAAGAAGGCCCCGAGCCCCGAGCGCTCGGCGGAGCTCGCCGCGTCCTGGGGTGTCGGAAGGGTCTTCATCAAGGGCGGCAACGGCAACGAGCGGCGGCGCTGGGCGCACAACGCCCGGCCCGAGAACCTCAAACCGTTCCTCGAGCGCGGCATCGAGGTCTGGATCTTCGGCTACTTCTATTCGCCCGACATCCCCGACGCCGACGGCCGCACCTGGGGAACGCTCGAAGAGCAGGTCGATGCGACGATGCGCACCGTGACGCCGGGGGTCACCGGGCTCGTCGTCGACGCCGAAGAGGAGTTCAAAGACCGCCCGAAGGAGGCCGAGCAACTCTGCAAGCTGCTCCGAAGTCGCCTCGGCAAGAAGCCTCTCGCGTACACGTCGTACGGCTGGATCAGGCCGAACAAGAGGTTCCCTTTCGCAACGTTCGACCGTCACTGCGGAGACGCATTCCTCCCGCAGGTCTACTACGCGTTCGGGTGGCCCGGCGGGCTCGAGGCGAGCATGGATCGGCTCGAGCGCGAGGCTCGAGAGCTCGGCCTGCGCGCGCCGATGTGGCCGATCCAGAGCAACGAACGCGACCCGGACCTCGCTCTCCTCCAGCGTTTCTTCGACCGCGCGGGCCCCGATGCGAGCGTTTTCTACCTACACCCCGAGGACACGCCGCAATCCGCCGCCCTCGCCAAGCTGAAGTTTCGCTGAAACCACCCCCGGATTGTTGGTAGAGTCCGCGCGCCATGGCCACGGACGACGACAAGGCTGAAAAGAAGGACACCGAGGAGAAGGCCGACGAAAAGGCCGAGAAGGCCGACGAGAAGGCCGAGAAGGCCGAGGCTTCGGCAGACGACGCAGAGAAAGCCAAGGCTTCAGCCGAGGACGAGGGCGACGACGAGTCGGAGGACGAGTCGGACGACGCCGATGAGGCCGAAGAGGCAGCCGAAGAAAAGGCTGCCGAGAAAGAGGCTGCTGCCGCGCCGAAGAAGGCCGAGTCCGAGCCGCCGCCCGATCCGGCACCCGAGCGCATGCGCCGGGCCCGCGCTCGAGGCGATCGCGGCGTGAGCCCGCCGCCTCCGGCGGCCTCGCTCGGAAGGAGCGTCATCCTCTTCGTCCTGGTGTTCGTCACGCTGGCCGCTGGCTTCGCGTTCTTGTCGAGCAACGATCCCTTCAGCGAGCGCAACGTCCCCAAATGGCGCAAGGGCCAGAAGGTTCAGCTGAACATCACGCTCGATCCGCGCGACGATCTCAAGCTCTCGTGCGCTTCCAAGACCGTGATCGAAGGCAAGCGGTGCGAGTTCGAGGCGAAGAACCAGAAGTTCGCCGGGCCGCTCGATGACAAAGTCATGCTGAGGCCCTACACGACGACCGACGGCGTGCAGTTCCTCGCCGCAGGCCTGTGGTCGCAACCGGACCTCGAGAAGGCCAAGCGCCCGCGCGAGCGCTTCACCGTATCGTGCCAGCTGACCGTCGACGGAAGCGTCGCCTCGCCTGCGATTCGCTGGGATCCGGCCGGCTCCTGGAACGAAAAGAACCAAAGCTGGTTCGCCGGCTCGGTAAGCGACTGCAAGGTCCAGCCAAACGCCAACTGAAGGGTCCTGCCCCGGGCTCCGGGGGATGGGCTACACTCCGTCGGATGCACGAAGGGGCGCCGCCGGACGAGGAGCGACAGCGCCTTCGTCAGGAGATCGAGCGCCTCTCGGCCGAACGCCTGCACCTCTTGGGCGAGGTCGACCGGGTCGTGATGCTCGGCGACTTCGTCCTCCGCTGCTCGACGCTCAACGATCCGAACGAGGTCGTCGCGCGGGCGGTGACGCTCCTCAAGCAGCTGCTCGATCTGCCCCTCGTGCGGGCCTTCGGGCTCGACCGTGACGTCGCCGACCCCGCGGCCTTCGCGATGGCGCCGTCGTCGCGCCCCCAGGTTCCTCTTTCGGCGCCGCTCGCCGAGTGGCTCTCGGCGATTCCGACCGCCGCGCTGCTCCGCGTCGGCGAGGTGACCGATGCACCCGACGTCACGCAGCTCCTCTCGGGCGCTTTCCCCGAGAAGAGCACCAGCTGGGAGGGCACGAGCGTCGTCATCGTTCCGATCCGCCCCCAGCCGGGTGCGCCGGTGGGCATGATCATCGGCTGCGAGCGGGCCGGCGCCGGTCCGACCGACGCCGACGCGACGTTCCTCGTGCTCGCCACCAACCACATCGGGCGCGCATTCCAGAACGCGCTGCTCGTCTCTCGCCTCGAAGCGCGGAGCAAAGAGCTCGCCGAGAGCACGCGCCGCTACCGCGACAACCTCGAGGACTTGCAGCGAACGCAGCGCGAGCTGCTCGAAGCTCGCAAGCTCGAAGCGATCGGAAGGCTCGCCGGCGGCATCGCCCACGACTTCAACAACCTGCTCACCGTCATCCGAAACCACGCCGAGCTCTTGCGCGACGGCTTCGGCAGCGAGGCGCCCGAGCGCGAAGACCTCGCGGCTATCACCGAAGCCGCCGACCGCGCCACCCGCATCACCCGCCAGCTCCTCGCCTTCGGCCGCCGAAATGACGCACGGCCCGAGCTGCTCGACATCAACCGCATCACCAGCGAGTTCACCAAGCTCATCGGCCGCCTCGTCGGCGAGCACGTCGTCATCGAGCTCGAGCTGGACCCCACCATCCGCCCGCTGCGGGCCGATCGCGGCCAGCTCGAGCAGGTGCTCCTCAACCTCCTCACCAACGCGCGCGACGCCATGCCCGACGGTGGCGTCATCCGCGTGCGCACGCGTCACACGTCGGAAGCCGAGCTCACCGCCGTGGGCTTGCCCCCGCGACCGGCAGAGTTCCTCGCCTTCGTGGTGAGCGACAGCGGCCGCGGGATCGACGACGCGACGCGCGCGCACTTGTTCGAGCCGTTCTTCACCACCAAGGAGCCCGGACACGGCACGGGCCTGGGACTTGCCACCGTGTACGGCATCGTCGACGCGCACGGCGGCAAGATCCACGTCACCAGCGAGCCCGAGCGCGGCTCCACGTTCACGATTTATCTGCCCACTTCGCGCAGCTCGGCCATCGAGATGGAGGCGGCGGTCGTTCACCAGTCGGAAGAGGCAAAGAACGCAGCGGCGACCGTGCTCCTCGTCGAGGACGATCCCGCGCTGCGCAACGTCGCCGTGCGCACCCTCACCGCCCGCGGCTACCGAGTCCTGCAAGCGGCGGACGGCGCCGAAGGGATCGACATCGCGCGCAAGCATCCCGACCCAATCGACGTCGTCGTCACCGACGTCGTGATGCCCAAGCTCTCCGGACCCAAGCTCGTAGCGCAGCTTCGCGCCGAACGCCCGATGCTGAAGGTCGTCTACGTCAGCGGATACACGTTCGACATGCTCGACCCCCGTGCGCTCGAGGACGGCACGTTCCTGACAAAACCGTTCACGACGGCGGACCTCGCCGCCGCCGTGCGCGAGGCCGTCACGCAAGCCAAGAGCGCTTAGGTGGCTGATGTTTTTCGCCGATAGCGTCGCGATCTCGGCGTCGAGCGTGCTCGCGTACGGTCGTACGCTCCGCGCGACTCGCCACCGACCTCGCTCGCTCTCGACGAAAACCACTCAGCCACCGTCTGGGAGGTGAGGCTCGAGCGACGCTCAGTTGCCGCCCGAGCCTCCGAACCCACCCGCGCCGGTAGCGCCGCCAAAGCCCCCCATCTGCCCCTCACCTCCAGCACCGCCCGCGCCACCACCTCCCGGGCCCGCTGTCACCTGGGTGGAGCTGCCAGTCATGCAACGGTGATTGACGCACGTGCCCTCGTAACACAAGCCGCACTGCACCGTGCAGCCGCAGAAATCCGAGTAGGTCATGCCGCATTCATAGCCTTGCTCCGAGCACGCCCCAAAGCCTGGGCAGTCGTTGCAGTTCGGCGATCCCGATCCATTGCTCGACGTTTCGTCGTCGTCTCCACCGCCGCTGCCGCTGCTCTCGTCGCCATCGCCATCGCAGCTAAGGAAGCCCAGAACGGCCCCAACGACGAGAAGTGCAGGCGAGCAAACGCGAGGCATCATCTCGTTCATCTTAGCTGCCGGCGAATAACGAGCACTACTTGAGCGCGGCGGTACGAGACAGGAGCCTCGGCTACTTACACTCGATCTTGTCCAGGAACACGGCGCACGACTGCTTGCAGTCCGCCTTCTTCGCGAGCTTGCCGCCCTTGCACTCGAGGAAGGCCTTCTTGTCCATCGAGCAGGCGATGCCGCCCTCGGAGCACGCGTCGCCGACGTCGCCTAGCGACGAGTCGCAGTCGACCTTCTTGCCTTGGAGACGACAGCCGTGCTGGCCCCTGCACAGGCTCGCGACGACCATCTTCTTGTCCTTGCAGACGAGCATCTTGGTCTTGTCGGGCGTGCACGAATAGGTGTTGTCCTCTTTGCACTCGGCGCCCTCGGAGTCGATTCCGCCGGTGCACTGGACGCCCTTGGCGTTGTTCACGCAGCCGTGGACGCCGGAGCATTCCATCTCGGTCTTCCAGACGTTGTCCTTGCAGACCAGCATCTTCTTCTTGTCGGTCGAGCAGGTGGCGTCACCGTGAGCCTGCGGCGTGAGGCAATAGAGTGCGGCGGTCTTCGCGCAGCGAACTAAATAATACGAGTCCTCCACTGCACTGCACTTCGC
>JBGTSH010000111.1:0-28509 GCA_041940405.1 Polyangiaceae bacterium
TACAGCCTCAGCGTCGCCAGCGATCTGACACTGCCCCGGTCGCGCAGGTCGAGCCCGTGCTCCCTGATCTCGTCACGATCCAGTTCGCGGAACACCTCGGCGTGAGCGTCCGGACCCGCCGCCTCGGCCGCCAGGAGTTCGGCATCCAGTTCGTCTCGGGCGATGACGAGAACCGGGACTCCTGAGCGGCCTGGGACGTCGACGCGGACGCCGTAAGCCCTGTTCGCCTCGGCTCGGGTTTTACGCGGAGCGGATCGCGCGCCCTGATCCGCGGCGGTTCTGCCCGTCGAGAGAGCCGTACGACGGAGGATGCCCTCGCCCGCGGCCTCGCGATCATCGCCGTCACCGCCCCGCCCGTGATGCCGCGTCCGGTCCGGGTGCTGCGCCATCCCATCGGCGACGTAGCCGGTGACGAAGGCGTAGATCGCCTTGTGCAGGAGATCGATCCGCTGCTCGTCGCGTTCCTCGAGACGACCGAGAAGCTCGGCGACTTCGAAGGACTGGCCGCCGCCGCGCTCTATCACGGCGAGGTCGAGATGCTGCGCGACCGGCCGGCCGAAGCGCTCCCGCACATCGCTTCGGCGCTCGGAATGCTCGAGCGCGCCGGGCTCCTCCGCTATGCGAAGGCACGCATCCTCGCGGCGCGAGCGCGTGCGCTCGTGATGCTCGGGGATCTCGCCGAGGCGGAGCGGTCGCTGGATGAAGCGGACGTCGCGCTCCGCGATGCAGAGGGAGCGATCGGCGCCCAGGCGCACGTGCGGATCGCACGCGCCGAAGTGGCTCTCGCGCGCTCCGACGGTAGAGCGGCGCTCGAGGCGCTCGGGAGCCTGCCTGGGGGTGAAGGGCTACCGCGCGACGTATTGATGGCACGCCTCCTTCGGGGCGAGGCTTGGATGCTTGTGGGCAGACGTGAGGAAGCAGCGGCCGAGCTCGGCGATCTTGCAAAGGATCCGCTCGTGGACGCTCGTCTGCGAGCCCGGGCAAAGGCCGGGCTGTCGAGCAACGAAGCGACGCCTCGCGCGCGCTGAGAACGTGCTCCCGCGTGGTACGCTGAGCCCAAACTTTTCCGCTTCTGTGGAGGGACGTGTGAGAGCTTCTGACTTGGCGATTGGGATGGTGGCCTGTCTCTTCTTCTCGGCGATGGGCGTAGCGAGCTGCGCCACGAGCAACTCGGACAGCGACGAGACCGAGGAGACCGACGAAACCGAAGAGACCGAAGAGACCGAAGAGACGAACAGCAACTGCACGCAGAGCCAGATCGAGTGCGGCAACGGCGACTGCATCTCGAAGACCTACGCCTGCGACGGCGTTCCGCAGTGCGATGACGGGGCCGACGAGTACCCCGCCAACACCGACTGTCCGGCGCACAACTGCCAGGCCGGCTACTGGCCCTGCAGCGCCGAAAACTGCATCCCCCTCAGCTACCTCTGCGACACGGCGATGGATTGTACGGACGGCGCCGACGAGATGGGGTGCGGTACCTGCGTCCTGCCCGATCAGACGCCGAACACGACGTGTGACGCCGCCTGCAACGACGCCTACGACTGCGGGCTGGTCACCTGCGGCTACCAGCTCTGCCCCTCGTTCACCGGCGACGCGAGCCAGCGGGCCGCGATCGTCGCTGCATGCGTGCCCTGGTGCGAGACCAACGGCGCCCAAGAGTTCCTGGCGAACCCGGCCAACTGCGCGCAAACGGTCTACCAGGTGGTCTCGTACATTCCCGAGTACGCAGCCTTCTGTGCCCCGACCGAGGAGCCGAGCCCCGAGCCGTGAGACGATCGATGCGAGCCTCTGATCTGGCGATTGGCGCCCTGGCGCTCCTCTTCTTGTCCGCGACAGCGCTCGCGAGCTGCGACTCCAGCTCGTCGGACGACGACGAGGACGGAGAGACGGAAGAGACCGAGACCGAGCCGCCGCCGAGCGGATGCACCCAGAGCCAGTTCGCCTGCGGCAGCGGCGAGTGCATCTCGAACACGTACGTCTGCGACGGGCCCGCCCAGTGCGCCGACGGCAGCGACGAGGCGCCGGTCAACACGGAGTGCGGGACGCCCGCAAACTGCGGGCCGACCGAGTTCGAGTGCTCGGTCACGCAGTGCATCGCCCTGGTGCAGTACTGCAACGGCATCGGAGATTGCGACAACGGCGCCGACGAGACGGAAGCATGCGCCGGTTGTGCTCTTCCCGACACGACGCCGCCCATCGACTGCGACTCGGCTTGCGGCGATCTGTACGACTGCGGCATTCGCACCTGCAACGGCGCACAGCAATGCCAGGGCTTCACCGGCACGTCTCAAGAGCGGGCGACGGTCATCGCGGCGTGCGTGAGCATCTGCAACGAGACGCCGGCTCTCACCACCCTGGTCGACCCCGCCGACTGCATCGAAACGATTTCGAACGTGGCCTCGATCAACACCAGCTTCGACCAGGCGTGTCAGCTGGGCGTCGGAGGGTAAGGAAAGCAACTCATGAGAGCTTCGGATGCTGCGATCGGTGCGCTCGCGCTTCTCTTCTTCTCTGCGACGGTCGCAGCCAGCTGCGCGTCGAGCTCGTCGGACGATGAGACGGACGAGACCGACGAGACGGACGAGACCGACGAGACCAAGAACGACGGCTGTAGCTCGAGCCAGTTCGAGTGCGGCGACGGCACGTGCATCTCGAACACCTACGTGTGCGACGGCACCGCCCAGTGCGCGGACGAGACCGACGAGCCCCCGATCAACACCGAGTGTCCTGCGAGCAACTGCCAGCCGGGGCAGTTCGAGTGCTCGGCGACGGAGTGCATTCCCACCGGGGCCTACTGCGACGGCTTCACCGACTGCGCCGGCGCGGTGGATGAGCCGGCCGGCTGCACCAACGAGTGCGCGCTCCCCGATCCGACCGCGCCCACGACGTGCGACCAGGCCTGCAACGACATCTTCGACTGCGGCCTGATCAATTGCCCCGGCGGCGGTCAGCTCTGCCCGGCCTTCAACGAGGCGAACCGCGCAACCTTCGTCACGGGCTGCGTCAGCTCGTGCACCGAGCAAATGGCGCTCATCAGCATCGTGGACCCCACCGATTGCGGTGCCACCATCGATATCCTGTTCCAGATCAATCCGACGTTCGCCGCGGAGTGCAACGGCAAGCCGTGATATCCATGTCGCGTGACGCTTGCTTGGGCTCGTAGGGGGCTCGTCTCGATCGCTGCATTGACCGTGGCGTGCACCACGGTCATCGACCCTCCAGGCGCCGGCGGCGCCGCACAGTCCGGCGACGACGACGACGCTTCAGGCGCAGGAGCGGGCAAGCCTAACGGCTCTGTCACCGCGACGATCGACGCAGCGTCGACCGTGGCGACGGGCGCGGCGCTCTGCCAGAGCTTCTGTGCGTCGACGGCGAGCTGCTTTCTGGACTGCCAGGCCGTGTGCGACGGCCTGCAAACGGGCCCCTGCGCAGCGCAAGGCGCGCTGCTCATGGACTGTTTGAAAGACAACTTCGACTCGACCACGTGCCAGGACCAGGGCTGCGGCTCCCAGATCATCGAGCTCCTGAACTGTCGGGAGAACACGCCACCTACATGCGCAGACCAGGCGTGCGTCGCCACCGAGCACGGATGTGTGTGCAGCCGTCAGTGCGCGGACGGTGAAGAGAAGGCCATCTGCCAGACGTCGGGCGTCGACGCGAGCTGCACTTGCTACTTCAACTCGATGCCCTTCTCCGGCGTGGCGGGCTCGTCGGCGCCGGGAGTCGAGAGCTGCGACGTGATGACCGGCTCCTGCTCCTCGCACTTCGCGGGGGGACGATGAGGCGCCTGGTCGTCGTGCTTCCGGCCGGCCTGGTGGGCTGGGGCCTGGGCTGCTCCGAGGTGCAGATCGATCCCCAAGGCGGGGGCGGCCAAACAGGCAGCGACACCTCGGCCACGTCGGCGAGCGCCGGCACGCCGAAGGCTTCATCGTCCGGCGGCCTGATGACGACAAAAGCGTCATCATCCACCGGAAACGATCCGGAGCTCGTCGCGTTCTGTGAAGCAGCCGGCATCTGCATGCCCACCTGCGCCGGTGCGTTCCAAGCGTTTCAGCTCGCGCCGTGTGAAGCGCAAGGCCACGCCTTCGCGACTTGCTTCGCGCAGAGCTACGACGCCACGACCTGCAGCCTGACCGGCTGCGACGCGGAGCTCGAAGCGCTCCTCGCGTGTCGCCAGGAGAGCCCAGTCGAGTGCTTCGCCGGCAGCGGCACTGCGGACCGCACGGAATGCACGTTCGACGGACAGTGCGACCTGGGAACGGTGGGCGTGATCTGCACCTGGACGGCAGACGGAGCCGACGCAGCGTGCTCGTGCTTCCTCAACGCGCTCCATGTCGGGACCTGCACCGGCCCGCTGCCCACGCCCGCCTGGGACGTCTGCTCCACCGATACCGGCTGCTGCGGTCCGTACATGGGCGCGCTCTTCCTCCCGCAGCCCTGACCCGGTCATCCACCCTTCCCCGCTCCCAGTCATCGTCCGGTCATCGGGGCTGACCATTCTCCTTGTCGACCGACGGCAGATGGGCGCGCAAGGGGCGTGCCCGGCCGGCGGAGGAGGATGCTTCGATGACTTCGCGCTCAAAACTGGTCTCTCTTCTGGTGCTCGCGCTCTCGGCGGGCTCGCTCGCGTTCGGCGGCTGCGGCACGTCGGCCTCGGACGGCGAGGATGACGACGGCGGCGACAAGAAGGGAGACAAGGGCGGCGAAGAGGCTGAGCGTTCTCCGTTCTTCCTCCCGACGGGTGAGGCGGACAACACCGCGGCGCCCTCGGTCGAGGTGGACGCGGACGGCCGAATTCACACGGTATTCCCGGCGTTCGCGGGCGGCCGCGCGTACTACGCGACCTGTGCTTCGGACTGCAGAGGGTACGACGACGTCGAGGTGGTGCGCTTCGACACCGACTCGACCGTCGCCAACGCGATGCTCGCGCTCGACGCCGACGGACACCCGCGCGTCCTGCTCTCGTCGTTCAACAAGGTCTACTACGGCTCGTGCGACGCGGACTGCGGCCAGCAGGCCTCGTGGACGATGACGGAGCTCTTCGATCACCGCAGCGAGCGCGAAGTCACCGGCGAGGCGCTCTCGCTCGATTCGAGCGGAAACCCGGCCTTCTTGATGCACACGTACGTCGCGTACCTGGGCATCGGGCAGAAGACGCCGGAGACGTACTTCGTGAAGTGCGAGGGCGACTGCCACGACCCGTCGGCGTGGTCGCAGACCAAGATCGCCGATCAGATCTGGGAGACGAGCACGCTCCGCTTCGATGACGCGGGCCGCGCGCACGTCGCCACGGTCGCGCACGTCATCAACGAGCAGAACTCCACGGTCCTCACCGGGGCTTACGTCCTCTGCGAGAGCGGCTGCGAGAACGCCGACAACTGGATCGGCGCGGGCCTCGAGCCGGCGTACCAGAACCTCTACGAGGCGGTGACGATCGAGCCCGAGATCTCGATGGATCTCACGTCGGGCGGCGCGCCGCGCATCGCGATCATCGGCCAGGACGAGAACATGCAGCGCCGCATGGTCTACTTCGCCTGCGACTCGAGCTGCACCGCGGACGGCGCCTTCCAGGGCATCGTCCTGTCCGAAGGCAACGAGATCGGCGCCGGCCTCGACATCGCGCTCGACAGCAAGGACCAGCCGCGCATCGCGTACACGTACGACTACAACATCGGCCTCATGTTCTGCGACGGCGCCGATTGCACCGGCGACAACGCCCCCTGGGACGTGTCGAAGGTCGAGCTCGGCGGCGAGATGGAGCCCGACGACATCTTCCTCGAGTGGAACTGCACCGTCGCCGCGTGGTTCCTCCACTCCCCGTCGGTCGCGATCGGCCCGAGCGACATGCCCCGCGTCGGCTACCAGGCGCGTGACATCTCGGGCGGCTGGGAGAACCCCAACGAGGACAAGCCCGACTGCGAGGCAGGCACCGACATGACCTGGAGCCGCCTCGCCCTGATGGGCGAAATCTGACCCGAATCCGACCCTCGATGACGGTTGCGATGACCGGGGGCCCCCCAAAACCGGGCTCCTGGTCATCCTCCCGTCATCGGGTGTGACCACACTTGCCTGGCTCTTCTGAAAGGACTTCTCGAAAATGCTTCCCCGTAATCTCGCTGGCTCTTCCGCGCTCCTCCTTCTCCTTGCCCTCGCTCCGCTCTCGGCCGCTTGCTCCGATGACGCGAACGGCGACGACGGTCAGGGTGGCCAGGATGATGTCGAGCCCCCGCCCGACACCGAGCCGGATCCCGAGACGCAGAAGTGCCCCGTGCCGACGCAGGGTCCGACGATCCACCGCGCCGGCGCGATCGAGAGCGACGAGACGTGGTCGGCCGACGCGAGCCCTCACATCGTCGAGGGCTTCATCGCGGTCCGCGCGGGCGCGACGCTGACGGTCGAGCCGTGCGCGGTGGTGCAGTTCGAAGATGCGTACGCGGGCCTGACGGTCGCCTACCCGGGCTCGCCGACGACCGGCAGCCTGATCGCCGAGGGCAAGGAGAACCTTCCGATCCGCTTCGAGGGCAAGGACGGCGCGCGCTGGGGTCACATCCTCGTCGACGCGGGCGGCACCGCGAGCCTGTCGCACGTGACGATCAGCGACGGCGGCGGCTACGACCCGCGCGGCACCAGCCTCCTCATCAACGGACGCAGCGAGCTGCCCACCAAGCGTGATGTCCTCGTCGACCACGTGGTGATCGAGAAATCGCTCGGCGCCGGCGTCGTGCTCGATCGAATCGGCGGCTTCGCCGACGGCTCGGCCGATCTCGTCGTCAGAGACTCGGGCAGCGAAGCGTCGCCCTACCCGGTGCAGACCGACGAGCACGGCATCGGCACGCTGCCGCGCGGCACGTACGCCGGCAACGTCGCCGACAAGATCTACGTCAACCCGACGAGCCGCCTCGGCGAGAGCGCGACGATGAAGAACCTCGGCGTGCCGTACTACGTCGGCACGTTCGGTGATGACGACTTCGTGGTCGGCCTGGGCCCCGACACACCCCTCGTCACCCTCACGATCGAACCCGGAACGCGCATCGAGATGCACCCCGGCACCGCCTTCAAGGCCGAGCACACGACGGGCGAGTTCGCCGCCTCGGGCGCGATCGTCGCCGAGGGTACCGCGGCCGAGCCGATCGTCTTTACCTCGGGCGCCGCGGCGCCCGCCGCCGGCGACTGGCAGGGCCTCAACTTCGGTGGCATTGCGCGCACCGAGAACAGCTTCAAGCACGTGCGCCTCGAGTACACCGGCGCGTGGTGCGGCTGCATCCTGCAGACGTGCAACGACATCGAACAGTTCGAGGGCGCGATCATCTTCAGCCAGGAGCCGCCGCGCGCGTTCTTCGAGGACACGGTGATCGCCGACGCAGCCGCGAACGGCGTCGTCCTCGGCTACCTCGGCAACATGGTCGACGTCGCTTCGGGCATCACGTTCGAAGAGGTCGGCGGCTGCCGCCAGACGCTGCCGAACCCCGGCACGTGCCCGAGCCCGAAGCCTGCTTGCGAGTGATCGATTCGGGGGGACCCTCTAGCCGGAGACGTTGCTCATGCTTCACCGCCACCTTGGATTCGCCGTTCTCACGCTCGTTTCGCTCGGTGCCCTCGCCTGTGGTGACGACGAGCCGAATGATCCCGAGGGAGGGGGCGGGCAAGGTGGCGGCGGCGACGTGACGACAGCGACGACGACGTCGACCGCGAGCACTACCTCGAGCTCGCAGTCGACCGGCGCCGGCGAGCCGGGCAGCGTCGAAGCCTCGTGGAGCATCATGGTCCAGGGGGAGCTCCGCGACTGCTTCTTCGCCGGCGCGTCGTACGTCGATCTGGCGATCGAGGATGCTGACGGGAATGTCGACACGCTCCGCGCAAGCTGCGACGAGCCGGAGGGTCTGACCGAGCCGCTCGCCGCGGGCACCTATACCGTGACGCCGTCGCTCGTAAGCTTCGCCGAGGAGACGGTCTTCACCGCCCCGGCAACCCAGCTGGTCGTGATGCCGAGCGTGACGGCCGGCCTGCCGATCGTCTTCGAGATGCCCGGCGCGCACCTCGTGGGGACGTGGTCAATTCTTCAGGACGGGGTGACCGCTACCTGTGAAGACGTCGGCGCCCATCGCGCCGAGATCCTCGCGACCCGAGCCGACGGGCTGACCTTGTCGAACACCTTCGACTGCCCGCTCGGCGTGGGAACGACCGACGCCTTCCCACTCGGCGAGTACGAGGTCGTGGTCTCGCTTCTCTACGAGCAGGACGTCGTTCTCGTGTCGTCGGACTTTCTCGATGCGACGCTGGATCAGGCCGGCGAGACGGTCGAGGTGCCGCCTGTCGACTTTGACTTTCAGTCGCCGCCGACGCCCTGACGGCGCCCCTAGCGTCAGGCGCCACAACCGGGCGGCACCAAACTCCTGGTTTTTGTGGGCCGGCTCGCTTGCGCAGCGTTGCCCGTCCCGGGTATTTTCGGCGTCATGTCCGAGGAGGCTTCGTCCACGCCCCCCGCAGCGGGAAGCGGCGATGATGGTGCTGCCTCAGATGCGCGCCAAGAGCGGCCGACCAAGCCGACGACGAGCGGCGTGCGCCACGCGTCGGGCCATCCCGGCCCGCGCCTCAGCGAGCTCAAGAGCGGCGAGCTTCTCGCCGACAAGTACCGGCTGATCAAGCCCCTCGGCGAAGGCGGGATGGGCTCGGTGTGGGTCGCCCACAGCGAAGCGCTCGACATCCGGGTCGCTGTAAAGGTCATCAAAGCGGATCTCGGCGCAGGGGAAGGACGCGTCGCGGACCGCCTCTTACAAGAGGCCCGCGCCGCCGCACGGCTCGGGCATCCGGCGATCGTTCGTATCAGCGACTTCGGCAAGACGGCGCTCGGCAACCCGTTCATCGTGATGGAGCTGCTCGAGGGCGAGGACCTCGGCGCGGCCATGCAACGCCGGGGAGCCATGGCCCCCGAGGTCGCGGCGCGCACCCTCTTGCCGATCGGCCACGCGCTCGCGACAGCGCATGACAAGGGCATCATCCATCGCGACCTGAAGCCCGAGAACATCTTGCTCGCGCTGCAAGAGGACGGCTCCGTCCAGCCGAAGCTCATCGACTTCGGCATCGCCAAGCTCGACAACCAGGCGAACGAGCGCATCACCGCCGCGGGCGCCGTGATGGGCAGCCCCGGCTATCTGTCGCCGGAGCAGGCGCGCGGCGACGACGTCGACGCACGCTCCGACATCTGGTCGTTCTGCGTCGTGCTCTACGAGATGGTCACCGGCTCGCTGCCTTTCAGCGGCCGGAACAACTATGCGCTGCTCCGCGCGATCATCGAGGAGGAGATCAAGCCGATCACCGAGCTCGGCGTGAACGACGACGCCCTCTGGGCGATCCTCGCGCGCGGCCTCACCAAAGATCCCGCCAAGCGCTGGCCGTCGATGCGCTCGCTCGGCGTGGCGCTCGCGAGCTGGCTGCTCGATCAAGGTGTCACCGAAGATATCTGCGGCGCGTCGCTCGAGTCGGCGTGGATCCGCAAGCGCGATCGCAACAGCCTTCCCGACTCGGGGTCCAACCCACGCTTCTCGATGTCGGGTCGAACGCCCGTACCGGGTCGCGTCACGCCGGTCCACGATCGCAACGCGCCGACGCTCGAGTCCGGGCCGCAGGTCATCGCGCGCCCGAGCGACGTGCCGCCGGTCGGTTCGCTCGAATCGTCGCGTCCGAAGACTTCGAAACCGGCGTGGCCGATCTTCGCGATCGGCGCTGCAGCCGTCTTGGGCCTCGGCGTGTGGTGGATGTCGAGCCGCGGCTCGGATGCCGGTTCCACGACGAGCTCTGCAGCAGGCGCCGCCACGACCGCGCCGGCGAATGCGCCCGCGGCGGCAACCACTACAGCGCCCACGACCACCGCTAGCGCGACCGCCGCCGCAGCGGCGCCGGAGCCGACGACGAGCGCAACGACCTCCGCCGCTGCGTCGTCGCCGGCAAAGACGTCAGGCCCCGCGCGTCACACCAAGCCCGTGCCCGCTCCCAAGCCGGCCGCCGTCGAGAAGCCCACGCCTCCTGCTCCCACGCCGACGCCCCAGGGGCCGAGCCTGAAAAAGCCCACGTTCTGATGCCGACGACCGCACGCGCATTTGCTGGTTGCAGACGCTGGGCTTCGCTCGCCGCGCTGCTCGCCACGCTCGCCGTCGCCGAGGCGGCAGCCGCAGAGCCGGCACCCGATGCGCCTCCGCCGCCGACCGACGCGGACAAAGCGCGCGCGATGCAGAAGTTCGACGAGGGATCGCGCGCGTTCGATCAGAAGCGCTACAAGGACGCGATCGATCTCTTCCTCGAAGCGGACCTGATCGTCCAGCACCCTGCGTTCGCCTACAACGCGTCGCTTGCGTACGAAGCGATGGGCGACGTCGCCGCAGCGCTCAGGTGGGCGCGCGAGTACCTGTATCGGTCCCCGAAGGCAGAAGATCGCGCGACGGTCGAAGCGAGCATCCGGAAGTACGAGGTTCGGCTCCGCGAAAAGGGCGTACAGCAGCTGACGGTTCGGTCGACGCCTTCCGGTGCGACGGTGCTCGTGGACGGATCGCCCGTCGGCGTCACGCCGTGGACCGGCGAGCTGGCGCCAGGCGACCACGTCGTCGAGCTGCGCCGCCGCGGCTTCACCGACATGAGCAAAGAGGTCGACCTCGCGGCGGATCGCGCGTCGCTGCTCGAGCTTACGATGGCGGCGCGCGACGACGATGGCGCGACTCCGGGTCCGGCGCCGGTGACCGGCGCCGCCGAGGTGAACGAAGCGCCGGGCTGGCTCTTGCCCCTCTCGATCACCGTGATCGCCGCGGGCGCAGCCACCGGCGGCGCGGCGATCGCGCTCGAGGTCTTGCGCGGCCAAGAAGAGGACGCCGCGCGCGAATCGGCCACGCAGCTCGAGGCGATGGACCATGTCGAGACGATGCAGGACTTTCAGCTCGGCGCGCGCATCGCGGCCGGCGTGGCGGGCGGTCTCGTCCTGATCGGCGGCACGCTCCTCGTCGTCGACTTCGCAGCGTTCGATGAAGCGCCGCCGGCGACGGCCGCCGCGACATGCGGCGGCTCGTTCTGTGGGCTCACGCTGTCGGGCAGCTTCTAACCAATACCCGCGTCACGGCTGGACGCATTGCCCGTTGCCGTTGCAGACCTTCGGGCCCATGCACTCGTTTTGCGGATCGGTGCCCGTGTCCACGTCATCGCACGTTCCATCCGCAGAGCTGGTCTGCGCCGCGAGGCACGACGTGCACTTTCCATTGCAAGCCGCGTTGCAGCAGACGAGGTCTTGCGAGGGGCAGAACCCGCTCGCGCATTCCGTGCCCGCCGCGCACGGCTCACCGAGCGGCTTGAGCCCGCAACCGCCGTTGCCGTCGCAAGTCTGTGAGCCCGCGCACTCCGGCTGGGGATCGGTTCCGCTGAGAACGTCGCCGCAGGTTCCCGTCGTTCCGCCGGTCTCGGATCCGATGCACGACTCACAGGTACCGTTGCAAGCTTCGTTGCAGCAGACGCCGTCTTGGGTCGGGCAGAAGCCGCTCGCGCACTGGGCTCCCGACATGCACGCCTCTCCGGGCCCGAGCGCGCAGCTCACAGGTCCGCAGGAATTCCCGGGGTTTACCAGCGTCGGGAACGAAGAGCCGCTGCACGTCGCTTCGCACGAGCTCGATCCGCAATAGAGCTCGGTACCCTGGCAGGAACCGCCCGCGTTCCCACAGCTGAGCGAGCAGGCCCCGGTGCTGCATTGGACATCGAGGTTGGTGCAGCCCGAGTTGCAGACGACGTTGCACCCATAGTAGCTGGGGCACGCGACCGTCGAGCCGGCGCAGCTGGCGCTGCCCGAGCACTGCACCTCGCAGGCGAAGCCCATCGGGCAAGCGATCGTCATCATGTCGCAGGCGCTGCCTGCGTTGCAGTCGATGATGCAGGTGCCGCCAGCGCAGCCGCCCGTGCACGCCGCCGGGCAGGCTGCCGGGGGCGGCGTCGGCGTCTGGCCACAGTCGAACGCGCAGGCGCCGCTCCCGTTGCACGTCTGGTTCTGCGCCATGCACTCGAGGTCGGGGTCCTCACCCGAGTCGATGTCGTCGCACGTCCCGGTCGGCGCGTTGGTGAACGCAGCGAGACAGGATCGGCACTCGCCGGCGCATGCCTCGTTGCAGCACACGCCGTCGGCGCACGAGCCGCTCATGCACTCGCTGCCGCCGCTGCACGGAGCGCCGTTCGACTTGAGCACGCTGCACGTTCCCGAACCGTTGCACGTGCCGCCGTTGCCGCACGGGCTGCCCGAGGGCGCGTACGGGTGCGACGGGTTGCCGGACATGCAGACGTCGAGCGTGCAGTCGTCGCCATCGATGGGCAGATCGCTGTTGTCGTCGCTGGGCTGAAGCGTGCCGGCCTGGCAGAGCAAGATCTCGCAGTTGCCGTCGGTCTGAGCCGCCGGCGGTGCCGCGGTCCCGTTGGGGAGATCGGCGAGGCCGCAGGTGTTGTTCGCGCCGCACGTCGCCGTCTGGCAGACCGTGCCCTGGTTGGCGCACTGCGTGGGGTTGTTGCACTCGACGCACGCGCCGGCGCCGTCGCAGACAACGCCGCTGGAAGAGCACGGCGTGTCGATGACGTGCGACGGGTGCTGAGGCGCGCCGTTGACGCAGACGTCGTCGGTGCAATCGATGCCGTCGTCCGGTGGCTCGTCGCTGTTGTCGGCACCGGTCTGGGTACCGCCGTTGCCGTTGCACTGGAGCTGGGCGCAATCGCCTGGGATTTGCGCTCCGCTCGGGAGCGGCGTTCCTGCTGCCGGGTAGGTGATGTGGCAGATGCCCCCCGCCTCACACGTTCGCACGACGCAGGCCGTCGAAACACCGCACTGGTCGTCCGTCGTGCAGCCGACGCACTGGCCGATCGCGTTGCAAGAGCCGGCCGCGCACGTCGCCCCTGGAAGGGCGGGGTTCGACGGTACGTCGCCCGTGCACAGGTTCGAGGTGCACTCGTTCTTGTCGTCGGGCAGGTCCGACCCGTCGGCGATCGCCATGACGCCGCCGTTGCCGTTGCAGACCTGCAGCTTGCAATCGCCCGTCGTCTGGAGCGCGACCGGGGTGTTGGCGGCCGTGAACTCCATCACGCACTGGCCGTCGATGCACGCGCGCTGCTGGCACTCGTCATCGGGCGGCAGCATGTCGCAGTCGCTGCGCGCGTTGCACTCGACGCAGAGACCGAGGCCGTCGCAGAACGAGCCCATGTTCATCGAGCAGCGCGTACCGAGAGGCTGCGGGATGTTGTCGGGCAGCCCGCTCGTGCACATGTCGTGGGTGCACGCTTCGCCGTCGTCGGGAACGTCGGTGTCGTCGTTCTGGTCGATGACGCTTCCGAGACCGTCACAGATGCGGACGCTGCAGTCGCCCGCGGTCTGCACGGGCGCGACGGTGCCCATCGCCAGCCCCGTCGTTCCGCAGACGCCGCCGATGCATACAGGGACCTCGCAGTCGCTCTGCGGCATCGGACACTGGGTGACAGAGGTGCACGGGCCCATTCCGCCCTCGCCGCCTTCACCGCTCGAGGTCGACGTCGCTCCGCCCCCGCCATCGAGTGAGCTCCCCTCCGGGACGCACACGTTCGTGGCGGGGTGGCAGACGTAGCCGGCAGCGCATTCGCCTTCGGGGGTGCACGCCTTGTTTGCGAGGAGCTCGTCCAGCGATGCGCCTTCGCAACCACCGGCGACCAGCAGCGCGACCGCAGCGATCTTCATGATCGCGGCGAACGAGCGCAGGCCGGAGTCCCCCAAAGGGCGCATCGAATCAGGCTATCAGCCGAATGGCGGCTCGCGTCGAGCCTCGTTGTTCGGAATTCGTTCCACTGTGACCGGAGAATTGCCGGGGGGGCCCTTACCGGGTTGGGCGACCGGCAATCCCGGGTACTTGCCGTGGCAGCCGTGAACGGTCGTTGACGCTGCCCGCGGCTTGGCGGGCCTTCCCGCGGGTTTCCTGCTGGTACACAATCTGCCTGTCGAGGCCCCCATGCAGTCCTTTCGCCTAACCCACTGGTCCGCGCTCGCGCCTTTGGCTTTCGTGTTCGGCGGGTGCGTCGTTCACTGCGGTCACCACGACTACGACTGCGAGGGCCCGGGCTGTCACGACGACGGCTACGAGGACGGCTATCCGGACGATGGCTGGGAAGACGACGGCGTCCCGAGGCCGGACGGGGGCGGCGGTCAGGGTGAAGGCGGCGAAGGTGGCGGCCCGATCCAGACGTGCGATGCGACCGACGTCCAATGCGCGTGTGATGCCGAGATCGCCTGCCCATCCGACCTGACGTGCGTGAGCGGCGTCTGCATCTCGGCGTGCAGCTTCGATTACGACTGCGGCCCGGGCAAGGTCTGCGGCAACGGCGAGTGCGTCCCCGCGTGCACCGAGGATACGCCGTGCGGTCTCGGCTACGGATGCTTGGGCGGCGCCTGTCTGCCGGATCCGTCGAACCCGCAGTGCACCGTCGAGGGTGAGGTCTGCGAGGTAGGCGGCACGTGCATCGGCGGCTTCTGCACGACGAGTTGCACCACGCACGCGGACTGCGGGACCGGCAAGCTCTGCAACGGCCTCACCAACACCTGCGTCGCGGACAACTCCCCGGTAGCGCTCTGCGACAGCGCCGAGCTCACCTGCCCGGGCCAGGGCCAGACGTGCCTCTCGGGCGTCTGCCACTACGAGTGCGCCGAGATCACCGACTGCAAGCTGATCGACGCGCGGTTCGACCACTGCGATCGAGGCTTCTGCAAGACCGAGATCGAGATGAACCCCGAGTGCACCGCGTCGAACCCGTGCGGAGACGGCGTCGCCTGCGTGTCGAACGTCTGCGTGCTCCCCTAGAGGCGAGAGCCGAGATTGGAGTAGAGTGCCGACCATGAAGCGCCGGTCGGCACTCCTGCTCGTGCCCGCGACCCTCCTCGGGCTCGCGACGGCGGAGTCCGCGTCGGCGGAAGGGAGCTCGATCGCCGTCGTCGATCTGCAAGGCGCCGTCATGCAGACAGAGGACGGCATCCGCGCGCAGGCGACGCTGAAGAAGCTCTTCGACAAGCGCCAGCAAGAGCTCGATGGCAAGCAGTCGAAGCTCGCCAAGATGCGCGACGACATCGAGCGCCAGTCCAAGGTCCTCTCGCGCGAGGCGCTGGCGAGGCGCATGGACTTCTGGCAAAAAGAGATGATTTCGCTCCAGTCGGTCTTCGTCGACTACAACAAAGAGCTGACGAAGAAGCAGGGCGAGCTGACGCAGCCGATCATCAAACGGATGGTCGCGATCATCGCCAAGCTCGCGGAAAAGAACGGGCACGACCTGGTCCTCGATCGCCAAGCCGCGCCCTATGCGCGGCCCGATCTCGACCTGACCGACAAAGTGGTGGCGATGTACAACGCAGGCGAGTCGGGCTAAGCCGGGGCGCGTGACCGAAGCGCCGCCGCCCGCAGAGCCCCGGATCGACATCCATCAAATCCTGTCGATCCTTCCGCATCGATACCCGTTCGTCATGGTCGATCGGGTGACGAGCATCACGCCGGGCAAGACGATCGTCGGGCACAAGTGCGTTGCCTACAACGAGCCGTGGTTCCCCGGTCACTTCCCCGGCCGGCCGATCATGCCGGGCGTGCTCATCCTCGAAGCGCTCGCCCAGATCGGCGGCATCCTGGCGTACGCATCGGATCCCTTCGACGCCTCGAGGAGCCTGATGTTCTTCCTCGGGATCGACAAAGCGAAGTTCCGCCGCCCGGTCGAGCCGGGAGACAAGCTAGAGCTGCGAGCCGAGGTCTTGCAGCGCCGCTCCAACGTCTGGCGCTTCCGCGGCGAGGCGAGCGTCGACGGGACGCTCTCGGCCGAGGCCGAGCTCCTCGCTTCGGTGGTCGATCGGCCGGCCTGACTCCGGCCGCCTGACTTCCGACCAGCGCAGCGTGCGCTACTCGGTGATCGCGGCTTCGCAGTCGGACGTGTCCATCGTGCCCGGCTCGTACTGCGACTCGAGCCACGTGACGAGGCAGCGATCCGGAGGCTTGCCCTCGTTCCAGACGCGGCCGCCCTTGTGCTTCTCGGTCAGGCGCGGCTTGCGGACGAGAGTGAGCGATTCGACCGTGTCTTCGCCGGCGACGACCTTGTGCGTGCGCTCGGGCTCGAGACCGCACACGCTGCGGTAGTTCGACTCGCGCTCGACCTCGGTCGTCGCGCGTTCGAGGTTGCCGGAGAAGAGGCCGTCGTCCTCACTGCCCGGCGGCTTCAAGCGCAGGCCGTACTGACCGTAGATGCGGAGCGGGCGCGCGGCGTTGCCGTGGCAGTCGAGGGTGCCGCACCTGCGCTCGAGGAGCGTCGATACGGAGGCGAAGTCCTCGTACGGCGGACAGTTGAGCGAGTTGTTCGCATAGTCGGGCAGGCAGCTCGCGAAGAGCATCGCAGTGCCGAGGACGCCCACGACCGAGCCGGCGAAGCGCGCGACTTTCACCCTCCGCCTCCTTGGCCCATGCCGCTCCCCATACCGCTCCCCATGCCGTTGCCGGCGCCGCTGCCGGAGCTCTTCGTCTGGGGCGGCTTGCCTTCACAGTCGGCGCGCTGATCGGGGATCGGGTTGGTGTCTTCGAGCTCGTTGCAGACGATCCATCCGACCGAGTCGGCTTCACGACCCGCGAGGGTGTGGCACCCGGCGCACGATCCGTCGCGGCTGATCCAGCTGGCCATCGACTTCACCTTCGTCTGCGGGTTGCCCGAGTCGTCGGTCAGGACAGTACCGTCAGCGCCGTACACGGGGCAGTAGATCTCTGCGTAGAGCGGGAACTGGGGATCCCTGTCGCTCTTTTCCCGCATGAAGTTGCCGTTGCAGTTGGTGAGCATCTCGTAGATGTCGCCGACCGAGTCGTAGAGGACGACGCGCACGCCTTCGACCGGCTGGAGCGTTTGGCGATCGCGGAAGACGGTGCCGCCGATCACCAGCTCCGGCTGGGCGCCGAAGTATTCGCTGTGGCACAGGACGCACGGCTGCCCCGGCCGATGGTGGGGACCGATCGGCGTGTTCGGCGCCTCACCGCCGAGCGCCTCGATCTTCACGTCGGTCACCGGGTTGTCGCAGCCGGCGATGACGAGAGCGATCCCCAAGAGCCACGCTGCTCCCCCCTCCGCTCTGCGGAGGGGGGTCGGGGGGGAGGAATCGACGGGGAGGCGGTCGCAGCTCATTCGATGTCGACCTCCGCCGTGACGGCTCCGAAGAAGCCCCACCGCTCGAGAATGAAGAGATGGTTCAGGTAGCGCGTGTAGAGCGCGTCACCGTTGAACGCGAGCCCCCAGTTCTTTTCGTCGCCGAGCGCGAAGCGCACGCCGCCGCCGCCGGCGAAGGCCAAGAGCGGTCCGAGCTCGCGATCGCCGGTGCGCACGTTCGGGAGCTCGATGCCGGCGCTCGTGCGGCGCGACGCGTACGCGAGCTGCCAGAAGTCGGCACCCGTCTGGAGGTGCGCGCGGACATGCGGCCAGAGACGCACCCGCGGATCGACGTCGAACAGCCACATGCTGTCGGTGGTCGACGCCTTGACGCCCCAGGTGTCGATGTACAGGCGCTCGTCGATGCGGAAGGTGCTGCTCTCGAGGCGGTGCGCGACGCGGCCGTAGATCGCGTAGCGCTGGCGGTCGGTCGGCAGCTGCTCGAGCACGCGCTCGCCGTTGCGCACGCGGTCGACCTCTTCCTTGGCGAGACCGACCGGGATGAGCGGCGCGATCTCGGGATCGAACATCGGCACGTAGCGGTACGGCTTCGACGTGTCGCCGGTCTGGAAGATCGCCGTCACGCCGCCGGTGACGACGGTGGACTTGTCGGCGACGACGCTCACGCCGGCATCGACGCTGTTCTGGTAGATCGTCGTCGAGAACGTCGAGAAGCTGGTGCCGGCGCGGCCCTGGATGTCGTAGCCGAAGCCGTACGCGAGGCTCGGCGTCACCCGCTTGTCGGCGAGATCGACCGAGGCGTTGAGCCCGGCCGCGATCGAGATGTAGTCCGGCTCGATCGAGGCGCCGCCGCCGATGCCGAGCTTCCAGTCGCCGAACTTCTTGAACCCGTTGAGCGCCGGGACGTAGCGCGTCTCGGTCCAGCGCGGCGACGCGGTCGCGATGATGTCGGTCGACGCCGTGGACACGACGTCGATCATGAAGCTCGCGCCGAGGCCCCAGCCGTCGGTCGGGCTCTCGATCGTCGTGGCGATGGCGGGCGAGAGGGTCTCGGTGTGGTCGGTGTCGATGTAGCCCGACACCTCGACGGTGATGCCGACGTTGATCGCCGAGCCGGTCCCCTCACCGATGCACTTGGCGAGCTCTTCGCGCGACTTGGATTGCTCGAGACACTTGAGGATCCGGTTGTCGGTGACGCGCGAATCTTTCGGGACGAGCTTGATGTCGATCGTCGTCGTGGTCCCCTCATCGAGGGTGACGTCACGCTCGAACGAGACCGTCTGATCGCCGATCTTGCCAGATGCCGTGATGCGACGCTGTCCGGGATCGGCCCAGAGCTCACCGCCGAGCTTGTCCGAAGGCACCCGGTCGCCGTCGAGCAAGACCTCGAGCGCGTCGACCTTGGCGGGCGGACGCAGGACGAGCTTGGGCACCTTGGCCTTCAGCTCGCCGAACCGCGCCTTGGACGTCTTGGCGGCGTCGTTCATTCCGAGCGCCGGCGCCTGCTCGGACACCGCCTCGTAGTCGGCGAGCGCTTGAACCCACTTGCCGCCGCTGTCGGCGCATTGCGCGCGAAGGAGCTTGGTCCCGACGCGGTCCTCGGCGCCGATCGAGTCCGACGCGTACCCGACGCAGAGGCCCCACGACCGATCGTCCTGCGCCTTGAGCGCTTCCTGGAAGTAGAAGTACCCCTCGGCTGTCTTCCAGCCGCGCGGCGCGCGCATGCCGCCCGGGTACTTCTTTCGCTCGGAGTCCGGCACCGCAGGCCCCGGCTCCTTCTGCCCTTTGCGGGCCTTGTCCCAGGCCGTCTTGATCGGCCCCTTGTCGAAGCCCTTGATGAGGCCGACCTTCGGGTCTTCTTGGATCGCGATCCGGAAGACCTCGATCGCGTCCTTCTCTTGCTTCAGACCGCCGGCGAGAACCGTCGCGACGCCGACGAGGACGCGCGCGCGAACCTTCGCGCTGCAGCTTCCTTCTTGGCAGACCGTCGACGCGAGCTGGAGCTTCTCGAGCGCTTCGACGTACTGCTTCTTCGGATACTCCGACTCGAAGACGCTCTGAACGAGGACCTCGACCTCGGCGTCGTTGGCCGACGTGTCGACGGGCTGCGCGAGCGCTACCGGTGAAACGAAGAGCCACGCGAGCGCGAAGACGGCGGCGAGCAGGGCCGCGCGTAGTCGAATTGTTCGCGTACGGGTCACTCGGAGAGACGCTTGTGGTGAGAATTCAGAAAGCGAAAATCGTCAGAGGACGGCCGGTGCTTCGCGTGGGGTTGGGGCCCCACGCGAAACGGCTGTGATCAATTGCAACCGCAGCCGCTGCCGGTGCCGCCGCTGCCGCCGGTCGCACCTTCCGAAATCGCGCGAAGGTGCTCTTCGCCCATCGTGGAGAGCGAGCCGGCGGACATCGTCGGGTGCGCGAGCTTGCCGCGCTCGTAGGGTGCGACGGGAGCGCAGCCGCTCGCGAACGCGAGAATGCCGAGGAGCGCGGCGACGATCGCCACCCGACCGACTCTCTTCAGAGCCGAAACTGCACGGGCTGAGGAAAGGGCTCGCATGGCCGGGATCATACACAAGTTCCTCCTCTCCTCGACGTCACGCCAAGCAAAATCGCCGTTAGTTGCCGCCCGCACCGCCGCCTCCTCCTGCGCCGGTGGTCGTGGTGCCGCCGCCACCGACGCCTGCACCCATGCCGTCGAGCTTCATGCCGCAGCGGATCCACTCCTGGACCACAGCCAAATCCTGATCGTCCTCGGTCGTGGCCGGAGAGTCGGTCAGCCCGGCCGACGGAGGCATCGGGTTTCCCCCGCCGATCGTGCCGGTGATGTTGCAAAGCATCCAAGCGTTCGGGTTGCCGTCGCCGATGTAGGGATCGCCTGCATCGTTCTTGAACGCCGCGAGGGCGTTGTAGAGCTCGTCCGGCGTCGCCGTGGCGGGCAGCGGAAGGATCGCGCCACCTTGGGTGTTCGGCCCGTGGCAGTTGGGAGCGTTGCAGCCGCCGCCGCTGCGCGGCGCGATCGCACCGACGAGCACGGGAAAGACGTCATCGCGAAACGTCTTCGTGCACATCGCGTCGTCGAGCGCGACGACGCATTTGGTCGCGTTTTTCCGCTGCGGACCGCCGGGCGGACCATACGGACAATCATCGTCGCGATTTTCTTCGACGGTGTTGTCGGGGCAAACGGCGTCACCGACGCTGCACGACGGGCCGAGCATGAGCGCGACGATGGCGCTCGCTAGCGGGAAGGCCACAAGGAGCCGTGCGGACTGCATCGAGCTCGAATGGTGCCTCAGCCGACGAGCCGCGAAAAGCCTCTCGCGCGTCTCGTAGACGGCACCAACCCGGTGCTTCGGCTCACCATGTCAAGAGCGCACGTGGTGCGCTTCACCGACCTTCATGGACTTCGTCCACCCCAGGACGGTAAGCTCCGCCGCGTTCAAGGAGAACCCATGATGAGAAGCTCTCGCTCCCTCTCTCGCCTCGTATCGATCGCGGTCGCCGGCGCGGCCCTCGCCTTGGCCGCATGCGGCGGCGGCGGCGGCAGCAGCGGTGGTGCGACCCAGCCCGATGGCGAGACCACCGGCGGCGGCGGCAGCGACAAGCCCGCGAGCGCCGGTGGCGCGGCCGAGGTTCAGGGCACGTACATCACCGGCGACGGGCCCAAATCCCTCGCCGACGCCAAGGGCAAGGTGGTGATCATCGACTTCTGGGCGACGTACTGCCAGCCCTGCAAGAAGTCGTTCCCCAAGTATCAAGAGCTCGTCGAGCAGTTCGGCGGCGAGCTCGCCGTCATCGCCGTCTCGGTCGACGAGCCCGGCGACGTAGACGAGGCGAAGCTCAAGGAGTTCGCCGCGTCCACCAAGGTGAAGTTCCCGATCATCTGGGACAAGGAGCACAAGACGGCCGAGGCGTACAAGCCGCCGAAGATGCCGACGAGCTTCATCATCGACAAAGATGGCAACATCGCCCACCAGCACGCGGGCTACGAGAGCGGCGAAGAAGAGAAGATCGCCGAAGAAGTGAAGAAGCTGCTCGGGAAATGACGTTGCGCCGACCTGGAAGCGTCTCGCACGCTTCCAGGTTGGTTCCTGTCGATTCACCCCCCAGCCCCCCGCACATCGTGAGGGGGGTTCTACGGTTTCTATTCCGAGGCGCCGGCGCCGCAGCGCTTGTCGCCGGCCGTAACGACGAGGACGTCGTAGTCGCCGGCGGCGAGATCGCGCGGGACGACCGCGGTGCCTTCGAATGCGCCGTCTTCGTCGGTCGAGAGCGATCCGATGAGCCTGCCGGGCAGCTCGGGCGATTTGACGACGACGTCCACGCGGACGTTGGCGCAGCCGCGCCCTGCTTGCTGGACCTTGCCTTTGACCTTCAGCGCCGTACCGCGCCGCACGGTCTTGTCGATGATCTCGACCTCGACCGTCGAGCTCGGCAGGTCGGGGTTCGAGGGTGCGGGCTGCGTGGGATCGACGCCCGTGGGCGAGGACGGCGCAGACGAGCCGCCGGGATCCGAAGGATTGGACGACGAGCCGCCGCCCTGTCCCGTCTGCAGGTCGTTCCGATCTTTGTCGGCGAGCTGCTGTCCCGAATTCTGCTCGGAGTTCTCGGGCCACGTGTACGGGTCCTGCGGCGGCTGATGCGGCGGCCGCGTCGGATCCTGATCCTGATCGAGGTTCAGCGCGGCGCCGCCGAGATCGATCCGGTGCCACAGCGTTCCGTCGAAGACCTCGACCCAGGCGTGCGCTTCGTTCACGACCATGCGCGTCGGGATCCCCATCTCGAGACCGGTGACGAGGAACGCGAACGCGCGGTGCCGGCACACGCCCTTTTTCGAGAGAGCGAGATCGAGATAGATGTCGCCGTGCGTCTTCGGCGGCTCGTCCGACGGCTGGAACGCGCGGAAGTACTCGACCATCTTCCCCACGACCTCTTTCGGTCGCATCTCGCGCGAGATCCCGATCGCCGTAAAGACCTGCTTGGCCTGGTCGGTGTGCCGATCGAAGCGCGGCATGTGCAGGCCGAGGTCGTCGAAGCTCACGTCGGCGAACTGGCTGCCGAAGGTGTTGCGGGCGATCGCGAGCTGCATCACGACGCGCACGCGCTTGCGCTCCGCGCCGCGGATGAACCAGTTGTCGGCGCCGTCCTTGAGGAGCGAAACGTTCGCGTCCGGCGAGACATGCAGCTTGAGCACGCGCGCGCCCGGGCCGACCGTGGGGATGCGCACGAGATCGTCCGGCAAGAGCTCGACCGAGAAGTCGCCGTAGAACGACTCGTCGGTCGAATCGACCGAGCCGCCGATCGGCAAGAGCTTGGTCGACTTGTCGTCGACCTTCAGGACGTACTGGGCGTCGACGGAGTCATAGGCGCGTAGCCGCTTGAAGGGCGCGGTCGAGGGCGAGAACGGATCGTCGTAGTTCTCGATGTCCGGCTGACGCGTGTCCCGGTCCGGCTGGTAGGTGCTCTCGGGACCGTCGTCGGTCGTTCCGCCCGTGTAGAGGTGGTCGGGGTCCGGGGGCTTGCCCGGATCGGGTGCGGTGGCGATCCCGCTCGGAGTCTCGAGCGCCGCCGGGAGGTTGCCGTCGAGGGTGGTCGCGGCGAGCCGGACGTCCTCATTCGGATCGGGCGGCACGAACTCGTGCAGGCGCGAGCTGCCCCCGTCTTGTGCGTCGGCAGGCAAGACGAGGGCCACGACGAGGCCCAGCGTGCCGAGCACGGACAGTGGACGGAGGGCCTGCTTCCGCATCGAGACGCATCTCATGAAAGCACGACGCTCCAGAAGTTCCAGCCCTTCGGCATGGGGGCATCGTTAGTGGCGGGGGGTCGGCCGGGCACGACCGGACGCGTGAATCCGCGGTCCCCGCTCGGCCGAGAGCGCCCGGCCACGCTGCCCCGCGGCGGGTCTCGGGGCGCCGCTCGTCTCACGAAGGTGAGCGTCGCGCATCGACGCGACCAGATCGGTCGAAGCGCCGCGCGCGTAGAGCTCGGCCTCGGCCACGTCGAGGGCGAGATCGAACAGCTCGGTCCGAGCGAAGCGGCCGGCCTTGCCGCTCACGAGCCGAGGCAAGACGGCGACGATGCGGCGCATCGCGTCTGCGAAGCGTCGCGGAACCGCGAGGCGCTCGATGATCGGCTCGAGCAGCTCGGCCGAAGCGGCGCCGCGATCGCGCGCGCCATCCATCGCCTCTTTGAGGGGCTCGAGGAGGAGGAGCGTCCAGAGGACTGCGTCGTCGAGCGGGCGCTGGGCCGCGACGCGACGGTCGATGAACTCGAGGAGCCGGAACACGCGATCGCCCGGCGTTCGGTGCTCCACCCGCCCGGCAGCGTCAGCGGCCGGCCCATCGGTTCCGCCGAACGAGTCGTACAGGAGCGCCGCCAGCTCGGGGAGCAGCACGTCGAGCACGCCCGTCTCCCACGAGAGGAAGATCGTGCGCCGCGCCTGGCCACCGCGCAGCAGGCGAAGGATCTCCTCGGAGAGCCGCGGTCGCGCCGCGAGCTCGAGGGTCTGCCGGCAGCTCACGATCGCGTCGTAGACCTCGGGCGCGATGCCGAGATCGAGACGGCCCGCGAACTTCAGCGCACGAAGGATGCGCACCGGGTCCTCTCGGAAGCGCACGGTCGGCTCACCGATCGTGTTAACGACGCGGCGCTCGATGTCGTTCAGGCCACCGGTCCAGTCCAGGATCTGGCTCGCCTCGAGATCGTAAAAGAGCGCGTTGATCGTGAAGTCGCGCCGCGTCGCGTCCTCATCCGCCTCGCCGAAGACGTTGTCGCTGCGGATGAGGAGGTGGGTCGCGTCGTGCGAAGGCGGAGGGAGCGTCTGGTGCGGCGCGTCCGGAAGAACCTCGACCTCTTCGTGCGGATTTCGCCGGAAGGTCGCTACCTCGATGACCTTGCCCCCGCCGAAGAGGACGTGGACCAGACGGAAGCGGCGGCCGATCACGCGCGAATTGCGAAACAGCTCGCGCACCTGCTCGGGCCTGGCGCTCGTCGCGACGTCGAAGTCCTTGGGCTGCATCCCCAGCAAGAGGTCACGAACGCAGCCGCCGACGAGGTACCCCTCGTACCCGTGACGGACCAGGCGCCGCACGACCTTCTGCACGTCGGGATCGATCTTGTCCTCATCCAACGCCACCGCATAACGAGGCGGTACGGGGTCTTTGGATGCGGGAGGCGGGCGGCTCGATTCGCGGCGATCGGAGCTGGCCGTCGTTCGCGGCGCTGCTTCGACCGAGACGCGGGGGAGCGGCTCGGCCGGCTCGGTCGACGCTTCGCTCGTTCGCTCAGCACCTTCGGCGGCGTCTGCGGGCGGGAACGTGGGGGTCGAGCGGGTCGAGCGCCGCGCGCGGCTCTTCCGAACCGGGGCTGCGCTTGGGGAGGCTGGGGCATCGACCGGGGCGACCGAGGCGGTCGCCTCGGGCAGCTTTGCTGCGTCCTCCGCCGAGGGCGCGCGCCGAGCGCGGCGCCCAGGAGGATCGCTGGGATCGCTTGCATTCATAGAGGAAAGGCGTCTCTTTCGCGCCTCGACTACCTGACCGGAATAGCAGAGCGGCGCCGCAGGAGCAAAGCTAAGCCTTGCCGGATTCCGGCGTGGCAAGAAGGGCCGCCAACATCGCGTTTACTGAAGGAAAACGCTGCTCTGGCTTCTTCCCGAGAGCTGTCCGAACCACGTCTTGGAGGGCCGGCGAGACATCCCGGATCGGGGGTATCGGCGCGGTGGAATGAAGGTGAATCAGCTCGATCCAATTCCGCCCCCGATAGGGCGGATTGCCTGTCAGCGCCTCGAAGAGAACGACCCCGAGCGAGTACACGTCCGCGCTCGTACCGGCGACCGCCCCGTCGGCCTGCTCGGGAGCCACGTAGCCGGGGGTCCCGACGAACCCGGTGCTGACGGTGATGCGCCGGTTGTGGGCGGTGGCTGCTGCGTCGCCGTCGACCCAGGCGGATCCGAAGTCGAGCAGCTTCGGGATCTCACGCCCGTCGCTCGCATGCACCAAGAACAGGTTCTCGGGCTTGATGTCGCGGTGGATGACGCCCGCGTCGTGCGCGGCGGCGACCCCACGACCGATGGCCGAGAGGACCCGCAGGGCGCGACCGGGAGCGAGCCGCTTCTGCGACGAGAGAATGTCGGCGAGATCGACGCCGACCAGGTGCTCGACGTAGAAGAACGTCACCCCGCCGCTTCGCTCGACGTCGCCGAGCACGTGGATCACGTTCTCGTGCCGGACGCGCAGCGCGGCGACCGCCTCGCGCTCGAACCGCGTCACCGCCTCGCGACGCTCGTCGAGCTCGGGCTTGAGGACCTTGAGCGCCACCTGCGCGTCGCCGGGACCGGGCCCGTGCCGCCGGGCGAGGTACACGTGCGCGAGCCCGCCGCTCGCGAGGTACTGCGTGATCCGGAAGCGACCCGACGTGCCGGACAGCTCGGTGCCGACGAGCGACTCGGGAGCGATGCGGGGGCTCATTCGATCCCCCTCACGTCGCGCTCGGGAAAGCGCCGGGGATCGAAGCCCGCGGCGATTTCGGCGACCGGGTCCGACGAGCCGCGCACATCGTGCCCGTACGCTGCCGCGACCATTCCGAGCAGCGCCTGAGGAGAGAGACCGCGCGCTCGCATCTCGGAGACCGTGCTCTTGCCGTCGCGCTTCGCGAGACGCTGGCCGTCCGAGCCGACGAGCAGCGGAACGTGCAGGTACCGCGGCGCGCTCCCGCCGAGCAGACGCGCGATGAGCGCTTGGCGCGGTGCGCTCGAGCGGAGATCCGATCCGCGCACGACCTCGGTGATGCCCATCTCGACGTCGTCGACGGTCACAGCGAGCTGATAGCTGAAGACGCCGTCGCCGCGGCGCAGAACGAAGTCACCCGCGGTGACGCCCACATCGACGGCGACGGTCCCGTGGACCGAGTCCTCGTAGCTCACCTCGCCATCCGGAACGCGAAGACGTACGGCGGGCGGCCGCTTGAAGGTGCGTCCCGCGGCCGGCACATCGCGGCATGTCCCCGGATATCGCGGGCCCTCTTCGCCTTCGTGCGGCGCGCTCGCGACGCGCGCGATCTCTGCGCGCGAGCAATCGCAGAGGTAGGTCAGCCCCGCCTGCGCGAGGGTCTCGAGCGCTGCCGCGTAGCGAGCGAAGCGCTCGGACTGACGGTACGGTCCGTACGGGCCGCCTTCGCGCGGCCCCTCGTCGAAGCGGAGCCCGAGCCACGCGAGGTCGTCGAGCTGCGACGACTCGGCCCCGTCGACGAGCCGCGGCGGATCGAGATCCTCTACCCGGAGGACCAGGCATCCCCCGGCGCGACGGGCGGCGGCGGCCGCAAAGAGAGCGGTCGCGGCGCTACCGAGGTGGAGCGCGCCGGTCGGAGACGGGGCAAAGCGGCCGCGATAAGAGACCACGTCCTCTTCTTTTTCACTCACCACATCGTCCGGCGCAAGCTAACCCTAACGGGCTTTGGCCGACCAAGACCGAGACGATCGAGTCGACGTAGAACCCGGTGGGGAGCCCGAGAGCTCGCCCCCCGGCCCGCCCAAGCAGCGCCTCGGCCTGCACGCGGGGCTTTTCGTCGCGACGTTCCTGGCTCTCCTGCTCACGGGCGCGTACTACGGCGGCAACGTCCCCGAGAACGCCACGTGGAGCGACACGCTCCGTGCGCTGCCCAGCGGCTGGAAGTTCGCCGTACCCCTCATGGCGATCCTGCTCGTCCACGAGCTCGGTCACTACGTCGCGGCCCGCATCCATCGCGTCCCGGCCTCGCTCCCCTTCTTCGTGCCCGCGCCGTACCTGAGCCCGTTCGGCACCTTCGGCGCGGTCATCTTGATGCCCGACCGCATCAAGCGGCGCGACGCCCTCCTCGATATCGGCGCGGCCGGCCCGCTCGCGGGGCTCGTCGTCGCGATTCCGGTGGTGATCATCGGCCTCTCGACGAGCGTCGTGGAGCCGCTGCCGCCGATGTACCAGATGGAGGGGCAGAGCCTGTTCTACCTCGCCGCGAAGCGCATCGTGCTCGGCCCGATCGCCGACGGGAGCGACGTCCTGATGAACGCGACGGCGTTCGCCGGATGGACGGGCCTCTTCGTGACGGCGCTCAACCTCTTGCCGATCGGTCAGCTCGACGGCGGCCACATCGCGTACGCGCTCGTCGGACCCAAGTGGGATCGCTGGGCCAAGTGGGTGCACCGCATGCTCCTCGCGGTGTTTGCGTTCAACGTCGTGCGCTTCCTCGTGCCTGCCTTCGAGAACGGCGGCAGCGTCGCGCAGGCGATCGGCAACTCCACCTTCTGGCTCTTCTGGTTCTTGATCCTCGGCTGGATGAGGCGCCGAACCGGGATGAATCACCCGCCGTTCGACGCGGGGCCGCTCTCAGGCGGCCGCAGGCTCGTCGCGGCCGGATGCCTCGTGCTCTTCGTGCTCCTGTTCATGCCGACGCCGTGGGCGACGCACGGCGCGCCCCGGCTCGAGCCGCTCAAGATGGCGGACTTCAGCTCTTTGGCGGGAACTTAGCGCGGAGCGCCTTGCACACCACTTCGGGTGCGTAGTGGCTCACGTTGCCGCCGTGGCTCGCGATCTCGCGGACGAGCGACGCCGAGATGAAGCCGTAGTTGGCGCGCGTGGGCAGGAAGACGGTGTCGACCGACGGATCCATGTCGGCGTTCGCGTGCGCGATCTGGAGCTCGTACTCGAAGTCGGTGGCGGCGCGGAGGCCGCGGACGATGACGCGAGCCCCGACGTGCTTGCAGTACTGGATGAGGAGGCCGTCGAAGCGATCGACGCGCGCGCTCGGGATGGGCTTTATCACCTCTTCGAGGAGCGCGACGCGCTCCTCGAAGGTGAAGAGCGGGTGCCGCGTCGGGTGCACGCCGATCGCGACGATGACCTCATCGAAGAGCTGCGCGGCGCGCTCGATGAGATCGAGGTGGCCCTTGGTCACCGGATCGAAGCTGCCGGCGTAGACCGCAACCGTCACGAGGCCGCTCACTTCTTCGGCTCCGCCTCGTTCTTCGGTGCGTCCTTCTTCGGAGGAGCGTCCTTTTTGTCGGGCGGAGGCGCGGCCGGGCCCGGCGTGGCCCCGGAAGGCGGAGGCCCACCGGAGGTGGGCTGGCCGAGTTGCTGCAGCATCATGCGGAGGCCCGTGTCGTCCTCGAACCACATCGTGCGGCCGAAGGCCGACTGGTAGAACTCATCGCCGTAGACCAGGGCAGGCGGGAAGAACAGGCCCGACGTGTCGACGGGGTCAAACGTGACCGTCGAGCGCAACACACCGGCCTGCACGCCGAGGGACGTCAACAGGGTTGCGGCCGCCAGGGCCAATCGGATCCCAACCTTTTTCATTGCACTACCTACCTTCTGCGATCAGTTGAAA
>JBGTSH010000112.1:0-28497 GCA_041940405.1 Polyangiaceae bacterium
AGTCGGCCGAGTCGTCGAAGAGGTCGTGGCGAGGACCAGCTCCGAGGTCGTCGTCTGTGTGCGCGGCTGGTCATCGTCGCGCATCGAGCAAGACGACGCGCTCGCGGGTTGAAGCCATTCCGCTACCGACGGATTGATACCGCGGTGGTGTTCTGACGTACCAGGGGTCGCTCGCACCTTTCTTCGTGGGTCCGATGGACCTCGCCGCGCGAAACGCTTTAGATGCGCGCATGCGACGTGCTGCCATCCTGTTGGGCCTCGTTTCGAGCGTCGTCAGCTTCCCCCTCGTCGCGAGCGCTCAAGCGCTGCGGTTCTCGTCGACCCAGCCCGGCGACGTCGTCGCCGTGGGCAACACGCTCGGGCTCGCCAAAGAGGCCGGCCTCAACGGCCCCGGGATCTCGGACGCCATCGGCACGTTCATCACGCTCGACGGCGCGAGCGTCGACACCGAGCTTCCGCTCGGATCGCTTGCGTGGCCCGCCGGAACGACCAACGACTGGACGCTGAACGGCTCGGCCGCGAACCTCGAATTGCCGACCGAGAGCGTCGTGCTCTATGCGGAGCTCGTCTGGGGCGGCAGCCACGCGTACGGCGGCGAAGACGTCACCGCGTTCCTCGACGAGCCGGTCACGCTCAGCTTCGGCAACGACACGATCCAGGTAACGCCGGAGGCGGCCACCGCGACGACCATCGAGCAAACCGGCACGTTCGTCATCCGCTACTACATGCGCTCAGGCGAGGTCACGAGCTTCGTCGACCAGCACGGCGCCGGCATGTACGCAGTCAGCGGGGTGCCCGGAACGCAGGCCTCGAGCGTGAACACGGTGAGCGCGGCGGGGTGGAGCATCATCGTCGCCTACCGCTACGACGGCGAACCGATCCGCAACCTCAGCGTGTTCGTCGGCGACACGGCCTTCGTCGACGAGAACACCACCGTCGACTACTCGGTGAGCGGCTTCTGCGCGCCGCCCGCCGGCAGCATCGAGGGGACGATCGCGATCGCGACGGTCGAGGGCGACTCGAACCGAGTGGGCGATCAGCTGGCCATCGGCCAGACCGTCGGCTCGACCTTCGTGAACCTCTCGGGGCCGAACAACCCTTCCAACAACTTCTTCTGCTCGCAGATCAACCGGCCCGACGGCACGCTCGACACGACGGGCACGTTCGGGTCGTCGAACCACACGCCGGGGTCCAACACGATCGGCGCAAGGCAGGGCTGGGATCTCACGCACGTGCAGCTCAGCTCCGCGCAAGGGCAGCTCGTTCCTGGGCAAACCTCCGCCGTCTTGCGCACCCAGACCCTCGACGACAGCTACATGCCCGTCATGGCGGGCATCGCGATCGACGTGAACGCGCCGACGTTCGTGTACCAAGCGTCGACGACCGACGTGAGCACCTCGCTGGTCGAGCTCGGCGATCAGCTCGTCGTCACCGCGACGCTGGTCAACGAAGGAACGGCGCAGGCGAACGACGTGAGCATGACGCTCCCGCTCCCGGCCGGAATCTCGCTCGTCGATTTTCAAACCAACGGCAACCCGGGAGACATCGACGGCGCGGCCGTCGACCTCGCCGACCTGGGCACCGGAGTAGCGATGGGCGATCTCGCGCCCAGCGACTCTCGCATCGTCACGGCCACGCTCCAGATCGATGAGCCGCAGGCAGCCTCGATCTTCGTTCAGCCGGTCTGGTCGTACGAGTACGTGCAGTGCGCCGGCAGCCCGACGAGCGAGAGCTTCGCGGGTGAGGTCGAGATCGTCGCATTCGAGGATCCGGGAGCGGGCGGCGGTGGCGGTGGCTCCGCCACCACGGGCACGGGCACCGCCACGGGCACGGGTTCGGGCACGACGGGTTCGGGCACGGGGACGATGTCGACGGCTTCGAGCGGGGACGACGGCGGCGAGGGCGGCGAAGGCGGCGGCGATGGAGCCGAGCCGCAGATCGAAGCCGATGGTTGCGACTGCAACGTCCCGGCAAAGAGCGGCGGTTCGGCCCCGGCCTGGGCGCTCCTCGCGCTCCTGGCGTTGCGCCGCCGGCGGCGCTGCGCTGCTTGACCAACCGGGGCGCAGCCTGGTCTTCTTTTCCGGCGAATGCCGGGGGCTAGCGATCGTCGCAAGGAGCTCGCGAGCTTCGTCCGCGGGCTCCTCGAAAGGCGGGGGAACGTCGAGTCCCTCGTCGACGAAGGTGGGCTGGAGCGCGTCTCGAACGAGCGCGCCGATCGAGCGCGCGCCGGGCTCGACAAGGTGCTCGAAGGGCGCGACGTCGAGCTCTCGATGGACGAGCTCGGCGGGCTCGAAGCGATCGTCGCGAAGCAGGAGTGCCCGACGATCGGCATCTTCGAGGACCAGCTCGTCGATCCGCCGGCCGGGCGCTGGGCGCGCCTCGCCGACGATCAAGCGTGGATGAAGCCCGCCATCCGAGCGGCCGGGCGGCTCGACTGCCAAGGCCTCGGCGTCCCCTTCGCAGGGACCGGCTTTCTCGCCGGCGAGAGTCTGGTGATCACCAACCGGCACGTCGCGATGCTCGTCGCCGAAGGCCTCGGTCGCGACAGGATCGAGCTCTTGCTCGAGACCGAGATCGATCATCGCCGCGAGCAGCGCGCGCCCTACACGCGTGACGCGGTCAAGGTCCGCGCGGTTCGAATGATTCATCCATTCTGGGACTTCGCGGTGCTCGAGATCGAGCCGAGCGCGGCTCGAGCTCCGGTCACCCTCGCCGCCACGCCGCCGGACGCGCTCGCAGGCCGCAGCGTCGCGGTCGTCGGCTATCCGTCGGTGGCGCACGCAGAGAGCGAGTACGAAGACGAGATCCTGACCCTCAACTTCGGTCCGGATCGCGGCGCGTGGAAGCGCCTGCAACCGGGCCGGGTCCTCGCCGGCGACGACTGGGCACCCACCGACCGCCGCTTTCCCCAGGTGCGCGCGCTCACCCACGACGCATCGACGCTCGGCGGCAACTCGGGATCGCTGGTGCTCGATCTCGATTCGCGGACGGTCATCGGCGTTCATTTCGCCGGCAAGAAGTACCGCGCCAACTACTGCGTCCCCACGTGGAAGCTCTACGCCGACGAGCGCGTGCGCGCGCTCGGCCTCAGCTTCAAGCCCGCGGGCGGCGCGCCGGTGGCGCCCGATGAAGAGGTAGAGCGCGAGTGGGAGAAGCTCGAAGGCGCGACGCGCGCCTTCGTTCCCGCGAGCCCGCCCGCCGAGGCCGCGCGACCGCCGGAAGCCGTCACCGAACGACCGCCGCTCCGCGACTGGTTCGAGCGCGCGAGCATGGACGACATTTTGGTCATGCTTTCGAGCCCGACCGGCGCCGCTCGCGTCGACGCACAGATCGGCGCGCGCCAGCGGCGAGAGCTCGAGCGGGCGGCGTCGGCGGCGAGCGAAGAGACCGTCGCACCGAACCCCGACCTGCCGGAGATCATCCTCGTTCACGGCCTCCTCGGCGGCCACCTCGACGATGCAGGGAGCCGAGCGCACCGCATCTGGCTCTCGCCTTGGGCATTCGCGAGGCGCCGGCTCCACGCCGAGCTCACCCTGGCATCCAACGGCGACGACGAGCTCGACGCTTCGCGCCGCCTCGAGCCCGGCGGGCCGATCCAGGCCATCTATCGCCTCGCGTCCACCGTCTGGCGGCGCGCGGGATTCGTGGTGCACGAATTCGCATTCGATTGGCGCAAGCGCGTCGAGATCGCCGCCGATCGCCTCCACCACAAGATCGAAGACCTCGCCGCCGGGCGGCGGAAGAAGTTCGCGCTCGTCGCGCACTCGCAGGGCGGCCTCGTCGCTTGCGCGTACGCGGCGCGCCACCCCGAATGGCACGAGCGGATTCAGCGCGCCGTCTTCCTGGGCGTCCCCCTCCGCGGAACCTTCTCGCCCATCGAAGCGGCCGTCGGCGTGCACCCGACGCTGACGAAGCTCGAGCTGCTGGGATTGGTGAACGTCCACGACATGGCGAAGGCGCTGCGGACCTTCCCCGGCCTCTTTCAGCTGATGCCCGACCCGTCGGTGTTCGACGTCGAAGACCTCTTTCGGTCCGCCGCATGGCCGGCTTCGGCGCGCCTTCCTCAATCGATGCTCGACGAGGCGCGCAACACCAAGGCGCTCCTCCGGGACAGCCCGCTCCTCGCGCGGACGTCGGTCGTGGCGTCGATTCGGCGCAAGACGATCGACACGATCGTTCCGTCGAGCGGGGCCGCGACGCCGCTCGCGCTCGGGCCGCGCAACGGACCGGGTGACGGCACCGCTCCGGCGCGCTCGGCGGTGGTCGACGGCTTGCCCGCCGCGCTCGTCGACGAGGACCATGTGCTGTTGCCGATCTCGAGCGACGTTCAGCGCGCCGTCGACACGGTGCTTCGAACGGGCGCATTTCCGGACGATCTCGCGGCGCGACCGACGCCAGCCGATCTCGAAGGCCGGCTCCCTTCCGGCGAAGCGCCCCTCGGCGGCAACGAGGCGCTCCTCTCGGGCGCCTTCGATCTCGCGCAGAAGAGGCTCGAAGAAGGGCTCGATTGGCCGCTGCTCCGCTGGCTCCTCGAGTCCGAGATCAATCCCTTGCCGGGGGTCGGATGACGCTGCATCCGTACTACCTCGAGCTCGTCGCCGACGCGCTCTCCAAGCTTCGCGCCCCCGCGCCCGCCTTCGAGGCAGGCGACCGAAAGCTGATCTTCGGCCCCGACGCCGCGGCCCTCGATCTACCACGCAGCACGAGCAAGGCGGACTGCGCAGCGTGGGCGCTCCAGCTCGATCGCCCTTCGCTTCGATTGCTCGCCGCTCACCTCCTCGGCCTCGCAGAAGAGAGCCGTCGAGGCCTCGGCGCGCACCTTCGCTTCGCCGATCACATCGACGCCGGAACGCTCGCGCTCCTCGAGCACGTGCTGGTGGTCAATCGAACCACGCTCCTCGGCAACCTGCGCGAGCTGCACGGCGGCGATCGGCGGATGATGCTTCGCATCTCCGGCGAGCGCCGCAGCGGCAAGACGTACACGATCGAGGTGGTCGAGGCGCTGCTCGGTGCGCGGTCCGGCGGCGATCAGCACGTCGTTCCGATCGATCTGTCGGCCTATCAAGCGCGCCCTGTCGAAAATGCGATGGCCGACGTCTTTCGTGCGCGCGCGATCGACGGCGTGACGTTGCCGAACCCGGCGGACGTGACCCCCGAGAAGTACATCGAGCAGCTCGCCGTCCTCTTGATCCGCCAGCTCGTGGAGCGCTCGACCGGAGCGTCGCGTACTTGGGTCGTCTTCGATCGATGCGCCGTCGCGGACGAGCTGCCCGATCTGAAGAGCTTCCTCCGCAACGTCGCCGCCGCGGTCATCCGCTACGCCGACGACGACCGGTGCCCGCGCGTGGTCTTCCTCGAAGCCGAAGAAGAGCTCTTGCGCCGGTACCGCCACGACGTCGCCGAAGAGGAGCTCGACGGCATCGACGAGTCCGAGCTCCGAGAGTTTCTGCAGCGCCGCGGCGTGGCAGAGGATCGCATCGCCGGCGTCCTCGGTCGGATCGCCACCGCGCTCGAACGGGCCGACGCCGACGCGCGGCTCGAAGAGATGCGCCTCACCTTGCTCGACCTCCTCGACAAGGAGACCCCACGATGAGGGAGACGGCAGAAAAGTCGCGCGCCGAGAGGCGCCGAGAGCTCCTGCACCTTCTCTGTTCGGTGCTCACCTTCACGCCCGCTTCGGTCCCGGGCTTGGCCGAATCCGAGTGCCGTGACGTCCTGCGGAGCGATCTCGATCCCGCGGCCTCGGCGGGCGGCGAGAAGGGCTACAAGCTCCGGACCGACGTGCGGATCGAGGCGCTGCGCGCCCACCGCGACGCGGCGAGCGTCCTCGCGGCCGCGCGGTCGATGCCGGCGCGCGCGATGAGCCCTGCGCAGCAGGCGTTCGAGGACTACCTCGAGAACGGGTTCTTCGATCTCGAGAACACCGACGCCACCACCGAAGACCTGCAGCGGATGGCCTTCTGGCTCGAGCACGTCGACTGGGCCAGACAAGAAGCCCAGCGGCTCCAAGGCGAGCTCTGGCGCGCACGCCAGACGGGCGCGCTCGAAGCGATGGGTGGCAGCGCCTTCGTCGGCCGAGCGAAGGAGCTCGCGACCCTACGCGAGTTCGCCGAGCGCGGCCCGGGGCCCGAGCCCGAGCTGCTCCTCATCGATGCCGTCGGCGGCATGGGAAAGACCGCGCTCCTCGCGCGCTTCCAGCTCGATGTCTCCTCGACCGGCATCGTGCCCGGCCTGCCCGAGGTCGTCGTGTACGTCGACTTCGATCAGCCGCAGCTCGACGTCCGCTCGCCGGCCAGCCTCCTTGCCGAGCTCCTCGCCGGGCTCGGCGCGCGGGCGCCCGAGTTCCGGGGTTTTGCGGAAGACCTGGCGACGTTCCAATCCGAAGACGTCGGCGGATTCTCGGCGGTGCAGCAGAACGTGCGCGTTCACGCCGACAGCCGCCTGATGGTCACAGTCGAGCGAACGCGGGACCTGCTCGCGAGCGCCGTGTCGAGCGGATCGATCGGCCGCGTGGTGGTGATCCTCGACACGTTCGAGCGGCCGACGCGCCAGAGCCCCGAGAGCGCCGCCCGCGCGCTGGCGATGGTCTGGCGGATCGTCGAAGGCGTCGCCGGCGTCCTCATCGTCGCCGGGCGCGGCATGACGCAGCCCGGGCTCGAGCACATGTGGCCGACTGTCGCGCAAAGGATGCACCTCAGAGAGCTCGATCCGGATCATGCGCGAGAGCTCTTGCGGAGCCAGGGGATCAAGGACGACGCCACCGCGGAGCGAATCCTCTCGCTCGTACCGCTGAGGCCGTTGACGCTGCGCCTCGCGGCCCGCGCTCTAGCCGCAGGTGAGCTCACCGGGCCGGACCTCGAGGCCGCTGTCGCCGATCGCTTGGTCGACGGCTACCTCCACCTGAGGATCCTCGATCATCTCGAGAGCCCCCGCGTTGCCGCGCTGGTTCATCCGGGCTTCGTCCTGAGGCGCATCACGAAGGATGCCATCCGCACGCTCCTCGCGAAGCTCCCCTCCCCTCCGGTCCGCGACGACGCCGACGCCGACGAGCTCTTCGAAGGGCTTCGCCGGGTCAACGACCTCGTGCTCGAGAGCGTCGATCGCCCCGGGTTGGTGCTGAGGCCCGATGTGCGGCGCGAGCTCTTGGCGCTCATCATCCGTGACGACGGCGCGGCCGCCCAGCAGGTTCACCGCGAAGCGCGCGCCTGGTACGCGCAGCAGAGCACGCCCGAAGCCGGGGTCGAAGCCGCCTACCACGCGCTCATGCTCGGCGACGTGGGCGCGCTCGGCCGTCTCTCGGCCCAGGATCTCGCCGATCTGATGACGAACGTCGCAGAGATGCCTGCGCTCTCGCAGGAGGCCCTGCGGTCCGCAGCGACGCGCATCGGCGCCGGGCCTTCGTCTCGTCCGGCGCCGATCGTCGACGCGCTGAACTCGGCGCGCGACGTCCACAGACGCCTCGAGCTCCTGATGACCGACGGCCGGCTCGAGGACGCCGACGCGCTCCTCGCCCGCATGGGCCCAAGCTCCGATCCCGAGCTGCTCAGGCTCGAGGCCAAGCTTCGCCGGATGCAGGGCCGCGCAGAAGAGGCTGCCGACGCGGCACAGCGCGCGATGAGCAACTCGACGTCCACCGAGAGGGCCGAGCTCAAGCGGACGATGGCCTGGGCGATCGCACAGGGCAGACCCTCCGAGGATCTCGCCAAGGCGCTCGCCGACGCCGAGGTCGCGCTGCGCGCCCGGAACGCGCCGCCGCTCGAAGCCCTCGCCGCCTGGGCCGACCTCGCGCTCCTGGCGGGGTTCTCGGAGTCGCTCGTTGCGGAGCGTCAGCGCTACGGAGAAGAGACGGCTCGGCTGTTCGCCCAGGTGCTCGACTCGGACCTGAGCCGCAATCGTCTCTTGCTCCTCTCCGCCGCGGCCGTGCTCCCCGACGCCGACTCGCTCGGTCGCGCGTTCCGACTCGGTGCTCTCGACGACATGCGCGACGTGACGCGCACGATGGTGCTGGCGATCATCCTCCCCGCGCTCGCGGGCCCCTGGCCCCATCGGGGACAAGACGTCGCCGCGCTCCTCGATCCGCCCACGACCGCGACGGGTCTCACGCGCGTCTTCAACAAGGCGCTCTCGATCATCGATCCCAAGCCGTCGCCGGAGAAGCCGCGGACCGCGTCCATCCTCGAAGCGGCGCGTCGCCTCTTCGCCGCGGAGCATCGCGCGGCGACGACCTTCGTCCCCGGTCGCGCAGCCGTGCGCGCCGACGCCCTCGACGCGCTCATCGCTCGCGTCGGAGCGTCCACCGATCGCGACGCGCGCATCGCCATCGCGACCGCCCTCGGCGTCGTTCGCGTTCTTCGCACCGAGACCACACCCCAAGAGCTGGTCATGGCCGCGGACGGCGCCAGGCGCGCGATCGATCTCGTCGACTACCTCATGCGCCGCGCGCCCCGCGACGAGCTCGTCGATCTCTTTAGCCTTCGCCGTCGCCTGGCTCGGCCTGCGACGTTCGAGTCGGTGCCGCATGACGCCGTCGTCCAGGCGTGGCGAACGTACGCCGCTGCGCCCGACCTCGGCGCCGAGGTCACGCGGCTGTTGGCGAGCTGGCGCCTCGATTGGGTCTTCTCTCACTGGCAAGCCCCGCCCGAGGTCATCCTCCTCGAGGCGCTCGACCTGCTCTGTCAACGCGAAGGGGCGACGTTCCCCACGCCCGAGGGCGAGCTCACGCCCGCCTGACGAGGGCGTGCACCTCCGGCGCCTGGGCCTCGAGCCGAGCGAGGACGCTCTCGATCCTCGTTCCCACGTTCGCGAACCCCACCGTCCGGCCGAGATACTCCACGCCCTGCTTGACCTCCCAGGCGCGGTGTACGGCGATCACCGCCCACGCATCGTCCAAACACGGCGCGCCCGACGAGCCCTGCTCGCTGTCGGTGAAGTAGTAGACGTCACGCTCGGTCACATCGAGGGCTGCATTGGCGCGGAGGCCGACGCGCTTCTCTTCGCCGCGCGGGAACTGGATCAGGTTGACGTAGAAGCCGGCGTCGGCGCTCGGCTTCGGCAGCGTGCTGGTGCGGCACGGCAGCGCGTCACGTCCGGTCACCTCTGTCGTCAGCGCAAGGACCACGACGTCGAGGTCGTCCCATGCTGCGACGACTCTTGCCACATTCATCGTCGTGCTGTCATCGAACGCGACGGTCGAAGCGGCCACCTGAAGCTTCAGGTCCGCCTCTGTGGCGCGGCCCGTGTCGCGCGCATGGATCACATGGAGGCAGGTGACGACATGCCGTGGCGTGAGGAGCCAGGCAGTGCCCCGCGCCGTCGTCCCGACCGCGGCCCCGCCATGGTGTCCTGGAACGAGAATCTTGCCGACGCCCTTCGCCGCGGCGGCGCCTCGCTCGAGGAACGCGATGGGAAGCGTCTCGTCGCGCACGAGGATGCGCTCGGGGAACTGCTTGTTCGGATCGATCGGTTGGAACGAGCGCGGGCGCGCGCCGAAGAGCTGCTGGCGAACATCTTGGAACGCGGCGAAGCCGGCCGCGCTCGACGCCGACTGCATCCGCTCGAGGTAGCGCTCCACGATCGCCGAGTCGGCCTCCGAGCTCGACAGACTTTGAAGGAGCGCGAGGTCGGCCTTCATCTGTGCGCGCGCCGTAGGCTCGACCGAACGCCGCTGTCGCAGCGCCTTGGGAAGGACATCGGCCATGGCTTCGACGCGCTCCGCGTTCTCCAAGAGCCCCCCTCGATCGGCGGCCGAGAGCAGGGCGGCCTTCGCACTGTCGTCGAACATCGCCCCCATTATCGAGGCTTTAGCTCCGGCGGTCACGAAACGGCCACCCGCGGCTACGTGCCCGCGTGACCCTTCGAACCGCCGCTCGCAGCGCCTTGCTTCTCTCGGTCTTGGCCCTCTTGCCCGCGTGCAAGGCCGACCCGCCCCAGACCCCGACGACGCCCGAGGCCGCTGCAGCGGCACCGAAACCAGCATCTCGGCTCGAGGTCGAGGTCGACCCGTCGCAACGCGTGATCGCGGCAGACAAGGACGCCGAGCTCTTCGTCCGGGTGCGCCTTACGGGGCTGAAGCTCGAGACGGAGAAGCGCCCGCCGATCAACCTGGTGCTCGTGGCAGACACGTCCGGCTCGATGGTGGGTCAGCCGATCGAGCGCGAGAAAGAGGCGTGCGCCAAGCTCGTCGACGCGCTGGGTGAAAAGGACACCCTGGCGATCGTGACCTTCGGTACGAAGCCTCGGGTCCTCGTCCGGGCCACCAAGCTCGATGCCAAAGCACGAGCCGAGGCGAAGCGGTCGATCGCGGCCATCGCTGCCGAGGGGACGACGGATCTGGCCGGTGGTCTCGCGGCCGGACTCGGTGAGCTGGAGCATTTCTGGGCCGCAGACCGCATCAACCGCGTCGTCCTCTTGGGCGACGGTGTACCGAACGACGCATCGACCATCGAAAGCGTCGTCGCGCGGGCGAAGTCTCTGAACGCGCCGATCACCTCGCTCGGCCTCGGTGCCGAGTTCGACGAGACGCTGATGGCGAAGATCGCGCAAGACACCGGCGCGGCGTTTCACTTCATCGACGACGCGTCGCGCGTGTCGACGGTGTTCGAGCAAGAGATCACCCAGATGAAGCGCCTCGCGGCGCGTGGCACACACGTCGAGCTGAGCGCCGGGCCCGGCGTCGAGATCGTCGAGGTCCTCGGCGTACCCTCCTCGCTCGGAAAGGTCGCGCAATTCACTCTCGGCGATCTCGGCGAAGGACAGGTGCGCGACCTCGTCGTCAGGCTCAAGGTGGCGGCGCGCAAAGACGGATCCAACGTCGAGCTGCTTGACGCGTCGGCCAGCTACGTTCACGCATCGGCCAACGTAGCTTTGAGCGACAACGCGTTTCGCGCGATCACCGCGAGCGCGAACGCCGGCACGGTCACCGAAGGGCGCAACCCCGAGGTCGAGCACCTCGCGGTACGCCTTCAGGTCGCCGACGGGATCGTTCGGTCGATCGCTCTCGCTCGCGGCGGCGAGGTGAACGAGGCGCGCGCCGTCCTCGATCGCACGATCAAGCTCGCGTCATCGGGCGCCAAGACGTTCGACGATGCCGAGCTCGAGAAGAAGTCGAAAGAGGCGCGCGATCTCAAGAAGACGATTCACACGCTCGCGCCGCCGCCGGAAGTTGCAGAGTCGCCGGCACCGCACGAGAGCAAGCCCCCGCCCATGATGCCCAGGCCCGCACCCATGAAGCCCGACGTGGCGATGTCGATGAAGCGAGCGCACGGCGACGCCATGCGCTCGATTCAAGGGTTCTGAGCCTCGACGCTCGGCCGATCAGATCTTCGGCGTCCAGGCACCGCCGATGCCGAAGATGTACGTGAACAGCGCTCCGGTCGGATCGGGCGAGATGTTCACGCGCCAGGACGGCAGGTGAACGTCCAGCATGAACTGGTCGGCGAGCAGCACCGAGACGCCGATCAGATCCGCGCGGAGCGCGATGAAGGAGTCGAGCGCGTCGCCGCGGAAGGTCGGCGTCGTGAAGCCGAAGCCGAGGCGCAGGGGCCAGGAGATCGATTTGTACAGGGGGATGTGGTAGCCGACGTTCCCGTTGAGGTGCACCGACGGCAGGTCGGGATCGAACGTGAGCACGTAGGTGGCCGGCGCGAACTCGATGCCGAGCTCGAGACGATCGAGGAAGACGCCGCCCTTCAGCGCCCAGAGCAGGCTGCCGACAGTTCCGTTAGCGTTGTCGTCGTGGGTGGGACCGCCGCCGAGGATCATCCCGACCATCGCGCGGGTGCCCTCGAGCTCGCCGTCGAGGATGTCCCCGCCGCCGCCATCCCCTCCATCGCCGCCGTCACCGCCGTCACCGCCGTCTCCACCGGCGCCGCCGCCGCGACCACCTCCTCCGTTGCCGCTTCCGCCACCATCGCTTCCGCTGCCGCCGCTGCCACCCGACGACGAGCCCGGCGCGACGCACTTGGCGTCGACGCAGCTCAGCCCTCTGCCGCCGCAGTCGGCGCGGGACTGGCAGCTCGAGCCTTCGAGCTCGTCCTTGCAGACCTGATCGACGCACTTGAGGCCTTCGGCGCAGTCGGAGCGCGCGCGACACGACTCGCCCGGGCCGCTCACCGCGCCGCCGGCGTTCGCGTCGCCCTGGGCTTCGGCTTTGACTTCGGCCTGTCCTCCCGCAGGCGCGCCCTGCGCGCTCGCGAGCTGAGGTAAGAAGACGACGACAGCGGCAGCCGCAGCTGCGGCCAGCAGATGGGTCCCTCTCATCCCGCCGAGGCTAGGCATCCTGTGGCCGCTGGCCAAGCAAGAAGCACCCTTTCCTCGGCGCTCGGTCGGCGCCGTCGGGCTATTGACACGCGTAGCCGATGTAGAACTTGTCGTTGCCGTCGACGTTCCCATCGGGGCTCAGCCCGAACATGCTCACCATTTGGCCGTCGAAGCTGACAGTCGTGCAAGCATCGTCGGTTACCGCCCCTGTCGCACATTCGCCGACGCGCACACGCCCCCACTTGGTCGGCGGGTCGCTGCAGTCGTCGCAGTTGTCACGCCACCCCGCGTAGAGCCAGCACTGTTCTTGGAAGTAGCCGAGCGAGAGCTCTTGGATCGTGCGGCACCTGAGCGAGCCGTCTGCGTTGATCCCGTTCACGAACTGCCCCTGCGGACAGACGCCGGTCGCCATCGTCGTCGCCGGTGTGACCGCGTCGCACGACAGGCCGTAGAAGAACCTGTCGTCGTTGTTCACGCCGCCGTCGGTGTCGAAGCTGACGAGGTCGTCTGCAGCGTCGAACGGCGAGGCGGTGCACGTGGCTCCGCCGACCATGGCGGTGTTGCACTCGCCGGAGCTCGCAGCGCCGATCTTCGAAGGCGGGTCGGTGCAGCCGCCGCCGCAGCTGTCCTTCCAGCCGAAGACAAAGGAGCACGCGCGGAGGGGGGCGAAGAGCGCGCGCGTCGCGGCCGTGCAGACGGGGGTCGTGCCGTCGAGGCCGGTGAGGAGGGCCTCGCTGCTGCCGCACGACGTGATGGCGTCGTCACCCGGCGAGCACGTGAAGCCGGCGTACCAGCGATCGTCGTCGCCGATGCCGCCGTCGAGGTTGACGCCCACGAGGCGTACGTTCGTGCCGCCCAGGTTCTCGACGTCGCAGGTATTGTCGTTGCCGTCCTGATCGCATTCGATCGGCGAGGTGGAGCCCCATTTGTCCGCGGGATCCGTACACGTGTTGCCGCAGAAGTCGCGCCAGCCGACCTGGGCCCTGCACCCGCCCTCGATTGCCGCGACGATCTTCTGGGTCAACGGCTCGCAGACGAGCATCCCATCGACGATGTCGACGGCGACTTCATCGCCCGTGCACTCCGATACGAGCCCGTTGCCACCGGCGCCACCTGCACCGCCCGCTCCGCCCAACCCACCGGTCGTCGTCGACAGGCTGTTCGTCGCGCCGCCGAGACCGTTCGCGCCTGTCGTCGACGTCGCAGGCGTCGCGGCGCCTTCACCGCCGTCGGAGCCGACGCCAATGGCGTCGACGAAGCACCCCGAGACGACCACCGCCGAGAGCACGCAGGCGCCGGACAACCATGACCGGGGACGCACGCAACCATGAGAGCATGGTCTTCGGCTCCTCTGCTACGGTGACGCGCATGGCCGAAGGAATCCTGGAGTACACGCTCGAAGGCGGGGTCGCGATCGCGCGAATGGATGACGGCAAAGCCAATGCGCTCTCCGTGCCGATGATCGACGCGATCTCCAACGCGCTTACCCGCGCCGAGTCCGAGGCGACGGCGTTCGTCCTCGCAGGGCGTCCCGAGCGCTTCTCCGGCGGCTTCGATCTCAAGGTCATGATGAGCGGCCCCGAGAACGCGACCGCGCTGCTCGAGCGCGGCTCGGATCTGTTCATGAAGCTCTACGCGAGCCCGGTCCCGGTCGTCGCCGCGTGCACCGGTCACGCCCTCGCCGGCGGCGCGCTCCTCCTCTGCTGCTCCGATCTCCGAATCGGCGCCGATGGTCCCTACAAGATCGGCCTCAACGAGGTGAGCATCGGGTTGCCCGTACCGGACCTCGCGATGGAGCTGGCACGCGATCGGATCCTCCCGAACGAGCTCGCGCGCGCGACGCTGTTCGCCGAGATCTTCGATCCGAAGGGCGCGGCGCGCGTCGGGTACCTGGATCAGGTCGTCGCGTCCGGCGAGCTCTTCGACGTCGCGAAGCGCGAAGCAGCGCGCCTCGGCGGCCTTTCCCGCCGCGCGTTCGCCGCGACGAAGGAGCGGCTCCGCGGCGCCACCATTCGGCACATCCGGGAGAATCTCAAGGCCGACATGGAAGCCCTGCTCTCGCCCGCATGAGCTCGGTGCGGCCGGAGCGCGTCGACGATCGCGCAGAGCTCGAGCGAGCGCTCCGTCGCAACGCCGCGCTCCATCTCTACGAGCTCGGCGATCTCGACGACGCCTTCTTCCCGCTCACGAGCTACTTCGTCGCGCGGGCCCCGGACCGAGAGATCGACGGGGTCGCCTTGCGCTACGACGGCGGCGATCCGCCGACGGTCGTAGCGCTCGCAGGTGACGCCGCGGAGCACGCCGCGCTATCCGCGCTCGTTCCGCAGCTCCTCTCGAGCGAGGCACGCCCGGTGTACGCGCACTTCACGCCGTCGTTGCGCCCGGCGATCGAACGGGCGGCGACGATCGACGGCCGCGGGCACCACGCGAAGCTCGTGTGGACGGACCGCTCTCGCATCGACGACGTCGCGACCGAGCATGTGGAAGCGCTCGGTCCTTCGGACGCCGATGAGGTGCTCGCTCTCCTCGATGCCGACCATCCCGAGCACTTCTTCCACCCGCGCGTGCTTCAGGACGGCCTCGCCTTCGGGATCCGTGATGCGGGGCGGCTCGTGGCGTGTGCCGGCGTGCACGTGCTCTCGCGAAGCTACCGGGTCGCGGCCCTCGGCAACGTCGTCACGAGCGCGGCGCATCGCGGACGCGGGCTCGCCCTCGCGACGTGCGCTGCGCTCCTCCGAGCCCTCGCCCCGATCGCCGACGTCGTCGGGTTGAACGTCGACCGCGAGAACCGCGCCGCCCTCCGCTGCTACGAGCGGCTCGGGTTCACCTTCGTCGCCGAATATGACGAGGCCGTTCTGCATCCGCGGACGGCACCGCCCTCGGGGAAAAACTGACGCTTCAGTCACCCGCTCCTCGCCCGCGTTTCGACGCACTGCGCCGCGGCGGCCGCTGCGAGGTTCCGGCGGCTTGACCATTGCCGCTCGGACGGACCAGTCGTACATCGCCGCGATGCGCCGTTTCCTTACTTTCTCCAGCGTCGCCGCCGGTCTGATCGCAAGCGCCGGGCTCGCCTCGTCGATGGGTGCCTGCAGCGCGGGAGAGGATCCGGACGGCACCGGCGGCGCGGGCGCCTCCGGCGCAGGAGCGCAGAACGGACAAGGCGGCGGGATCGACACCTGCCCGCGTTGCGACTTCGACATCTACGTCGATTGCAACGGCAACTCGACGGACTGCGCCGCGCAAGGCCTCGTCTGCGCGCCGACGCTCGGCTGCGCGACGTGCGCTCCCGGATCGAAGTTCTGCGTCGGCAACGAGGTGCACGAGTGCAGCGATCAGGGCGTCCCCGACGGTCCGCTGCTCGAGACGTGCGACGTCAACGCGGGCCTCACTTGTCACGAGGGCGAGTGCAAGACCGCCTGCCAGATCGCCGTCGACCAGCCTTCGAACGTCGGCTGTGAGTTCTGGGCCGTCGACCTCGATCAGCAAGACGGCTTCAACGACCCGGCGAGCGCTCCCTGGGGCGTCGCGCTATCGAACGCCGGCTCGGGCCAGGCGAACGTCACGATCGAGATCAACGAGGCTCCCCCCGGACAGCCCGCGCAGCTCACGGTCGTAAAGCAAGTGTCGGTACCTCCGGGCGCGCTCGTCGCCGAGGTCCTGCCGACGCGCGAGCTCGACTGCGGCACCGTCCCCAACGACTACGCGTCGCCCGGCACGTGCCTCTCGTCGCGCGCATTCCGGCTGACCTCGAGCTCGCCGATCGTCGTCTACCAATTCAACGTCTTCGAGAACGCGTATTCGAACGACGCCTCGCTGCTCTTGCCTGCGAACGCGCTCGGCCAGCAGTACCGCGTCCTCGGCTGGAACGCGGGCCACCCGATCGATATCAACTTCCCGGGCCTCGACGTCCTCGACCGCTCGTACATCACGGTCGTCGGGACCAAGCCGAACACGACCGTCCACGTCCGGCCCAGCTGGCGCATCAAGGGCAACGCTCCGATCGATGCGACGCCTGCCGGCGGCGAGATCGTCGTCACCCTCCAGCCGTTCGACGTGCTCAACCTCGAGACCGACGACGGCACCACGTCCGACAACATCGAGACTGTCGCCGATCTCTCCGGGAGCTTCGTCTTCGCAGACCAGCCGATCGCCGTCTTCTCCGGCGTCGAGAGCACGCAGGTCCCGGGCCCGTGGGACATTCCGACCTACCCCGGATGGAAGAGCGGCGACACCTGCTGCCTCGATCACCTCGAGGAGCAGCTCTTCCCGATCGAATCGCTCGGCATGAACTACGTCATCACGCGAAGCCCCGTCCGATCGACCGGCGGCTACAAGGAGCCGGACATCATCCGCTTCGTCGGCGCGGCGGAGCCGGCGAACGTCACGACCACGCTGCCCGCGCCCCACAACAGCTTCACCATCCAACCTGGCGAGGTGAGGACGACTTGGGCGCAGGAGAACTTCACCGTCACCAGCGACAAGCCCATCCTCGTCGGGCAGCTGCAGGTCAGCCAGGGCTACATCCAAGGCCAGCTCCTCGGCGATCCGGATCTGACGATGTTCCCACCTGTCGAGCAGTACCGAACCGAGTACGTCATCCTGACGCCCGGATCGTGGACGCAGAACTGGGTCGTCATCTCGGCCGAGCCCGGCTCCGTCGTGAACATCGACGGCGTGCCCGCGACCGGCTGCACCACGTCGCCCGCGGGCACCGTCAACAACATCACCTACGAGTCGCGCGTGTGCCCCCTTCAGGTGGGCGCCCACAGCCTCTCGAGCGACACGCGCTTCGGCATCGTCGCGTACGGCTACGGCAGCGCCGGCTCGTACGCCTTTGCCGGCGGCGCCGACGTGAAGAAGATCTACGAGCCGCCCGTCCCGCAGTGATCGTGGCGCCCACGAGCGCGGCGCAGCTGGATGGAGTATCGTGGCCCATGCGATCTCGTCGCGGGCCGGCGATCTCTGCCCTCTTCTTTGCCCTTCTTGGTGGCTGCTCAGAGCCCGAGATCGTCGCGCTCGAGTGCGGCGATCTGCGCGTCGACGCGCCCGAGGTCTGCGACGAAGGCGATCAGAACGGCCTGCCGGGTCACTGCTCCGCCGACTGCAGCACCGAGCCGGCGATCGTCGCAGTCGAAGGCGACGTGCTCGCCTTCTTGACCGAGGTCGAAGGGCCGCGCATCGCGGGCGCCACCGTCTCGATCCTCGAGCACCCCGAGATGCGGGTGACGACCGGGGCAGACGCCCATTTCCGCTTCGAGGGCCTGCTCGAAGGCACCGACGTCACGCTCCTCGTCGAGCACCCCGACATCAAGACGACGCAGACGGCGACAGTCACGCTCGGACCGCAGGGCATCCCCGCGTTCTCGATTCAGGTCGTGCCGGTGACGATCTTCAACGCCCTGTCGGCGCTCGTCCCGATGCCGGTCGAGGAGGACAAGTACTGCGTCATCGCGAGCACGGTCGCCAGGATGGGCGGGTCGCTCTACGTCCGTCTGCGACAAGGCGCCCCCGACGTGCAAGTCTCGCTCGAGCCGGCCGTCCCCGCCGAGAGCGGGCCCATCTACTTCGACGAAGGCGTATTGCCCGCGATCGGCCAGGGTGCGACGAGCATCGACGGCGGCGTCCTCTTCTATCGCGTTCCGCCGGGCGACTACGTCATGTCGGCCTCGCGCGCCGACACCGTCTTCAACAAGGTGCGCTTCCAATGCCGCGCCGGCCTGGTCGTCAACGCCGGGCCGCCGATGGGCCTGCTGGCCAACGTCCCCAATCCGCGATATGGCGGCGGCCAAGTGCGCCCGGCAGACGACTACAGCGCATCGACCGACGCCTTGTGCGAGGCGACCGCCACCTGCGTCAACCAAGCAGCCGGGACCATCAATTACCCGGATGTCATGCTCGCGTCGTGCAAGGCGATGTTCGCGGACACGTGGGCGTTCGTCGATGCGACATGCGACACCGGAGCAGCGATGCGAAGCGCCGCCCGCGCGCTCTACACGTGCCGAGCAGCGTCGTGCGACATCACCTTGGGCGGTGATGAAGCGTGCACGGCAGAAGAGGCGGCGTTCACCGCGGCGCAAGCTCCTTATGGGGCGTGCCTTGCGTCTCGGCCCGCTCCTTGAGCGCACGCGCCGTCGCGTCGAACCCGGCCTGGATCTTGTCGCGATAGAGCGCGAATACGATCGGAACGAGGATGCCGGAGAAGCCATCCGACGTCTCGTAGAGCGTCTCGCTCTCCGAAATTCGCGTGAGCCTCTGGTAGCGCTCGGCCTCGAGAAGGACACGGTGACCCATCACCACGCCCCAGCGGATCTCGCGGCCCTCGTCCCACATGCTGATCTTCTCGCGCTGGCGGATGGGATCCTTCCCCGGGTGCATCGCGACGACGAGCGTCACCGTCTCGCCCACGGCGACGCGTCCCTCGACGGCCACGACGAACGGGCTCCACTCCGGGTACCGCGCCGTGTCGGCGAGGATCGCCCAGACGCGATCGATCGGCGCTCGGATCGTCGCCGAGGCTGAGATGCTCCGCACGCGCGAAGCTTAGCGAGACATGCCCTCGTTGAACCAGCTCGCCACGTGCGCTACGGCCGCCGAGACCTGCGCCGGCTGGTCGTAGTAGTCCTGGCCGTCGGCGCCTCGAGGTGCCGTACCGCCCGCCGCTCTCACCCCACCCCGCGTAGTCGAAGACGAACGTCGTGAAGCCTCGCTCCGCGAGCGTGCGCGCGTAGAGCGTCGCCATCTGCTCTTTCACGTTCAGCCACGAGCCGTTGATCACGATCGCCGGCTGCCGCTCCGAGAGGCTCGAGACGCTCCGATGGAACGTCCCGACGAGCGGCACACCGTCGCTGATGAAGACCGTCGAAATCTCGTTCATGCGCGCGAAGCTATGCGCCCCGCGCGACGTTCATCTTGAAGGAAATTGACCAGCCTCTTGAAGGAGCTTCGTGTTCCCGACCTGCATCTGGGTGATGAGCGTCATCTCGGCGATTTTGTAGGCGCCGCCGGCGCGCACGAGCTCGAATTCGTAGCGGCCGAGCACCTCCCAGTCCGAGCCGCCGGGCGCTCCCTCGGCTCGGTGGAGCGCGCGCACCTGGCAGCTCGCCGTCGCCACGTCGCCGCTTTCCTGGACGACGATCGGACCGAGCAGGTGGTGCGTGATCACGTTCGCGAGCGCGCCCTTCCATCCGGCGATCAGATCGTCGGCCCGCTGCTTCTGCGGCGTGCCGCCGAAGAGCGACGTGTAGTCGGTCGTCACCTCGTCGGCGTAGAGAGCACGAAGCGCTTCCCAGCGCTTCGCATCGATCTCGTGGGTCACGAGCGTCACGGTGTCTCGAACGGCGTCGTTCATCGCGTGCGCGATAGGCCGGCGGCCGCGCGCGTTCTAGAACGAAATTGACCCTCAGGGTCCGGCGATCGGCGCGTCATCGAAAGGCAGCACCTTTCGATGCTGCACGAGCTCACCGTACGGCTCTCGACTCGATTTCGGGAGCGTCGCCAACCAGAGGAGGTCGACGGCGCCCTCGTCCGGCATCAGCGCGCTGCTCATGTCCGTGAACCAACCTCGCGATGCCGCCGTGTCCAGGAGGCCCGGGCAGACGGCGTTCAGCAACAAGTCGCGGCGCATCGCCTTCTCACGGATCTCCTGGGCAACGAGTCGGAGGGCTGCGACCTGCGCGACCTTCGAAGGGATGTTGATCCAGTCGGGCCAGCCCAACGAGCCGGCGCGTCCGGCCTCGACGGCGCTCACGTACGCCTCCAGTGACGCTTCGAGATCACGCAGCGTCTTGCCGCGCGGGTCCAGATGCGGACGCACGCTCGCGGGCAGCTTGGAGAGCCGGCCGAACGCGCTCGCCACGACGAGGAACCTGCCCCCGTCGCGCAGGATCGGAACGAACGACTCCAGCATCCGGTGCGTGCCGAGGTTGTTGGTATCGACGAACGCACGAACGACATCCGCCGGCACGCCGGCAGGCCTGATCCGGGCCGCGGCATTCGAGATCACGATGTCCACGCCACCGTGCTCGGCACGGATTCTGTCTGCCAGGCCGGAGACGAGCGCCGAGTCGGTGACGTCGAGCCGTTCGAAGCGCGGCCGGAGCCCCTCTGCTTCGAGCGCTCCGACCGCGGCTCGCCCGCGGTCGGCATCCCTCGCCGTCAGATAGACCGCCGCGTCATTGCCGAGCGCGCGACACAACCCGCGGACCAGCGCCAGGCCCAAGCCTTGATTCGCACCCGTGACGATCGCAACCTTCTGCATGCGCGCCATCTTGGCGACGCATGTTTCGCCGGCAAGTAGGCACTTTTCTGTAACCAGTCATCATGCCCATCGCACAGAAGTCCGCCGCTTGTCCTGTCGAGGCCTGCCTCTCCCTTCTCAGTGGAAGATGGAAGGCGCTCATTCTCTGGAAGCTCGGCGGCAAGTCGATGCGCTTCGGCGAGATCTGCCGCGTGCTCCCGCGTGCATCGAAGAAAATGCTGGTGCAGCGCCTGCGCGAGCTCGAGCACGACGGCCTGGTCGAACGAACGAGCGTCGACACCCGGCCCCCGGGCGTCGACTACTCGCTCACTGCGCGCGGCGCGTCGCTGATGCCGGTGCTCGAGCTCAGCGCCGCTTGGACCGCGAAGGACCGCGAGCACGACGTGCACGCTCGTCGCTCCTGAACGCGTCGAACCAAGCGAGCAGATTGTCGATGGTCGCCCCTTCGTCCAGGCGAATCTCCTTACCGGTTTGAGCGTCGAGAGGTCATAGGGCGGCTCCTCGCGGGTCAGCGCATCCCCCACGATCTGGAGATAGAAGGGGTGCCCACCGATGGTGTCGACGATCGTTTCGGCCAGCGCTCTCTCGATGGCGTGCCCTTTCGGTGCCTGCTCGACCAAGAGCGCGACCGCGTCTTGTCGCTGGAAGGGTCCCAGATCGAGCAGATCGAAGTGCTGGAAGAAAGGCGAATGCCGCGCCGTGACGAACTCTCGCAACGTCGTCGGAGCCGAGCCCGAGATGACATAGGCCACTCGTTCATGTCGCTGCCAAGCCGCGCGCATGACTGGGAATGGCTCGAACTGCCGCGAGGACAGGGTCGCGAGCTCCTGAACCTCGTCGATCGCAATCAAGAGCTTCCCTCCGATTGCCCCGGCAACGCGTTCGGGCAGGTCGAGCCATCGCCGTACGGCTTCTGCCGTCGGCCGCGTCTCGACCAAGCGATCGAGCTCCGCCCTGAGATCCTTGGGAAGCGAAGGGTAGATGTCGGATCCTCGGAGGAGCTCTCCGAACTCTCGCGCGTCACCGGCACGCCGCTCGAGCGATCCGGCGAGCTCGGCGCCGATCAGCGCGTCGACGGCACGCAAGGTCAACGTCCGGAAGACCTCGAGCGAGAGCGGCGCGTTGCCCATCACGTCCATCACCGCCACCGGGACGGCGGACGGGGCCCCGCCGCGCAGCCTCGAGGATGAGGCTCGTCTTTCCGACCTTGCGCGGGCCCACGATGGCCAGCCAACGAGGCGCTCCCGCGACGAGCCCATCGAACACTCCCGACAGGCGTGTGATCTCCTGCTTGCGGTCGAAGAATGCTGCGGCCGTCACCGGGGAGCCCGCCCGAAACATACGGCAAGCCGACTGGCAGGTTTGCCTAGTGGCAATCTTGCCTACTGGCAACGTTGCCTACTTTCCCACCCGGGAAGGTCCCATAGCCGATTCGCGTAGTTGGCGATGCTTGACCCCCCAGCCCCTCCCCGCCCCGGCCCAAGCGCCGGAGCAGAAGAAGACCAGCCCGCTCGCATGGGCCGGTATCGCCGTCTTCATGGCGGGCCTCCTCGGCTTGCTCTTCGGCTTCCGTCACATCTTCGGCTCCGAGGCGGGCGGCGCGTGCAGCAGCGGCAGCGACAGCGACTGCAAGCCGGACCACACCTGCATCGGCAAGAAGTGCTACCGCGAGTGCGAGACCGACGCCGATTGCACCGGCGGCTGGCGCTGCGGCGGTACGACAGTCTCCGAGTCTCCCGACGGGAACGCGGCCAAGGGCTTCAAGCTCAAGAGCGTGAACATCTGCTTCTCCCCCGAGAAGATGGCGGCCGTGGACGAGAAGGAGCGCCTCGAAGCCGACAAGAAGAAGGCACAGGACGCTGCCCGAGCGCTCGACAAGAAGAAGTTCGACACTTCGATGAAGGTCATCGTCCTTCTGACCACGAAGGCGCCCCAGCTCAGCACCGAAGAGTTCGAGGCTGCCTGGAACGAGATCCCCGAGGCCGATCGCAAGTCGAAGAGCGTCGATCAGCTCGCGCAGCGGATCGTGAAGGCCAAGCGCCCCTAGTCTCGAGCCGGCGTCACCGGCCGGTGAACTTCGCCTCACGCCGCTCGAGGAAGCTCGCAAGGCCTTCGCGCGCGTCGTCGCTCGCCATGATGCCGGGCAAGAGCGCTCGCAGCTGCTCGATCGCTTCGGCATCGCCCTTCTCGGCGGCCAGCCGAGCGTTCGCCAGTGTTCCCTGTACGCCGCGTGGCGCTTGCTTCGCGATCAGCTGCGCGACCGTCCGCGCGCGCGCGACGTGGTCTCCCGGTGCGACCACCTCTTGCACCAAGCCGATGCGCAGCGCCTCGCTCGCGCCGAACTCTTCGGCCGTCAGGAGGAACCGCATCGCGTTGCCCCAACCAAGCTTCGCCGGAGCGCGGAACGTCGCGCCGCCGAACGGAATGATGCCCCGCCCGATCTCCAGCTGGCGGAAGCGCACGTCCGAAGCAGCGATCACGATGTCCGCCGCGAGCGCGAGCTCGATCGACAGCGTGAACGCGATGCCGTTCACAGCCAACACCACCGGCTTCGGAACGGGCGCGCGCCAAACCCCGAACGGGTCGTACTTCCGCGAGCCCGAGAGCGCGCCGGGCCCTTGCTCCGCAACTGCGGGACCTACTACGGCAAGGTCCAGCCCCGCCGAGAAGTGATCACCATGCGCGAAGAGAACGCCTGCAAAGATCTCCGGATCGTCGCCGAGCCTCTCGTACGCCGCCGCCAGCGCCTCGATCGTCTCCAGATCGAACGCGTTGCGCTTCTCGGGACGATTGATCCCGATGAGGAGGACGTGGCCGTCGACTTCGACCGTGACGCGTTGGCTCATGGCCTGGGACGGTAGCTTGCCGTTCGGCTCGTGTCTGCGTGCGTGGGCCCATCCCCGCTGGATGCACCAGAACGGGGCATTCAAGCGAGATCACTGACCCTTCGCGGCTGGGTACTCCCTTTTTGAGCATTCCAGCCAGATGCGTCCGCCCTCCCCCGCCGCTCCATGCGACCAAAGTCCCGCGGTGTGTTTCTCACCCCCGCACCTTGGTCGCATCGCAACCGGACTTCGGTCGCGCCCCTTCGAGGTCAACGCCAAAGTTCGCGCATTTGGCCACCGCGCTCACGGGCCCGCGCCCCTCGATGCGACCAAAGTGCCCTCCCGATGCGACCAAGGTGGCAGGTTCTGATCTTCACCACGTCACTTCGGTCGCATCACGCGCCAACCATCAGTAGAGCGGAGCCTTCATGTGGCGGATCGCAGAGCCCCGAGACGACGACGCCGTGATCGAGATGTGCATGGGCCTCTATCGCGAGGACCCCAGCGCTGAGCCGGTTCCCGATTCTCACATCCGGCGCACCCTCGCCACCCTGCGACGCGAGCCATCACGCGGCCGCGCCGTCGTCCTCGAGATCGACGGTCGCATCGTCGGCTACGCCCTCCTCATCGCGTTCTGGTCCAACGAGCTCGGCGGCCAGACATGCGACGTCGACGAGCTTTACGTCTTGCCCGAGCACAGGAGCCGCGGCCTCGGCACCTCGCTCTTCGACGCCATCGAGCGCGCCGAGGTCTGGCCCGAACGGCCGGTTGCGATTGCCCTCATCGTCACGCCCGACAATCACCGGGCGCGCAGGTTGTACGAACGGCTCGGGTTCAAGGTGATGGGGACGACGATGATTCGGTCATGCAAGTCCTGAGCTGTGCCTTGGCCCGGTGCAACAAGACGTCGACGTAGCCGCGGCTGATCCCCAGCGACGCCGCAACATCCTCACCGGGTTGCTCCTCGAGAAAACGCAGCGTCACCACGGCGCGCTGGGTTCCGCACAGCTGATCGACGCACGCGCGCAGGCGAACGTGATCCTCGGCGCTCTCGAGCATGGCGTCGGTCAGCGGCTCGTCGGTTCCGGGTTCGAGCAGGTCGATCGAGGCGTGCGGCTTGGCGAGGTGGTGAAGCCGGCGCTTGTTGCGCGCGGCGTTGCGGACGATGCCGGCGAGGTAGGCGGGGATTGCCTCTTCCTCGACGGTGCGCAGGCCGGTCTCGGTGAGGTTGAGGAAGGTGATGAGCGCGTCGTGGACGCAGTCGACGGCATCCTCGGGACCGAGTCCCTCATGGCGGGCGACGCGGACGAGCTCGGCCCGTTGGGCACGGATGGTCCGCGTCAGAAGATCGAGCTGGTCTTCGGCGAGTGCAGCGCTCATCGGTGACAAAGGTGTCGAGCCGGAGGGATCTTACAACCCGTAAGACCTCGGCGCCCGGACACCTTTGCCGGCATGGGACAGAGCAAGAACGTGAAAGAAGTGGGTGATTCGACCTTCGAGCACGAGGTGCTGGCATCGCCGGTGCCCGTCCTGGTGGATTTCGGCGCCAAGTGGTGCGGTCCCTGCAAAGCGCTCGACAGGGTCATCGACCGCATCGCCGACGACACGGTCGGACGTGTGAAGGTCGCGAAGGTCGACGTCGACGACGCCCCCGAGGTGGCTGCCAAGTACGGCGTGCGCGGTGTCCCGACCGTGTTCGTCTTCGCCGGCGGCCAGAAGGTCGCCCAGCACATCGGCGCGACCTCACGCGAGAAGCTCCTCTCCCTCCTCCCCTCCCAATGAACAAACACCCCCCTCACGAAGTGAGGGGGGCCGGGGGGGTGAATCGATAGGGACGACGTCATCACCAAAGACGATGCCGCCCGTCTTTAGCGAACCGCTACTCGTGCGTGCCGACGGGAAGGGGCACGAGGTTCCAGCGGAAGTTGTCGAGCAGCGTGAGGGAGTCCCAGGACCAGTCGCCGACGTCGAAGACCATGAGCTCGAGGGTGATGGTCTCACCCGGCACGATCGGCGCGTCGGTGGTGAGCCAGTTGGTCCCGCCGCCGACGTTGCCGTCCATTCCGGTTCCGATGAGCGGGGTCGTGCCGAGCGGGCAGGTGTAGCAACCCGATGGCTGGCAAGCGTCGAAGAAGCCGTTGTTGACGCTTACCGGATTCCCGAGTGAGTCGAACGAGACGTTGTGATCTGCCGGGATGCCCGGATGAGCCGAGGTCAGCAGGGCGAGGTAAAAGTCGTTGTACGTCTGGCAGATCCACTCCGGGTATTCCGCGGAGAAGAACCGGAAGTCGTACGAGAGCGACTGCGCATTGGTGGGAACGCGAATGTCGAGGCGGAGCGAGACGCTGTCATTGCATCCGGTTCCCGCCGGGCACGAACCGCTGCACCCGGCGGAGCCAGGCAGTGCCCCACCATGAGCCGCGAGATACGTCGCCGGACACGAGGAGGGGGTGTTGAATTGCGTTCCACCGTTGGGCGTAGCGAAGTCCGGCTGTCCGGTGTAACGCATGCGCCCGCTCGAGAGGCCGGCAAGCGTGTTGTTCTTCTTCGGCACGTTGTTCGTGCCGTACTGGGTGAGAACTGCAGCAGCGTAGTTCTGAATGTTGGTGAGCTGCGTCGCGTTCGGCACCGCACCGCTGCCGAGGCGGTAGCTCGCGTTGACGACGCCCCACTTCTTCAGCGGCATCGCCGGGTTCGCGGTCGTCGTTTGGCAGAGCTCGATCGCCGAGGCGACGTCGCTGGCCGTGACGCCCGTCAGCTTTTGTGCCGACGCGCACACCGGCGCGACGGTGTCGCTGGTCCCGGCGTCGCAGTCGTCGTTGACGCCGTTGTTCAGGACCTCGTACGCGCCGGGGTTGATCAGGTTCGCGCCGTCGTTGCAGTCGCCGTTGCAGTAGTTCCAGCCGTCGCCGTCGATGTCGACGGCGTTGTCGGCGGTTCCGTCGCAGTCCTCGTCGACGCCGTTCGCGCAGATCTCGTACGACGGCATGATCTGACCGAGGCACTGCCCCCACGACGTACCGCTCGGGTTGCATTGCTGCGTGCCCGCTTGGCAGACGCCGTTGCCGAGCGTGCCGGGCGCGCCGTAGTAGCAAGACTGCGTGGATCCCGGCGTGCAGAGGCACGGCCCGTCTTCGATGGTGCTGTGCTCGCAACCGTCCATCGAGTCGCCGTTGCAATCGGCCCAGCCGGCGTTGCACGGGCCCATGGAGCAGACGCCGTTCAGACAGAGCTCACCGGCGTTCTCCGGCGCTTCACAATCGTTGGGGCAGGTGCCGCAGTGATCCGGATCCGACGAGACGTCGTAGCAAGTGCTGCCGCAGCAGGTGAAGCCCGCCTGGCACGACTGGATCGGCGAGCAGCCCGGGATGCAGGTGTTGGCGACGCAGATGCTCCCGGCCGGACAGTCGGGATCCATCGAGCAGTTGACGCATGCGTGGAGGTTCGTGTCGCAGACGGTGTCGCCGGGACAGTCGGCCTCATCGGTGCAGCCGATTTCGCAGTCCTCGTTCACGCAGTATTGGCCGTCGGGGCAGGTGTCCTCGACCTCGGTGCAGATGACGCACTCGCCGTTCGAGGTGTCGCAAACCTCACCGTCGGGGTTGCCGATGCAATCCGAGCTGTCCGAGCAGCCGGTCTCACCGCCGCCTGCGCCGCCCATTCCGGTGGTCGACGAGGCCACGGTCGTGGCGCCCGTCGAGACGGTCTCGTCCGTCGTGGAGGATGACTCGCCGCCGCCGCCGCTCGAGTCGTCGTTCGCTTTGGAGCAGGAAGCAGCTCCGCCGACGATCGCGATGAGAGAGAGGGAGGCCCAGAGCCCGATCCGAACGTTGAAGAGTTTTGTGCTCATAGGTTTCTCTCACTCACGGATCGTCGTGCAGGCCGACCTCGGCTGGGTCGATCTGCCACCGGAACTTGTCGAGCAGGACCAGCGAGTCGACGTTGTGGTCGCCCGCGTCCCAGATGATGAACTCGAGCTCGATCGTCTCGCCGGGGACGACCGGAGCTTCGTTCACGAGCCAGCCGGTGCCGCCGCCGTCCGTGAGCGCTCCGTTCCACCCGCCCATGCCGGTGCCGATGAGCTCGAGCGTGCCGCCCGGGCAGCTGCCGGGCGGCGCGCCGAAGTCCGGGAAGCAGACGTCGAGGAAGGCGTTGTTGACGCTGACCGCGTTGCCCAGCGCGTCGACCGCGATGTTCTTGTCGAGCGGCAGCGGCGTCTGTGGAGGATTCGCCAGCGGATCCGGGACCCACGACGAATCGAGCAGCGTGAGGAAGAAGTCGTTGTACTGCTGGCAGTCGTACTCCGGATACTCCGCGGTGTAGAACTTGAGCGCGTACGAGAACGACTGCGCGTTCGTCGGAACGCGAATGCGCATGCGGAAGCGAGAGCTGTCGAATGCGTGGGTGCAAACCGTGTTGTTGCACGCCGGGCACGCAGGGGGGTTCGGCACCGTGCCGCCGTGCGCGGCCAGGTACTCGGTCGGAACCGACACCTCGGTGTTGCCGTTGAAGTTGCCGATCTGTCCGGCCTGAACGCCGTTCTCCGGGTGGACGTAGCCCGCATCGCCCTCGTCACGCGCGGTGCCCGAGGAGAGAGAGGCCATCGTCGACCCCTTCTTGGGCGTGACGTTGGTGCCGTAGTTGGCGAGGACGCCGACCTGCACATTGGCAGGCGTGGACGTTCCGTCGGCGAGCGTTAGGTCCGTCGCCACCACGCCCCACTTCTTCTGCGGGAGCGGCGGGTTTTCGCTAGTGAACTGGCAAAGGTCCATCGCCTTTGCCAGCGCGAGCGAGGTCGTCGGGGTCATCAGCGCCGCCGGGCTGCAATCCGCCGCGGGCACCGAGTCGCTCGTCGTCGGATCGCAGTCGTCGTCGACCTGGTTGCCGATGTACTCGAAGGCGCCAGGGTTCACCTTCTCGGGCTCGGTGCAGTCGGGCGTTCCGGTGACGTCGCAGCAATCGCCGTCGGCGACCGTCCAGCCGTCGCCGTCCTGATCGTTCAGCATGCCGGTGCTGCTGCTCGACATGACGGTCGAGGCCACGGTCGCGCCGCCCGCGCCGCCGTCGCCACCGCCCGACGTCGTCGAGCTCCCGCCGCCGCCGACGTCCGTCGAGGTCGTGGCAGTCGTCGACGCGCTCGTCGTCGATGTGGTGGTG
>JBGTSH010000113.1:0-28378 GCA_041940405.1 Polyangiaceae bacterium
CAGCTCCATGCCGACCACACCTATCACAGCCATCCCCTGCCCTCGCTGCTGCCGGAGGCAGGGCCGCGCGGCGCCGGCATCGAGATCCGGCTCTACCAGACCGATCCGGACCTGGCGGCCGAGCGTGCCGCGGCCCACCCGCACGGCTCGACCCTGCTGCAGCCGCCGGCCGATAAGCCGCACGGCCTGTGCGAGTGCGTCATCCTCTGCGAGAACGGCTACGCCTGGGTGCCGAGCCGGCGGCTGAGCGAGGCGGAAGCCGCCCGCTTCGACTGAACGATTTCAGTCCGGGGGCGGCGCGCTCTTCCGCCGCAACGTTCCGTCAGATGGCGTTGAGGACAAGGTCCGGCATTTCCGGCCACGTCGAGCGACCCGCCCCGGCAAGGCCAGGGCAAGTATTGTTGGACGGGTTTCACCTTTCGGGCAGGCCATGGCCTATGCCTAATGTTTCAACTTCATTAATACCCTCAAGCTATAATGGCGCAGTTGCTTGACTTATGGGCAAAGCCGCCCGCGTTCCATTCGGGAATCGCGATTTGCTTGAAGCGCCGATCACACTGCTGCTGATCGAGGATGACGCCGACGAGGTGCTTCTTCTGACCGGCGCCATGGAAGACGCGGGGGCGACCGACATCAGCGTCCTGCATGCCGGCGACCTCGGCAGCGCGCTGGGGACGCTGGAAGCCCGGGCGGTCGACGCGGTATTGCTCGATCTCTCGCTGCCGGACAGCCGGGGCGTCGACGGCGTGGACTCGCTGGTCCCGGTCGCCGGCGAGGCCCCGGTGATCGTCTGCACCGGTCTCAACGACCAGGACGTCGCGCAGGAGGCGATCCGCCGGGGCGCCCAGGACTACCTGGTGAAGAATCCCAAGCTCTACGGCGCGGTGCCCCGCATCCTGCGCTTCGCGGTCGAACGCAGCCGCCTCGTGCACTCGGCCAACAGGCGGGTGGAGCAGGCCCGCAAGTACACCGAACTCCTGCTGACCAAGGTCATCTCGGTGGCCGATGCGGGCCTCGGCATCATCGTTCGCAAGGGCCAGTTCAGTCTGGTGAATCCCGGCCTGGCGGAGCTCTCCGGCTGCAACGCGCCGGACCTGGTCGGCCGCGACTGGACCGCCATCCTGCCCGACGATGTGCGCGACAAGGCCATGGCCGCCTACCTCGATTCCCTCGTCGGCGAGCCGGACTTCTCGCGGGACAACATGAAGCTCCAGCGCCTGGACGGTTCGATCATCGACGTCTCGATGCGATCCGTCCTTCTGAACCTAGGAGACAGCAACTCCGGCCGCGTGCTGTCCTTCAGCGATCGGAGCGGCGCTTTGTCGGCCGATCTCGTCGGCGCTTCGCTGGCGGGAATTGCTTCTGCCGCGAATGGGGCCGCCGGCGCGGAGCCCACTGGCTCCACCGCCGGGAACGAGAACGGGCGGCCGGCGCCCTGCTCCGCCAGCCGGATCCGCTTCGCCGGCCTACCGGAAGCGAAGCCCGCCCTCGGCGAGAACTGGCACAAGGCCAGGGATCGCGCCTATGCCCTGGCGGAGGGCGTCCTCGCCCGGCACCTGGGCCCGGACGACCACGTGGCCCGCGACAGCAACGGCGACTTCGTCATCCGGTTCGGGTCCCTGAGCGAACATGAGGCGGCGGCGAAGGCGCGGCAGATCGGCCGCGAGATCCGCGAGACGGTGCTCACCGACAGCGCCGGGGACCTGCCCGAAGCCCAGCAGCTGTCTCGGGTCTTGAACCCGGACACCTTCGATGTCGTTTCGGACACCGACGAGATCGAGCTGACGCGCTCCGGGTCGCAATCCGATGACTACGAGCTGGCCGTGCTGGTCGAAGGTCATCTCGACCGAGCGTCCCCTTTCGACCCTGACAAAACGGCCAACGCAGACGCAAAAGCGCGGTTACTCTATCCGCCCGACGGCCAGGACAGAATCACCGCGATTGTGAGCGGCGCCGGCTCGGGCGACGCGGCCGACGACGAAGGCGAAGAGCACGCCGCGCCGGCCAGGAAAATCACGAGAGCGCTCGCGCGAAGGACGGGGGACGCCACACGCGGAGGGTAGAGGACGGCCCCTCACTCCGCGAGCGCCTTGTGAACGAGCTGGATGCAGACCGAGCCCTCGCCCACCGCCGAGGCGACGCGCTTGACGCTCGTCGATCGCACGACGGCGAACACGTGCGGATGGCTGGTCTCGAAGAGGAACGGCGAGCGAGCGAGAGGCCAGCGCGCGTCCTCGAGCGCGGCGGGGTCGAGATCGGGCCCGGTGCGGATGAAGCCGTGCGAATCGAGCGCGACCGCGCCGCGAAGCCAGTCGGTGTTCGGGCACGCGCCGATCATCGAGAAGACGTGACGGATCGGGACCGTCTTCTCTTCGTTCGTTTCGACGTTCCGAAAGCGCACCGCCTCGAGGTGGTCGCGGCCGTCGAGCTTCACGATCTCGGTCCGGCGGTGCAGCGTGATGTTCGGCGTCTCTTCGATGCGGCGGATGAGATACCGCGACATGCTCGCGGCGAGGTCCGGCCCGCGGATGAGCACGTGCACGTGCCGCGACGTCCGAGAGAGGAACGTCGCCGCCTGGCCCGCGGAGTTGCCGCCGCCGACCACGATCACCTCCTCGCTGGAGCACCGCTGCGCCTCGATGGACGTGGCGGCATAGTAGATGCCCGCGCCCTCGAAGCGCTCGCGATTCGGGAGCTCCAGCTTGCGGTAGTCCGCGCCCGTCGCGATGACCACGGTACGCGCGCGGACCGTCGAGCCACCCCCGAGCTCGATCCCCATCGAGACTTGCTCGCAGCGGATTCGACCCGCGCCTCGCGCCACGAAGACCTTCGCACCGAACTTCTCTGCCTGAGCGAATGCGCGGCCCGCGAGCGCCTGGCCCGAGATGCCCGTGGGGAAGCCGAGGTAGTTCTCGATCTTGGAGCTCGACGCGGCTTGCCCGCCTGGTGAGCGAGCTTCGACCAGGAGGACGTCGAGCCCCTCGGAGGCGGCGTAGACCGCGGCTGCCAAGCCGCCCGGACCTGCGCCGCAGATGACGACGTCGTACACCACCTTCGGGTCGACGGTCGGGTTGAAGCCGAGGCACTCGGCGACCTCGGCGTCGCTCGGGTTTCGGAGGACCTTCTCGCCGCGGCAGATCAGCACCGGAATGTCGCCGACCCCGACATGCAGCGCGTCGAGCAGCGCCTGGACGTTCTCGTCGCGGTCGATGTCGATGTAGCGGTAGGGGTGCGCGTTTCGCACGAGGAACGCTTGGAGCCGGAGCGTCTCGGCCGAATTGCGTGATCCGACGATCACGACGTCGCCGAGCCCGGTGGTCATCAGCGCGACGCGGCGGAGGATGAACGCGCGCATGATGATTTCGCTGAGCTCGGGGTCGGTCTGGATCAGCGAGCGGAGCGCCGACTGGTCGAGCTCGAGCACCCGGAGCCGCCCTTTGGCCCGCCTGCGGGCGAGCGATCGGCGCTCGGTGAGGACGCTCACCTCGCCGGTGAACTGCCGTGGCCCATGCACCGTAATGAGCTCCTCCGCCCGGCCGAAGAGCGTGCCCCGGGGCGCGACGATCTCCAGCTCGCCTTCGAGCACGACGAAGAAGGAGACCTTCTCGTCGCCCTGATCGAAAAGAATCGTTCCGCCGTCGTAGGTCCGTTCGGTGTGCCGAAGCGGGCGATCCTGGCTATCTGCTCCGGCGAGAGCGCGGGAAAGACCTGCGACCGGCGCGTCTCGAGATCGCCGAGCGCCGCGCCCTGCGTCATGACCTCACGCCTCGGAGAGAAACTGGTTGTCGGCGTAGCAGTACGCCCAGGTCTCGCCGACCTCGGCGGACGTGATCACCGGATGCATCGTCTTCTTGAAGTGGGCGGTCGCGTGCCGGTTCGGCGAGGAGTCGCAGCAGCCGACGTGTCCGCACGAGAGGCAGGTGCGAAGGTGCACCCACTCGCCGCCCACCTTCAGGCAGTCCTCGCAACCCTGCGTAGGCCGTGCTGTGTGCCGCGGCGTCTGTTGGGTGACGTGACCACAGGGATGGGAGAGGTCGATCGAGTCGCCGTTCTTCATCCGCTAGAGCATGTTGCCGGGCACGGACGCAGTCGAAGGAATGTCGCCCGCACGCTTGTGTGCCCGAGCGCCGGCGCTCAGGGGCCCGAAGGACCGAGCGTTTCGATCCACAGGTTCCGATTCTGTGCGCGCCCTTCGTCGGTAGCGTTCGTCGCGATCGGCACGTCGGCGCCGAACGAAACGACGACGATCCGCTTCTCGTCGAAGCCCTTCTTCACGAGGAGCGCCTTGATTGCCTGTGCGCGCGCGAGCGCGATCGCTTTCGGATCCTTCTCTGTCGGGTCGGCGTGGCCCCGAACCTGAATGCGATCGGCCGGCCCTACGTTTCGCACCAAATCGACGAGCGAGTCGGCTTGGGCCGGCAGCTTCGACGAGTCTTTCGCGAACGGGATCGGCGAATGGAAGCGGATGCGCGACGGGCCCCTGCACGAGAGGCAAGGCATCGCGATCGTCTGGCGCGGGATCGTTCGCATCTTGAGCCAGACTTGCTCGGACATGATCCCGGTCGTCGCCACCTGACGGTCGAGCTCCTTCGTCACTTCGGCGAGGAGCTTCTGCAAGAACGCGACGTGGTTTTGCTCGAGCTGCATCGTCGCGTTCATCCAATCGTCGCCCGGACCGCACAGGCGCCGGGCCGGATGCGTGGCCGGCTCGACCTCACGCAGGACGGCGGCCACTTCGGCCCAGGCCGACTTGCAGTCCGTCTCGCGAAGATCGCAGAGCGGGGGGATCTTTTCGTACGCCGTGCGAAGCTTTGCGTGCTGCGTGGCGAACCCGGCCGCGACGCCGTCGAGCTGCCTGCGGTCGGGCTGCTGCAGCGTCTCCGGATAGAGGAGCGGCGGCGACTCGGCGGTGAGCTCGCTCCAGGAGCGTGCGGGCTTCTCGGCGGGACGTGACGACGGTGGAGGTGACGCCGAAGCGCTGCCGTCCGGCGCCGCGCTCGAGGTCGAGGGCGGCGCCGGCGCCGCCTCCGTCATGCCTTTCGGTTGCGGCTCGCTACCACTGCAACCCAAAGCTGCGAGGGCCGTCGCGACGAAGAAGCGCCGTCGCTCCAGGACCGCGCGTCGATCGTCGTCGGCCCCCGTCGACATCTTGCCCTCTCGAACCCAGCCTCTCGAACCCAGCCTCTCGAACCCAGCCTCTCGAATGCAGCGCCCTCTCGAGCCCTCGAGATCAGCTCGCCGCTTTGGCCGTCCTGACGCGGCCTACGATCTCTTTGACCATCGAATCGATGGTGACGCGCGCCAGGCTCTTCTTCAGCGACTCTTCTGCGCGACCGAAGACCTCTTCCAAGTAGACGGCGAGGGTCGGGCCGACGGTGCAGCGGGGATTCGGCCCCGATGGGTAGCCGCCGAACAGATCCTCGCCCTCTTCGATCGCCTCGTAGGCGTCACGCAGGGTGATCGAGGTCGCGGGTCGCGCCAGGGTGACGCCGCCGCCGACGCCGCGCTTGGTGTCGACGAGCCCCGCTCGACGGAGATCACCGAGGACGCGGCGCACGACCACGGGGTTGGTGTTGATGCTGCGCGCGAGCTCTTCACTCGTGACCGGATCGCTCGCGTCGCGGCCGGTGCCTTCGCGCACGCCGCTCTCGCGCAGCGAACGCTCCCGCGTCGACCAGGCGAGCATCCCCAGAATGTGGACGGCGAGGGTGAAGCGGCAGGTCATCGCGAGGCTCTAGGATTCATGGGGTACTTTCCGAAGGCCATTTCGTCAAGCGACACGCGCTCCGAATTGCGGTCTAGAGGCCGGTTCTTTGTCGGAGGTGGTAGCGTCAGCACGCAGATGCCGAATGTCCACGTTGTACGTGAAGGTGCCGTCGCGACGATCGTGCTCGACGACCCGGCGCGGAAAAATGCGATGAGCGTCGATCTCGGCGACGCGCTACGACAGCGGGTGAGGGAGCTGGCAGCCGATTCGACGCTGCGTGCCGCGATCATCACCGGCGCGGGCGGGGCCTTCTCTGCCGGCGGCGACCTCTCGATGCTCGAGCGGCTGCGGACCTCCAGCTCCGACGAGGCTCGCGCCTTCATGCTCGAGTTCTACGCGAGGTTCCTCTCGGTCCTCGATCTGGGGGTGCCGGTGATCGCAGCGGTCGACGGCCCGGCGATCGGAGCAGGGCTTGCGCTCGCGCTCGCGTGTCACATCGCGATCGTCGGCGAGGACGCAAAGCTGGCGCTGAACTTTGCTTCGCTGGGCCTCTATCCCGGCATGGGCTCGACCTACTTCGCGCCGCGTCGCATGGGCGAGCAGCGCGCGGCGGAGATCCTGCTGACCGGACGGCGCTTCGACGGGCGCGAGGCCGTTCGGATCGGTGCGGCGCTCGAGGCCGTCCCACAGAGCAAGGTGCTGGCGCGGGCGAAGGCGCTTTCGCAGACGATCGCCGAACAGGGGCCGCTCGCGACGCGCGCGCTCGCGGACGCGCTCGGGCCGGATCGCGCCGCGCTCGCCGCCGCCTTGGAGCGCGAGGCGCGCGAGCAGGCGCGAAGTTACGCCAGCGAGGATCTCGGCGAAGGGCTGCGCGCGGCAGCGGAGCGACGCAAGCCCGTCTTCGTGGGGAAGTGATCGGGACGTGCGCGTCGTCGACGTCTCGCGGATGCGCTGTTTCCAGGGCTCGGGCGGCCCGGTGCTCCGTCCTCGCTGGAGCTCGGCGGGCGTCGCGGAGCCGACGTTCGTACCGCCGCACGAGTCGCACGACCGCCGCTGGCACCTCTTCGCTCGCGAAGGCGACTCCGTGTTTCACCACGTGTCCGACGACGGCGTCGCCTGGGAACGGCTTCGCGGCTCGGCGATCGAGGGCGCCGCGCGTCCGTACCTCTTGATCGAGCCTGACGGCTACGTGCTCTTCTACGAGCGCGTCGGGCGTCGCCGCGCGCCGGCGTCTTCGTGGATCGAAGCGATGGTGTCGCGCGATCTGACATCATGGTCATCTCCGCGCGCCGTCTTGTCGCCGACGCTCGCTTGGCACAGCGCTGCAGCGCTCGGTCGCAGCGTGGGGAGCCCTTCGTGCTTGCGCCTGCGCGACGGCCGGTACGCGCTCTACTACGGGGCGGGGCTGGTCCTCTTGGACGACTGCGGTCTCGTCGAGCCGCGGGCCTTGGGCGTCGCGTTCGGACCGTCGGCGCTCGGGCCGTTTACTTCGATCGACGCTCCTCTGCTCGAGCCGGACGCTGCGGATCCCGGCGCCAACCTGGCTGCTGGAACCGCTCGCGTCCTCGCGCTCGAGGACGGGTTCGTCGCGCTCCAGTGCGGCGCGTACACCGACGAGCGCGGGAGGAGCCGCGCCGCGGTGCGCGCGCTCGCATCGGCCGACGGCGAAGCGTTCTCGTCGCTGTCCGACACTCCGGTCCTGGCCCCGGCGACGGGCTTCATGCGGAGCCACGTGCGGAGCGTCGACGCGCGCCGCGTCGGCGGACGTCTGCGTCTCTATTTCCAGGCGCGCAGCGGGTGGAATCGCTTCATCGCGCGCGAGTCGATCGGGATGGCGGACCTCGCTTAGCTCGTCTTGGCGAAGTGGCCTTGGAGCTCGCGCAGGAACATCGGCCAAGCGCGTTCGAAGTACGTCCGCACCTGAGGCCACTCGCCGCCTTGGCCCAAGCCGAGGTGGGTCACCTTCACGCGCGTCTTCCTGGGCTCGACCTCGGTGAACGAGAACACTGCCCAGGCTCGCTTCTCGCGCGCCTCGGCGAGCGACGGTGGCGCATTCCAGCTGACTGCGAGCATCTCGCCCGGGATGTAGGCCAGGATCTGACAACCCTCGGAGCCGCGGAGGCCGGGCGGCTTCTCCCCGTCGAAGTAGATCTCGAAGGCGCCGCCGATCCGCAGATCGACGAGGGCCTTTCGTTCGAGCCAAGCTTCGAGCCCTTCTTCGGTCGCGAGCGCACGAAACGCGGTGAGCCGATCGGTCGAGACGATGACCTCGTGGACGATGGGAGGCAGGTCGTCACCGCGCGCGACGAAGAGCGAGTCGTCGATCATGACGGCTACGCTACCAGGGTGCTCGGCGACGTCTCCGCCATAGATTCACCCCCCTGGCCCCCCTCACTTCGTGAGGGGGGATGAACCGCGGCGCACCGCGAAGAATTCCTTCAGGACCGCGGCGCACGCCTCGGCGAGGACGCCGCTCGTCACCTCGAAGCGGTGGTTGAGACGGATGTCGCGCCCGATCGAAAAGAGCGTGTCGACAGCACCCGCCTTCGGGTCGGCGCAGCCGTACACGAGGCGCGCGATCCTCGCGTTTACCAGCGCACCCGCGCACATCGGGCAGGGCTCGAGGGTCGCGTAGACCGTCGCTCCCACGAGTCGCCAGCTCCGGGCCGCGCGCGCCGCTTCACGGAGGGCTTCGACCTCGGCGTGGGCGCACGGATCGCTCTCGGCCTCTCGGCGGTTGCGACCCCGCGCCACAATCTGGCCGCCGACGACCACCACCGCACCGACGGGGACATCGCCAACCTCGGCAGCGCGCGTCGCCTCTGCGAGCGCCTCCTGCATGAAGGCTTCGTCCTCCGTCACCGGCGCGCCCAGGATGATTCGAACATCCGACCCCAGGCTTCGTAGGCCTGTGCTCTATCCAGCTGAGCTATGGGCGCTCGAGCAGGTGCGGGGGTTTATTGCCTTGAAGAAGGAGTGTCAAGGAGATGGGCCACGCGCCCGCGCCTAAAACAGAGCGCCCGCGCCGAACAAAGAGCACAAAACGGCAACGCGCGATGCCTCGAAGAAGCACCGCGCCTTGGTCCCACCTCCAGAATCGAGGCAGGGGGCACGTCACCGTAAGCTCTCGCTCTCGACAAGACCCGCGTTCTACCGAAACAGAACTGCGACGCGGGGGAAGGTAAGCCGGGGAAAAAAAGAAGAAGCGAAGGGAAAGGCGCTAGAGAAGAGAAGTTGAAGGGAGCTAAGCGAAGGACACTCTCGCCTCAGCAGGAGGCGTGCCATTCTGGCAACTCGAGGCGTATTCCCCCGCCCTGCATGGAGCTTTTGGCAGAATCTCGACACCTCGAGAGCCGAGGCCGGGGCATCGATGTCAGACCCTGGCTCGAACCGCGCAAAGTTTGCAGAGGGACTCGGCCAGCCGTTATAACGGTTATTCCGGTGAGATAGCGGAATGTAGGCTCTCGAAGAGGTGCTCGCGCGGGGCCTCGGCGTGGCATCGGGCGCAGAGCTTGAGCTTGCCGCCAGCCTCGAGCTTGCCGGCCCGATCGATGACGAAGTAGGCCCAGTCGCCGCCTTCGGGGAAGTAGCCGGGGGCCCGGCGTTCCATCACGTAGTAGCTCGCTACCTCGGCGCCGACGTTGGCTCGGAGCGAAGCGACAACCACGGCGCCGGGCGCCATCGGCTCGCGGCTCTTGGTGCCGTACCCCGCTGCCGCCTGGTTGACCTGAATCGTTGCCACGAAGTCACCCGACGGGTGGGCGCTGCGGACTTCGCCCGCGACCTCGAGCGAAGGGATCGAGGCGAAGCCGTCCCACGTCTCAGGGGGTGGCTCCCGGGTCTCGACCCGCTCTTTCTCGGCCTGGGTCCGATGGTCACGTGGCTCCGACGCACATCCAAAGAGCCCGAGCCCGAACATGGCGAGCACGAGGGAGGGAGGCCGAACCGGCATCGCTGCGCTACCTTAGTCGAATGCCTGGACGCCCGCTCCTTCCTCGCCGCGCGTGGCTGCAAGGGGTCGCCGTCGCCGCTGCGGCGACCTGCGCTCTTCACGCCGAGGCGGGACCGACCAAAGGCGACGGCACCAAGGCTCCGCCGAGCGGCAAAGCGTGGCTGGGCGTCGAGCTCGCCAAGGCCGAGGGCGGCGTCCTCGCCAAGCGCGTGATGCGCGGATCGCCGGCCGACAAGGGGGGAATCAAGAACGCCGACCTCGTGCTCGGCATCGATGGTCAGGCAGTGACCGCTCCTGGCGAGGTCGTTCGGATCGTCGCCGACAAAGGCATCGGCTCGACGATCAAGGTCAAGGTCCGTCGCGGCAAGGACGAGGTCGTCGTCCCGGTCGCGCTCGGCGAGTACCCCGGCGAAGAAGAGGTGCTGCGCCTCGACAAAGTGGGGACGTTCGCCGCGAGCTGGAAGGGTGTGAAGTCGGCGCAGGGCGACGTCTCCGACATCAAGAAGCTGCGTGGCCGGGTCGCGCTCGTGGAGTTCTGGGCGTCGTGGTGCATGGCCTGCCGCGTCTCCACGCCCAACATGAACGACCTCCACAAGCGCTTCGGTGCGCAGGGACTCACGGTCGTAGGGCTCACCGACGACGCCGAAGAGGCCGCTGCCAAGTCCATCCAGAAGCTCGCGATCAAGTACGCGATCGGCGCCGCGACGAGCGCCGAGACAATCTCGGAGTACGGCGTAAGGAGCCTCCCGACCTTCTTCATCGTCGACAAGAAGGGTGTCATCCGCGAAGTCTTCGTCGGGGCAGCGCCGCTCGAGAACCTCGAGAACGCGATCACGAAGCTCTTGAAAGAACCCGCTCCGGCGTAGTCTCTTCGGGCGTGCTCCGCATCCTCTCCGAGCTCTTGTGGACCGTGCGCCGGCACGGCATCGAGATCTCCACCGCCGGCGCGATCGACGCTGCGCGGGCGACGCTCCTCGTCGGCTTCGACGATCGAGAGATCCTCCGGTCGGCGCTCGCCGCCGTGGTGGTGAAGCGCCCCGCCGATGTCGCGAGGTTCCGTCGGGCCTTCGACGCATTCTTCGAAGCCGGCGGGCACCCGAACGATCTCTACGGCCGGCTCGCCGGGCGCGGGTTCTCGCCGGTCGAGGTGGATGCGGTGCGCCAGCTGCTCGTCGCCCTGGCCCAGCAGGCGGGCGATGGCGGTGAGGCGAGCGTCCTTGCGGCCCTCGCGGGACACCCCGGCGACATCGAGCACCTGCTCCGCGGCGCCGGCATGCGCCGCGTCGAGCGGCAGATGACGGGACCGTCATCGATTGGCTACTTCGTCGAGAAAGCGGCACGACAGCTCGGGGTCTCACGCGCGGCAAGCGTCCTCGGCCGCATGAAGCGCGCGCTCGCCGACGCGGTGGGCGATGATCGCGCCGCGCTTCTGGCCTCGGCGCTCGAGGACGAGCTCGAGCTCCTTCGTGCGCGCGTGCGGGCTCGCCTCGCGGCCTCGGCCGAGCCGGTGCCTTCGGGACCCAAGCTCGCCGCCGACGTCCCGTTCGCGGGCCTCGGGCCGGCGGAAGCGGACGAGGTGCGCCGCGCCCTGCGAACGCTCGCGGCTCGGCTTCGCGGCGCCGCCCGCGTGCGCGAGCGGCGCGCCGGGCGCGGCCGGTTCGATCCGCGGCGAACGGTGCGCCTGTCGTTCAAGACGGGAGGCGTTCCGCTCGGCGTGGCGCGGCGCCTCCGCCGGCGCGATCGGCCGAAGCTGGTCGTCGTCTGCGACGTGTCCGACTCGGTGCGCCCGGCCGCGGCGTTCCTCCTCGAGCTCGTCGCCGCGACCTCGGAGCTCTTTCGCGATGTGCGCTCCTTCGTGTTCATCGCCGACGTGGCCGAGACGACGGATCTGTTCCGCGATCGCGCGCGCGATCGGGCCCTGTCGGAGATCGCGAGCGGTAGCGTCGTTCCGATCGGCGGCGCCTCGAACTACGGACGCGCCCTCGCGGAGATCGAGCGCCGCATCACCCGGCGCCTGGACCGGCGCACCACGGTGGTGATCCTCGGCGATGGTCGGACGAACCTGCACGCCTCCGGGGCCGACGCCGTTCGCCGCCTGCGCGACAGATCACGCGGCGTCCTGTGGCTCTGCCCCGAGCCGCGCGCGAGCTGGGGCCTCGGCGACAGCGCGATGCCGCGCTTCGTCGAGGCGAGCACCGAGGCCCTCGCAGCGACGTCGGGCCGCGAGCTCGAAGAGGCCGCCCGCCGGCTGGTCCGGTTCCGATGAGCTGGTTCGCGCCCACGACCGTCGACGCGTCCGGCGACAAGGCATGGGGAGAGCGCTTCTTCCTCCTTACCACGCCGATCTGGATCACCATGGTCGCCGTGGTGATCCTGACCGGCTGGCTCCGGTCTTGGACCGACACGGGCTATCTCACGTTCTCGATCGCCGCCTCTGCACCGGCGCTCTTCGGACCGCTCTTCTTCGCGAGAGGGCGGGATTTTTCGAGCGGCGTTCCGTACTGGGTCAAAATCAACGTCTTCGCCGGCATCCTCGTCCTGTTCGGCACCTACTTCGGCACCCACTACTTCTTCGATTCGATGGGGATGAAGTACGCCTTCCCGGAAGCCTGGAGCTTCGAGGCGGTGCTGGTCGGCAAGAGCGGCCGGCGCGTTCCCGTCTTCATGTATCCGCTGACCCAGGCGTACTTCGTCACCTACTTCACCGTCATGGTGGTGGTGTACCGCAAGATCCGGAGCGCCTTGGCGCTCGGCTGGGTCGGCCGAGCGGCGGTCGTCCTGGTCCTGGCCTATGCGATCGCCTTCGCCGAGACGCTGTTCATGGCAAACGACCTCATGACGGATCTGTTTTCGTACGACAAACGCGAAAAGATGCTCTCTATCGGGTCGTTCGGCTACGCCACCTACTTCGTCGTCGGCTTGCCCCTCGCCGCCCGCATCGACGAGCCCGAGCCGACGAGCGTAGGGCGGGTCGCCCTCGAGGCGCTGGCCGCGTGCATGTTGATCCTCGTTCTGCTCGAAGCCTGGGTGCGGATCATCGGGCGGCTCTGAGGTGTGCCCCGACTGGCGCTTTCTGTGAATCTGCTAGGGTAGGGGCGTGCTCGGTTCGAGAGTGCCCACACGCCTCACGACCCAGACGAATGCCGTCGTTCTGGTAGGCGCCGATGGCGAGCTGGTCGAGACCGTCCGTCAGGCTGCGCTGTATGCTTCGGGCGCACAGACCATCGAGGCTTCGCTGGACAACCTCGCGACCGTCGCCGCGGAGATGCGCCCGTACGCGATCGTCGTTCCGCGCGACGTGTACGACTTCGGCGGCAGCGACCTCGACGCGCTCGCCCGCGACGTGGACGCGGGGCTCGTCGTCGTGGCCGAATCGGTTCAGCTCGAGCTTCTGGTCACGAGCCTGGGCGACGCGGCCGCGCGGCTCGGCTGAGTCGGTCGGCGGAGAACGCCGTGTCGAGCACGTAGGCGAACCGGCTACACTTCGGATCTTGCGGCGCGTCTCCGGGGCTCTCCTCATCCTCTCTCTCGGGTGCATCTCGGACCCGACCTACGTGGCTGGCGGCACCGGCGGCGCCGGCGGCGCCGGCGGGGCGGCGGCGACGACGATCGCGACGACCGTCGGGTCGACGAGCACCGTGTCGACGGGCGGCGAGGGCGGGTGCTCGAACACGGACTTCGATCCGAACAACTGCGGCGCCTGCGGGCACATCTGTACGGACACCTGCTCCGGAGGAAAGTGCGACCCGGTCGTCCTGGTCGAAGGCGAGGAGCTCCCGCGCGGCATCGTCGTCGACGACGAGTATGTCTATTGGGTCACCTATGGCAGCCACCTGGTCCGGCGCCGCGCCAAGACGGAAGATGCGATGCCCGAGACGCTCGCGTCGATGCAGGTCAGCGCCTGGGGCCTGGCGCAGGACGCGACGCACCTCTACTGGACGGCGCGAAGCAACGGCACCGTCTCGCGCATGCCGAAGGATCTGTCGACGGGGCCAGAGGTGCTGATCAGCGGGCTGAGCGACCCGTATCAGCTCTTCGTTTCCGACGACACGGTCTACGCCACCGCGCGCGCCGGAGGTCAGGTCGTCTCGGTGCCCAAGACGGGCGGCAAGCACACGGTTCTTCTCGACGGGCTTCCCGAGCCGTACGGCGTTGCTGTCGTTGACGACACCGTCATGATTACGGAGGCATTCTCCGGCGACGTGATCGCGATCGACTCCGCCGGCGCCCAGGTCGTCGCCGACGGTCTCCAAGCCGCCTTCCAGATCGTTCCTGCGGGCGACGGCGTCCTCTGGTGCGCCTACGGGAACGACGACATCCGCTACCTGGCGAGCGGCGCGAGCTCGCCGCAGGTCCTCGCCGCCGCCGACGAGTGCTGGGGCGTCTTCGCCGACGCGACCAACGTCTACTGGACCCAGGAGTTCTACCTGATGCCCCAGATGGGGCGCGTCTGGATGGGAAGCCTCGACGGCACCCCTCCCGTTCTCGTCGCCGACGCACAGACGGGCCCCACCGCCGTGACGGCGGACGCGTCGGCGATCTACTGGTCCAACTTCCAAGGCGGGCAGATCGTGCGGGTCGACAAGTAGCGCTGGCAGCGCAAGCGCCGCTTGGGTAATCCGCAAACCATGTCGGTTGAGCGGAAGTTCGAGGAGCTCTCGTCGCGGATCGCAACAGGCGGCGGCGCGAAGTATCACGAGAAGAACACCGAGCAGAAGAAGCTCTTCGCCCGCGAGCGCGTGCGCTTGCTCCTCGATGAGGGGTCGTTCGTCGAGGACGCGATGTACGCGAACGCCGTCGACCCCGAGCTTCCGGCCGACGGCGTGGTAACCGGCGTCGGCAAGATGGGCGGCCGTCTCGTCTGTCTGATGGCCAACGACTCCACCGTGAAGGCAGGATCGTGGGGAGCGCGCACCGTCGAGAAGATCCTCCGCATCCAAGAGAAGGCGATGCGGCTCGGTGCGCCGATGCTCTACCTGGTCGACTCGGCAGGCGCGCGCATCACCGATCAGATCGAGATGTTCCCCGGGCGCCGCGGCGCCGGTCGCATCTTCTACAACCAGGTGACGATGAGCGGCATGGTGCCGCAGGTCTGCCTGCTCTTCGGACCGAGCGCCGCGGGCGGCGCGTACATCCCGGCGTTCTGCGACGTCGTCGTCATGGTGGACGGCAACGCGAGCATGTACCTCGGCTCACCGCGCATGGCGGAGATGGTCATCGGCGAGAAGGTCACCCTCGAGGAGCTCGGCGGCGCGCGCATGCACTGCTCGGAGTCCGGCTGCGGCGACGTCCTCGTCTCGTCGGAAGAAGAGGCCATCCAGTGGGCCAAGACCTACCTGGCGCTCATGCCGTCGAACGAGTCCGAACCGCCGCCGCGCGCCGAGGCCAAGGCGCCGAAAGCCCCGGCCGATCAGATCGCCAAGGTGATCCCCATCGACGAGAACAAGCCGTTCGACATCTTCGCGATCATCGACGCGCTCGTCGATGCCGGCAGCTTCGTCGAGATCAAGAAGCGCTTCGCGAAGGAGATCGTGACCGGGCTTTGCCGCATCGACGGGCGCGTCGTCGGCATCGTCGCCAACCAGCCCAAGTTCAAGGGCGGCGTCCTCTTCGTCGACTCGGCCGACAAGTCGGCGCGGTTCATCTGGCTCTGTGACGCGTTCAACATTCCGCTGCTCTACCTCGCGGACGTCCCCGGCTTCATGATCGGCACGGTCGTCGAGAAGCAGGGCATCATCCGCGCGGGCGCCAAGATGATCGCCGCGGTGAGCGAGGCGACGGTGCCGAAGCTCAGCGTCATCCTGAGGAAGGCGTACGGGGCGGGCCTCTACGCGATGTGCGGCCCTGCTTTCGAGCCCGACGCTTGCATCGCCTTGCCGAGCGCATCGATCGCGGTCATGGGACCCAACGCCGCGGTCAACGCGGTCTTCTACAACAAGATCCAAGCCGTCCCCGAGGGCGCCGACCGCGACGCGCTCGTCGAGAAGCTCCGCGCCGAGTACCGCGAGGACATCGATCTGGTCCGCGTCGCGAGCGAGCTGGTCGTCGACGACGTGGTGCAGCCTGCAAACCTCAGGTCCGAGATCGTGCGGCGGTTCGCGGCCTACGAGGGCAAGAACGAGCCGCGACCGAAGAAGAAGCACCTCGTCTCGCCGGTCTGACGAAGCTACGCTTGCCCGCGATGCGACCGACAATCGGCGCGTCGATCGCTGCGGGTGTCCTCGCGGTGGCCGGCGCCCAGACCGCGCACGCCGATCCGCCGGCGGTACGTCTCGTCCGCCAGCTCGAGCCGTTCGTGCGAAAGCATCCGATGACCGACGGCTCCGGACGCGTTCCGGTGACGGTCGTTCTGCCTCCCGGCGAGTCGGCCGAGAGCCGCGGGATGTTCGAGGTAGCGCCGGGGATCGGAGCGATCCGGCTCTCGCCGCTCGACCTCGAGACCTTCGCGGCACGAGAGCCCGACCTCGCGCTCTTCGTCGGACCGGGGACGCGGCCTCAGCTCGACAGGGTCAACCAGTGGGTCGGGACGGCGGACATGCGCGCCGGTCTTCCGCCCGGGGTCGGCTTCGGTCGTGGGGTCGTCGTCGGCGTCATCGACACAGGCATCGACGTCACCCATCCGACGTTCAAGAACGAGGACGGCACGACGAGGATCCGCTGGCTCATGACTTGGGGCGAGCCGCAGGGGATCCATCCGGAGCTCGAAGACGCCTATGGCTGCACCGACCTCGCCCAGGCGCCGTGCGCGATCTACGCGGCCGAGGACATCGATGCGATGCTCGCGAACGAGCGGCCCATCCCCGAGGATGCGCACGACTTCGTAGGACATGGAACCCACGTCGCAGGCATCGCCGCGGGCAACGGCGCACCGGCGGGAAAAGAGAAGCAGAGGTTCATCGGCATCGCGCCCGAAGCCACGCTCGTCGTCGCGTCGCCTTCTCCCGGCGGCGGCTTCGGCGACGATCTCGTCCTCCGCTCGGCGAAGTTCGTGTTCGATCGCGCCGACGAGCTGGGCATGCCGGCCGTCGCGAACTTCAGCCTGGGCGGCGACTTCGGCCCGCACGACGGGACGTCTCCGCTCGAGCAGGGCTTGGCGTCGTTCGTCGGCGACGGGTTCCCGGGGCGCGCCATCGTGGTTGCCGCGGGCAACAGCGGCTCGATCGTCGATCTCGGCGACGTCGCCCCGACGGCCAGCATCCACAGCGAAGCGAGCGTCTCCTACCACAGCCCGGTGCGCGTCCCGATCCTGACACCGCTGGCGACGTCGGGCGACGTCTTCGTCTGGGTGACCTACGGCAAGGACGATGACATCTCTGTTGGGCTCGAGGGCCCCGACGGCGTCTGGATCAGCCCCGTCGGTCGCGGAGAGGACGTGGGATACGACGATGGAGGAGGGACCACGGGCGCGGTCGTGAACGACAAGCCCGGCGCCGCGTCGATGACCGACGAATCCGACGGCGCGGTCGTCGTGTGGTCGGGCACGTGGGCCGAGAACGGCGAGTTCGCGGTCCTCCTCGAGGGGAGCGGTCAGGCGCAGCTCTGGGTCTCGCCCCAAGGCGACGCCGCGACGCACGGCGCCTTCTTCAAGCAAGGCCTGCGCGAGGGCACGATCGGCTCTCCGGCCTCGCACCCGCGCCTCTTGGGCGTCGGCTGCACGCTGAACCGCGTGAGCTGGGCGCCGGCCGGCAGCCTCAAGATCGAGCTCGAGTCGTTCGGCGCCGACGAGCCGCCGATCGAAGACTCGCTCTGCTACTTCAGCGCCGGGGGCCCGACACCGACCGGCGTGGCGAAGCCCGAGATCCTCGCTCCCGGAGCGTTCGTGGGCTCGGCGGTGTCGAACGACGCCGACCCGCGCACGAACCCCGGCAGCATGTTCGACAACCCCGCCTGCAAAGAGGGCGACGCCTGTTACCTCGTCGCCGATCGGTACGGCCTCGCGCTCGGCACCTCGATGAGCACGCCCGTCGTCTCCGGCGCGGCGGCGCTCCTCTTCGAGCAAAACCCTTCGCTCACGCAGGCCGCGGTGACCGAGATCCTTCAGGCTTCGGCTCGGTACCCGCAGGGGAACATCGATCCGCCTGCGCTCATGGGTGCGGGCGCGATCGATCTGCGTCAGGCGCTCAAGGTCTTGGCGACGGAGCCGATGGCAGAGCCGCCGGACGTCGGACAGAGCTGGTGGGTGCTCGGCTCGGGCAACGCGCGGCCCGATCGGAGCTACCTCATCGAGGGCACCATCCAGCTGCGACGCGGAGACGCGACGGTGGCGAGCGGTCTCGACGGGAGCTTGATCCGCGTCGAGGTCGAGAACGGCTACGTCGCGCGCTCGGTGCTGAAGAAGCGTCACGGGCTCTTCAGCTTCGCCGTGGCCGGCGTGGAAGGCACCGGCGGCAGCGAGATGAAGGTGCGCGTCCTCTACGACGGCCAGCAGATCGGACAAGAGGCAGTGCTTCCGATCGGGGTCGACGCCTGGGCCACCGGGCCGTTCACGGCGGACGGCGGCTGCACCTGCGAGGCAGCGGGAGCGTCTCGCGGATCGCCGGGCGCGTTCGCCCTCGTCGCGCTCGGCGCCGCGCTCATCGCTTTGCGCCGTCGCCCATTCCGACCTCGTGCATGAGGAACGCGAGGGTGTCGGCTCGCTCCTGCACGAGGGCCTTTACCTGATCGGCACCGCCGTGCCCGGCGTTCTTCTCGATGCGCAGGAGGACGTCGCCGCCGGCGGAGCGCGCCTGCAGCATCGCGGCGAGCTTGCGCGCGTGCATCGGATCGACGCGATCGTCGGTGTCCGAGGTCGTCACGAGGACGGCGGGGTACTTCGTTCCGGTCGTGACGTGGTGGTACGGCGATAGCCCGAAGAGGACGCGGAAGTCGGCGGCGTCCTCGGGCGTGCCGAACTCTTCGATCCACGTCTTGCCCGCGCCGACCAGGTGATACCGAACCATGTCGGTGAGCGGCACGCCGCAGAGCACCGCGCGGTAGAGATCGGGGCGCTGGGTCATCGCCGCGCTGACGAGGAGGCCGCCGTTCGAAGCGCCGCGAATCGCGAGGCGGTCCGACTTCGTGTAGCCGCCGGCGACGAGCGCTTCGGAGACGGCGTGGAAGTCGTCGATGACGTTCTGCTTCTTCTGTCGCATCCCGGCCTTGTGCCAGGCCTCGCCGTACTCGCCGCCGCCGCGCAGGTTCGCGACCGCCAGCGCGCCTCCGCGTTCCCACCACGGGACCACCGAGCCCCAGAAGGTCGGTCCGACGGTGACGCCATATCCGCCGTACCCGTAGAGGAGGAGCGGCGAGCTTCCGTCCTTCGGAGCGTCCTTACGCCGTACGACGAACGCAGGCACGCGCGTGCCGTCCTTCGAGGTAGCGAAGATCTGCTCCACGACGTACGGGCTCGCATCGAACGGAATGTCGACCTTCGCGTAGAGCGAGAGGCCGCCCTTCTTGATGCTCGTCTCGTAGATCTGCATCGGGACGGTGAACGTGATGAAGGTCACGTACGCCTCGTCGTCGTCGGGATGACCGATCAGATACGAGGTGCCGATGCCCGGCAGCTCTACCTCGCGCTCGAGCTTGCCGTCGAGACTGCGGAGCTCGATCCGGGATTTGACGTCGTCGAGGTACGAGAGCGCGAGGCGGCCGCCGGCGATGCGCAGGCCCTCGATCGGCTGTTTCGGGTGCTCGGCGACGATTTCGGTCCACGCCTCGCGCGCGGGCTTCTCGGGGTCGACGCGGAAGATGCGGTAGTTCGGCGCGCCCTCGTCGGTGCGGATGTAGATGCTCCCGCCGTGACCGACCGGGTAGTAGCTGGCCTTCTTGCCGACGGCGAGCGGCTGCCACTTCGCCTGCGGCTTGGACTGATCCAAGAACCACACGTCGCGCGAGACCCAGCCGTGCCGCACGACGTAGAACAAGAAGCGGCCGTCGACGCCCGAGGTCGCGTACACGAACGTCGTGGGGTCGTTGGTCTTCGGATGGATCGTGGGATCCTTTTTCGGATCGGTGCCGAGCTTGTGGAAGCGGATCTCGGCGTGGCCCGGTCGATCAGCGGTCGGCACGGCGCCCGGCTCGGGCACCCAGGTGTAGTAGACGCCGGTCTCGTCCTTGTTCCAGCCGAGGTCCCAGGTGTACTTCGCGCCCTCGATCGTGTCAGCTTCGAGCTTCTTGCCCGAGCCGATGTCGACGATCTCGAGCCGAGCCTCGTCGGCGGCGTTCGCCCTTACCTGGTACGCGATCAGCTTGCCGGATGGGCTCACGAACCAGGACCCGAGGGAGACGGTTCCGTCCTTGGACCATGTGTTCGGGTCGAGGAGCACGCGCCGCTCACCCTTCTTGCCTTCCTTCCAGTAGACAACGTCCTTCTCTTGGGTGGCGCCGCGCTCGACCCAGAACCATCGCCTGCCGCGCCGCCACGGCGCGCTCTTCTGCTCGACGTAGGAGAGCTCGGCAAAGCGCTTCTCGAGGTCCTTGATGAGCGGCAGCGCGGCGAGCTTCTTTCGTGCGAACCCGTCCTGCGCGTCCATCCACGCGGTGACCTCGGGGCTCTTCACGTCCTCGAGCCAGCGGTACGGATCCTCGACCTTGGCGCCATGGAGCGTCTCGACCAGGTCGTCGGCGCGCGTCTTCGGGTAGCCCCGATCGGGGATCGAAACGGTGGCCGAGGATGACGCGAGCGGCGGCGCCGTGCCCGCCGGAGGCGGCGTCGAGGCGCCCTGCGGCGTGCCGCACGCGAGCGAAGAGAAGACGAGGGTCGGCGCGACGAGGAGGAGGTGTGTTTTCATGACAATACCGTAAGAAAGTGGCTCAGGGCTCGACCGGGGCGTCGCTGTCGGCTGCCTGCCCCGCCAGGCGCCGGCGCCGGAGCCGCGATACGAGCTGCTGCAACAAGACGAGCGCGGTAGCGACGAGGGTGCTCTCGACGAGGTTCGCGGACAAAAACGCGATGACCTTGGCCGTGAAGCCGGCGATCGCTTCGCCTGCGAAGTAGTACATCAGGATGAAGGGCACCTGGCCGGGGACCATCGCGATGAGAAACGGCTTGAGGCGCGTACCCGTCGCGCCGCAGAGCCCCGCGAGCGCGTGGGTCGGAAAGAGGAAGATGAGCACCAGCCCGACGCGATCGAGCATCCGCTTGAGCCAGGCGAACATCCGGGCGACGCGCGGGAGCTTGCTCTCGGCGTAGCGGATGAACCTGAAGCCGTAGATGCCGGCGAGCCCGTACGTCCCGAGGAGCGCGAGCGCCCTTCGCGGAGCCGCGACGGCGAGCAGCGGGCCGAGGTCCACCTGCGAGGCGGCGAGGACGATATGACGTGCGTCGGGCGAGAGCGCGACGAGGAGCAGCGGGTGCTTCACCAAGAGGTACGGCGAGAGCGCCGTTCCCAAGAGGCCGAGCGCCGAGATCGCGACCACGAGCCCGACGATCGCTCGACGTACGGCCGGCGGTCGGTTCGCGAGCGGGCCTTCAGCGTCGCCCTGGGCGCCCTCGGTGGCCGGCATCGGTCCCCGGATCAAGATGCAGGCGAGGGGCCACGTCAACTTTCAAAGTTGGAGCGCCCGCGCCGCGTTAGGGCAAACTCGACGCCGATGACCCCGTCGAACCCGCCTCCCCGATTCTCGCGCCGCGCATCGTTTGCGCTCGAGCCGAGCGCCGTGGCAGAGGCGTTCGCCCAGGTGCGCGCGAGCGCCGCACCCTTCTGGGATCTGACCGAGACCAATCCGACGCGCGTGGGGCTGCGCGCGCCGGAAGCGCTCGCGACGATGCTCGCCGACCCCGCCGGCGCTCGGTACGAGCCCGAGCCGTTCGGGCTCTCGAGCGCACGACGAGCCGTCGCGTCGTCGTACCGCGAGCGCGGGATCGAGGTCCTGCCTTCGCGCGTCGTCCTCGGGTCGAGCACATCCGAAGCGTACTCGTGGGCGTTCAAGCTCCTGGCGGATGCCGGCGACGAGGTGCTCGTCCCGACGCCGTCGTATCCGCTCTTCGAGTACCTCGCGGGCCTCGAGGGCGTCGTGGTGACGAACTACCCGCTCGTGCACGCCGAGCGTTTCCGCGTCGACGTCGCTGCGCTCGAGCGCCGGATCGGCCCGCGGACCCGCGCGATCGTCGTCGTGAGCCCGAACAACCCGACCGGTACGCTCGTGCGCGAGGAAGACGCCGAGGCGATCGACCGAATCGCCGCCGAGCGCGGGCTCGCCGTGATCGCCGACGAGGTGTTCGGCCTGTACCTGCGCGAGCCGCTCCCCGCGGGTCTGCGGCGCACGTTCATCGGCGAGCGCCGGGCGCTCACCTTCGTCATGAGCGGGCTCTCGAAGGAGTGCTGCGCGCCCCAGCTCAAGCTCGGCTGGACGATCGCGTGCGGTCCCGAAGATCAGGTCGAGGCCGCGCTCGCGCGCCTCGAGGTCATCGCCGACACCTATCTCTCCGTCTCGACGCCGGTGCAGGTGGCCCTCCCGCGGATCCTCGCCGAGCGCGCACCGATCGTCGGCGAGCTGCGCGACCGGATCGAGACGAACCTTCGCGCGCTCGACGACGCTCTCGCCGCGGCGGGACCCGAGGTCCCGATCGCGCGGCTCCCGATCCACGGCGGCTGGACGGCCCTGGTCACCGTTCCACGCATCGTCTCGGAGGAAACCTGGGTGCTCGAGCTCGCGCGCAATCGGCGCGTGCTGGTTCAGCCGGGGTTCTTCTTCGATATCTCCGATGGCGGGGTGCTTTCGCTCAGCCTCATCGTGCCGCCCGACGTCCTACGCAAGGGCGTCGAAGAGATCGTCTCCGCCGTGCGCGCCGTGTGCTGATAGAGCTGATAGAAGGAAGGCGCATGGAGTGGTTCTCGAACTGGGTCGCCGAGGCGCTCGGTCTCTCGGTGGATTTGGTGCGGAAGCTGGTGGGGACGATCGCCGTCCTCGGCGGCTACTTCCTCCTTCGCCGCCTCGTCGTGCGCATCGCCGGCGCCCGCTTCGAAGAGCCCCTGACGCGCTTCCGCGTGAGCCGCGCGGCCCGCATCTTCCTGATGCTCACGGGGATCGTGATCCTCGTCCGCATCTGGTTCCGCGGCGCCGAGGGGATCGCGACGTGGCTCGGCCTCATGACCGCCGCCATCGCGGTCTCGCTCCAGGATCCGCTCGAGAACCTCGCAGGGTGGCTCTACCTGGTCACCAGCCGCCCCTTCCAGATCGGCGATCGCATCCAGATCTCGGACCATGCGGGCGACGTCGTCGACATCCGCCCGATGAGCTTCGCGCTCCTCGAGATCGGCAACTGGGTCAACGCGGATCAGAGCACCGGGCGCGTCATCCAGATTCCCAATGGGTGGGTCTTCAAGCATTCGATCGCCGGCTACGACCACGGCTTCGCGTTCATCTGGAACGAGATCGCGGTGACGGTGACCTTCGAGAGCGACTGGCGCCGCGCCAAGCTCGCGCTGGAGACGATCCTTGCCGAGAAGGCGGAGCGCATCGACGACGAAGAGTTCAGCAGGCCGAGCGAGTTTCTCGGGATCCAGTACACGCGCCTGACGCCGGTCGTCTGGACCGACACCGCGCCCGAGGGCGTGCGTCTCACGATGCGCTACCTTTGCCGGCCGCGGAACCGCCGGGTGAGCTCCAGCACCATCTGGGAGTCCGTGCTCGACGCGTTCGCGAAGCTCGAGAACGTGGACTTCGCGTACCCGACGACGCGCCGGTTCGATCACGCCGTCGAGGGAAAGGTCGTGCTCCGCGAAGGCGCGGTCAAGGTCGCACGACGACCCGCGTCGGCGGACCCAGATCCGGTGTAGATCGGACGCCGTGCCAGTCGGCGGGCAGGCGCGGCTCGCTCCACTCGAAGATGAACTTCGCGTCGATCGGCGAGAGGTTCACGCAGCCGCCGCTCTTCAGCTCGCCCCACGCGTCGTGCCAGTACGCGCCGTGCAGCGCGTGCGCTCCGTGGAAGTTCTGCACGAACTGCACGTCGGCGTGAACGATGCTCGAGTCGGTGCTCGACACCATCGTCGCGGTCTTGAACTTGCCGTCGACGCGGAATGTGCCCGTGGGCGTCGACGCCGTCGAGATGGGGTCGTGGCCCGGAACCGGGAGGCCGCCGCGCCCGGCCGCGATCATCGTCGCGAAGACCGGCGTCGTGCCTTCGTAGGCGACGAGCGTTCCGGTCAGAATCGAGACGTCGACCCAGGTGCGGCGGCCGTTCGGCTGCTCGTCGTTTCGGAACGGGATCTTGTCGCGAGCTGCGGCGACCGCGGCGTCCTCTGCGCGGACCCAGATCCCTTGCTCCTTGGTCTCGAGGAACGTCTGTCCTGCGCTCTTGACCTCTTCGCCGGTGAGCATGACCCACCCGAGGCGCGCGAAGCTCGCGCCGGTTTCGGTGAAAGTCTCGCCGTCGCGCTTGTACTTGGGTCGGTCCTTCTTCCGGAAGAACGCGATCGGGAGCTTCGTGTCGCCTCGGAGCTCGATCCCTGCGTAGCTCGACCGCGGATATGGCTTCACGCGGTCCTTCGGCACGAGCGCGTGATCGCTCGTATAGAGGAACGTCCGGCCGAACGCGTCGTACTCGGCGCTCCACGCGACGGTCGATCCGCGCGCGACGCTCGCTCGGGCTTCGCGTACGAGCGGCGACAGCTCAGGGAGCGTGGGGAAGGGGACGCCGGACGGGGTCGCGTCGATGCCGAGCTCGGCCAGCTTGGTGCGGTGGTCCTCGAGGTCCCACTCGCGCTTTCGCTGCTCCCTCTCGTCGGGCGGCTCGGCATAGCGGGGCGTGCCGACGGACTCGCCGTACGCGTACGGAAACGGCGTGTCGATCGCGCCCGCGTGCTTCTTCAGCACCACGAACGTCGGATCGTTCGGATCGAGCGTCGTCTCGGGGCCGAGGCAGACGAAGCCCCTCGGCTCGACCTTGTACCAGGCGTCGCAGCCCGGCCCGATCGTCTTGGCTTGCTCCGCGTCGCCGCCGAGGACGCGCACCGAGCCACCGAGGGTCAGATAGCCGATCCATCCCTTGCTGGGCCGAGGCGCGGGCTGGATCCAGACGAAGCGAGCCTTCGCGTAGATGCGATCTCCGGGCGGCGTCTCGGTGGCGGGGGCGGCGCTCGGGGCGCTTGCCGCGCTCGCAGACGCAGACGGCTTCGGTGTGGCGTCGGACGCAACGGCCGGCGCGCTCGTCGCGCTCGCGGCGACCGTCGCTTCGTTCTCGACCGCTACACGGCCCTCGGCGCTCGGTGGCTCGCGCGACGTCGAGCACGCCGCGAGCCCCGCGAGGAGCGGAGCGGAGAGCAGCAGAAGGCCGGCGTTGGATCTCACGTGCCCCAGGTCTTATAGCGCAGCGGGTTTCGGGCCGCCTTCTACGCCGATCCGTGATGCAACTCGCGCAGGCTGGCCGGCCTTTGGCCCGATGCTGAGCTTCGGGCCCGTGCCGCTCGCCGTTCTTTGGATTCTGGCCCAGCCCGCTTCGATTGCCGCCGACGCCGTTCCGCCGATCCCGGGACCCCTGGTGACGACGATGGTCTTCGACCAGCCGGCGCTCGCGCCGCCTCCGCTCGCCGCGGCCCTCCTGGGGAGCGCATCGGCCAAGCCGGCAGCCGCCCTCAAGCCCTACGATCCCGCGCCCCTGTGGCTCGACACGCTGTTCGTGGCGCTCGGCTCGCGGCCGAACTTCGTCGTGCGCGAGAGCAAGATCGGCCTCGACGACTGCGACCCGCGCGATCCCCGCTGCGATCAGGCGCACGCCGACCTCTCGCGCCTCGACGCCGACGGCGAGGGGTACGATCTGGTCGGCAGCGCGCTCAGCACCGCGATCGGCCTCTTGACCGGCCCGTCCAAGGATCGACCGCTCTTCGGGACCGGCATGAAGCTTCGCGGCCGCGGCAGGTTCGTCGGCGTCGTGATGGACTGGTGAGTATCCCCGAGGCACGAGATTGTGCGCTTGCTCGCCGCCGGTAGGCGTGAGACCACTCCCTGCCTTCATGGAGCTCGAGCTCACCGAGACGCAGTCCCTCGTTCAGAAGACCACGCGCGAGTTCGTCGATCGGGCCCTCAAGCCGATCGCCTCCGAGCTCGACCGAACGGAGCGCTTTCCGACCGAGATCCTGAAGGAGCTGGCTTCGCTCGGGATGATGGGCGTCAACATCCCCACGGCGCTCGGCGGCGCCGAGGCAGGGGTCGTCGCGTACTCGCTCGCCATGATGGAGGTCGCACGCGGCTGCGCGTCGACAGCTGTCACCATGGCCGTCACCAACATGGTGGCCGAGGTCATCACGCGCTTCGGCACCGAGGCGCAGCGCGAGACCTACGTGCCCCGACTCACCTCGGGTGAGTACGTCGCCGGCTCCTTCGCCCTCAGCGAGCCCGAGGCGGGCAGCGACCCGGGCGGGATGCGCACCACCGCCCGCGAGGACGGCGACAGCTGGGTCATCGACGGCCAAAAGCAGTGGATCACCAGCGGCACCCACGCCGGGGTGTTCGTCGTCTGGGCCCGCACCGGCGACCTCGCGGCCGGGACGAAGGCGATCAGCTGCTTCTTGGTCGAGGGAAAGACGCCCGGGATCCGGATCGGCAAGCACGAGGACAAGATGGGCCTTCGGGCTTCCAGCACGGTCGCCCTCGGCTTCGAAGGGGTCCGGGTTCCCAAGTCTGCCCTGCTCGGTGAGGTGAACGGCGGCTTCAAGATCGCCATGATGGCGCTCGACGGTGGTCGAATCGGCATCGCTTCGCAGTCGCTCGGCATCGGCTACGCAGCCCTGGAAGAGGCGGTCGCCTACGCCAAGGAACGTAAGCAGTTCAATAAGCCCATCGGGGACTTCCAGGGCATCCAGTGGCCCCTGGCCGACACCAAGACCGAGCTCGACGCGGCGCGGCTTCTGACCCTGCGCGCGGCCTGGCTCAAAGAGAGCGGCAAGATGTTCTCGAAGGAGGCGGCCATGGCGAAGCTCTACGCCAGCGAGGCAGCCGGCCGCGCGGTCGACCGCTGCCTGCAGGTTCACGGCGGCTACGGGTACGTCAAAGACTTCCCCATCGAGCGGCACTACCGGGACGCCCGGGTGACGCGGATCTACGAAGGAACCAGCGAAATCCAGCGGGTCGTGGTGGCGCGAAGCGTCCTTCGCTGAGTTTCCCAGCCCTGCGCGCGGGGCCCCAACCCCGCTTGCCGGAGGGCCACGGGGCTTTTGTGCACGCGGCTTAGCGCTTCTTTACCTCGCCATCCGTAAGATGGTTGCTACGTTGTCGCGAAGGAGGCCGCCGACGGTATGAACCGCCCCATCAAAGAGATCCTCAAGCTCCTCTGGAAGTTCTTGAGGCAGTACGCGTGGAAGTTTTTGAGGCCCTACCTCGGCAAGCTCGTCCTCGTCTTCTTCGCGTTCATCGCCTTCCTCGGCGTCCTGACGCTGCTCGTGATGAGCGCCTGCTGACGTTGCGCCGAGACTGACGACGTTCGAGCCCCCTTTGGGCATCTGCCTGTAGATTCCTCCCCCCGGCCCCCTCCGCAAGCGGAGGGGGTGACCGCCACTCATTCCCCCAGCGTCATCTTGGCGGCGTACGACCCGGGGGAGTTGAACTTCACCTCTTTGAGGGCGGAGACGACGCACGAGGCGGCCTCTTCGGTGGCTGCGCTCTCTCCGGAGACGCCGACGGCCATGACGGAGCCGTCAGTCTCGACGTAGAGCGTGGCCTTCACCGCGCCTGCGCCGGCCGTCCGCGCGCACTTCGCCAGGGCCGAGCGCGCCGAGCGGACGTTCTTGCCGGCGTCCTCCGGGTTCCAGTCCACCGGTGCGCGGACGTCGCTGGCGGGATCGAACGCGAACTCTGTCTCGGCGATGCCTTCGCGCCCGCCTTGCGGCGAGGGCCAGGTCTTGGAACGGACGACCCCGAGCATGCACGACTCGGTCTCGCGGTCGCCGAGCGTCGAGTCCTCGAGGTGGGCGCTCTTGACCGTGCCGCCCTGGTCGACCCGGATGTGAAAGCGCACCTTGCCGCCCAGGAAGCGGACGCGCCCGGAGCCCTTCTCGAAGCAGCCCATCAGCGAGCCTTGCGCCTCTTGGAAGGTCGAGAGCACCTCGGACTCGTTCATCGCGCCGATGTCGGCCTGGATGTCGAGAGTCGATTTCTTCGATCCGCCGTCGGACTTGGGGCCGCTCTCATCCGGAGCCGCCGTCTCCTGGGGTTGTGAGGCACCACACGCGACGAGGAGGACGGCAAACGGGACGATTCGGGACAGCATGTTCAACCTGCGATCGATAGCGCTGCGTCGATCGGAAGAAAAGCCGGCGCTTACTGCAGAATTCCGCCGTCCTCCGAAACCCGAGGGCGCCTGAAACCCGAGGACGTCAGCGAAGCAGCGCGTTGGCGACGACGATGCGCTGGATCTCGCTCGTGCCTTCGTAGATCTCGGTGATGCGCGCGTCCCGGTAGTGGCGCTCGATCGGGTACTCGACCGAGTAGCCGTAGCCGCCGTAGATCTGGAGCGCCTTGTGGGTGACGCGCGTCGCCATCTCCGAGGCGAAGAGCTTGGCCATCGAGCTCTCGGCGGTGTGCTTCTGACCGAGGTCCTTCATGCGGGCGGCGCGCATGACGAGCAGGCGCGCCGCGTCGAGCTCGGTCGCCATGTCGGCGAGCATGAACTGGATGGCCTGGTGATCGGCGATGGGCACGCCGAAGCTCTTTCGCTCTTTGGCGTACTCGGCCGCCTTCTCGAACGCTGCCTGCGCGATCCCGACGGCCTGCGCGGCGATGCCGATGCGCCCGCTGTC
>JBGTSH010000114.1:0-28321 GCA_041940405.1 Polyangiaceae bacterium
ATCGCGGCGCCAGGGCTCGACGCCGCCGCTCAGTGGATGACGAGCAGGCCGGCGTAGCGGCACTCGTCGGCCACCGTCGCGACGGGCGGAATCGGCGTCGTCGCTTCGCCGAGGATCTCACGCGCCGCGGCACGAACCTCACGCGCCGTCGGGACCGCTGTCGGCTGCGCGCCGGCTCGACAACGCGCCGCGGCGACGCGGTACGCCGCGATCACCAAGTCTCCGGATTCATCCAGAAGACGCGCGTAGGCACCGCGCTCTTCACGCAACGCGCGAAGCCATTCTGAAGGTCGCTCCTGCTCTTCGAACGTAGGGCGCATGATCACCTCAAGTCTTCGAGGGGCCGCCCGGCGAGAGGCCGGACTGATGCGATGAGAGGGCTCGCACGAAAGGGAATGAACGGCCAAGAAACCTGCAGACGAATTCTTCAGGTCGGGGTCGAAAGCCAGCCAAGCACCGACTGTGCCATCGACGCTGCCCGCTCTCTGACCGATCTCGGCCGCTCGCACAGCACCTCGAAGATGCGAGCCGACTGGGCCTTCTCGAGCAGGTAGTCGTCGCTCGTCGAGAGCCCATCGACCAGGCCGAGCTCGAGGGCCTTCTTGCCGTACCAGTGCTCACCCGTCGCGACGCTCTCGATATCGAGCTTCGGCCGCATCTCGGAGACGAAGCTCTTGAAGAGGTCGTGCGTGTCTTCGATCTGTTCCTTCAGCTTCGCGCGACCCTCCTCGGTGATGCGCCCCAGAAGGGTGACGGTCCGCTTGAAGCGGCCCGCTGTGACGTCCTCGTAGTCCACGCCGTGGCGTTCGAGCAGGCGATGAACGTTGGGTACGGGGGCGACGACGCCGATCGATCCGATGACCGCGAACGGCGCAGCAAGGACGCGCCCGCCTACACAAGCCATCATGTAGCCTCCGCTCGCCGCAACCTTGTCGACGCAGACCGTGACGGGGATGTCCTTGGCGCGCAGCCGGGCGAGCTGCGACGCAGCGAGGCCGTATCCGTGGACGGCGCCGCCCGAGCTCTCGAGCCGGAGCACCACCTCGTCGCCGCTCTGCGCCACGCCGAGCACCACGGTCACCTCTTCGCGCAAGCTCTCGGTCTGCGTCGCCATGACGTCGCCCTTGAAGTCGAGGACGAACACCCGGGCCTTCGGTAGCTCCTCGGGCTTCGGCCGTTTCATGTCCGGCTTGCGCGCGAAGCGCTTGCCGGTCGCCGCCAGCCCCGCCTGGATAGACAGGACGTTGCGGCGCCACCGCTCGCTGATTTCGCGGAGCCGCACGTACGGCTCCGCTGTGCGCCGCGCGCGCATGCGCGAGAACAGAAAGCCCGTGCAAGCGATGAACGTGATCAACACCACGAACGACTTCGCGGCGAACCCGACGACATCCCAAATCGGCTGACCCATGTCGCCGCGTAGCCGCGTGCCGCGGAGCCGGCAATCACCCGCCGGAGCGAGGCGCGAGCTCGACGGCGAAAGGAGCGCTGAGCTCGCCGAGCTTCAACGTTCCTGCGCACTTTCCGGCAGCGGACGCGACCACCGTGAAGGCACCGGCGCCGTGCATCCGCTTCGTCTCGAGCGCCGTGTCCGGGCCGGAGAGCGCACAAGTCTCGGGCGTCGCGACCTCGGCCGAGAAGCCGTCGCTGATGAGCGTTGCGAGTCGCCCCTCGACGCCGACCTTCACGTGGAACGTCGCGATGCCTGGATCCGAGCTCTTCGCCGCCGGCTCGGCACGAAGCTCGGAGACGCTCGTGCGGTCGATGATGGTCACGTCGAGCGTCGGTCCCGCGCCGCCTATCAGCGCGAGTCGTCCGGGACGCTCGAAGGACAGCTGAAGCCGGGCGCCGCTGCGCGCGCCGGGCGCGATCTTCGTCGCGAGATCCGCCGGCTCGAGCGTGACATCCGGCATCACGCCCAGCGAAAGCACGCCCTCGCGGTTGGGGCCATGATGAAAGATCGGTAGCTCCCCGGCCTCTCCGACCAAAGCAGCGAGCGGCACGTCACGTTTCGCGCTCGTGAGAGGCGGCAATACGTCGATGCTGGCCGGCTGGACGACTGCGATCTCCAACAGGTCCTCGGCGTAGCCGGCGCGGATCCAGAGCTTGCTCTTCCCGGGCGTGAGACCGAGCACTTTGACTCGATCCTCGCCGTCGCGCTCCACCGAGATGACGCTGGGCTCCTCGGCCCACCATTCGGTGATCAGCACCGGTTGGCCGTCTGGATGAACCATCCCGCGGATCGTGACCGCTGTGTTCGGCGCGATCGCCATGACCTGCCAGCCGCCGGTCACCTGATCGTCGACCACCGCCTGAAAGTCGAGCGTGCGCTTGAGGCCCGGGGTCGTGAAGGTGCAGCCCGCGACACACAGGCAGGCGAATGGAAGGAGAAGACGCACGATGCCCTCGACACCAAAGGAGGGCGCACCCTTGGCTCAATTGAGATCGAGCGCGTGCTTCGCGAGCTCGTCGAAGGTGACGAACCGAAGCGCATCCTCGTGCGTCCCCGCGAGGATTACGGGAGGCGCAACCCCCGCGTCGTACGCTTCCTTCCAGCGCGCGGCGCAGAGGCACCATTTGTCGCCGGGAGCGAGTCCCGGAAACCCGGCGGCGGGCACCGGCGTCGACAGATCGTTCCCGCGCTTTCGGCTGAATGCCAAAAACTCCCGCGTCATCTGCGCGCACACCGTGTGGCTGCCCGTGTCTTCGGGCCCGGTGTTGCAGCAGCCGTCGCGATAAAAGCCGGTCAGCGGGGAACGACAGCACGAAGCGATCTCCCTGCCGAGGACGCTCTTCCCTTCCACCTTCGCCATCGGAGGGCGAAAAGTACACGTTCAATCTTCGGACGAGAAGACGACCTTTCCGACGCGGGCTTCGTCCTCTGCCGCGGCCTCGCGCTCGGCGTCGACGGCGCGCGCCTCGAGCTCGAGGTCCGGGAATCGATAGCGCACGCCTTGGTCCGCGCGCTCGAGATCCACGTCGCCGCCGAGCGCGACCACCTGCTTCGTGAGCTCCTTCGCATCGGGCTCGATGCCCGCCGCGATGCGGTAGCGATCTGCCAGATCACGCTCGCTCACACCTTGCTTTGCGTTCTCCAGCACGCCCTGAAGGACGGCACGACGGCCGTTCTCCTTCGCGGCCCGCCGCTCGCGCAGAGGCGCGAGCAGGGCGCGCCCGATCGGCAGCGCGAACAGGGCGAGAGAGAAGATGAAGGGCACGACGCCGAGCGCGATCGAAACCCCGGGTGGGGGTAGCTCGGCGGCAGGCACGCCCTGAAACATGGAAAAGATTCTCTCGACGGTCAGGCCCTGCGCCAGGACGAACCCGGACGCCAAGAGGTTGAACAGGTTGAGGCCGCCGATGGCCAGATCCTCGCCGAGAGAGTTGCCGGTCACGGGAGCGGGGGCCTCGCGGCGCGCCCAGATCGGCGGGGCGCGCCACGTCGAGCCGCCGATGTGCGCGGTCTTGCGCAGCTCGGGGAACCGGTATGCGATGCCGCCCTCCTCCGAGACCTCGACGCTGCCGCCGTAGTCGAGGAGGAGCTTGGACATGAGCGGATCGATGCGCTCGCGGCTTTCGCCGGTCACGCGCATCACGTCCGCGAGCCCGATGCGTCCCTTGCCGGCGCGGATCTCGGCGATGATCGCGCGCCGCGCCTCGTCGGGATCCTCGCGCTCCGGTCGTGGACCGAAGAAGAAGCGATCGACGCGCTCGTAAAAGGGTGACCGAGGCTCGAGCGACTGCCGTGCGCGCCGCTCTTCTAGCGCGCCACCGACGTCGACGTAGAACGGCGACCACGGATGCATGGTCCAGAAGAGCGCGTCGAAGACGAGTCGGAGGAGCGGGCCGGCGAACGAGAAGCCGCGCGAGTCGGAGCGGTCGGACGACCGCGTGAACGCGAGACCCACGAGGATGGCGACGAAGATCGCGACGTAGGCGACGAGCACGATCGCGACCCACGCCCGAACGATGAAGCGACCCGCTCCGGCGATCGCACGACCGACGCGCCGCACGAGCTCCGACGCTCTGTCGCGTGTCTCCCAGGGCTTTTCGAACTTCGTGGGGAAGGTGAAGAGGATCTGGCCTTCCTCGGTCACGCGGAGGTGGCCGCGGTACTCGCCGACGAGCGCGTGAAGCCCCCTCTCGGCGTCGGCGAGGGAAAGCCCGCTCGCCGCCGCCGCGTCGGCGACGGTTTGCGGCCTCGTCGGATCGACGGCGGCTCGGATCTTCTCGGCGGCTTCGGTGGCTTCCACCCTGCCGAGGGTCTAGCAGGGCTCGTCGGTCAAGGCCCGACGACGCGGTTTCTGCCGCCGGACTTGGCCTTGTAGAGCCGCTCGTCGGCCCGGCCGAGGAGCGATTCACGGTCCGAAGTCATGCCCGGCTCGTCGTTCGCGGCGACGCCCGCGCTCGAGGTGATGCGGATGTCTCGACCCTCGAACGGGATCGCCGTCGCTTCGATCTTCTTGCGGAGCCGCTCGGCGAGCTCGACGGCCTGCGGCGCCGAGGTCGCGCGAAGCAGGATGACGAACTCTTCGCCGCCGTATCGCGCCAGGACGTCCTCGGCCCGCAGGCCCGCGCCGAAGAGCGTGGCGACCGCACGGAGCACGGCGTCGCCGCCGAGATGACCATAGGTGTCGTTCACCTTCTTGAAGTGATCGACGTCGATGATCACCACCGAGAGCTTGGTCTTGTGGCGCGTGGCGTACGCGAGCTCGGCAGCGATGCGCTCCTCGAGGTGCTTGCGGTTGAAGACGCCCGTGAGCCCATCGAGGATCGCCGCCTCGTACACACGGCGAAGCGCCTTCTCCTCTTGGTCGTCGACGAGCGAAAACCGAAGCAGCGTGCTCGAGCCGAGCTGGATGCGGTCGCCGTTACGGAGCGTCTCGGCCTTGGCGAGGCGGCTGTTGTTCACGAACGTGCCGTTGCGAGAGCCGTCATCGCGGAGGATGTACTCGGCGCCGACGCGCATCACGCGTGCGTGCTGGCGCGACAGGCTCACGTCGTCGAAAGGGAACGTGCACTCGCTGGAGCGGCCCAAGGTCGAGACCTCGCCTTGCGGGATCGAGAGGACCTTTCCTGCCTCGAGACCGCTCGCGACCGTGAAGATCCCGTGCCGTCGCATGGCGACGGGATCCACTTCCACCACGTGGGTGACAACCGAGCTCGGCGGCGGTTTGTCGTCGTCGGAAGACATGGCCAGCAGGCCATGTCTACCTCAGATGGGCGCTCGCGGGATCAGTTGAAGTAGTTCTTCACGCTGCGGTCGAGCAGCGTCTTCAGCGTGCGCAGCTGCATCCACATGCCGCAAACCATGACCAGCGCGCTCACCATCCCGCTCAGCGACCAAGGGCCGGTGATGAACTTCCACATCGAGAGGGTGCCGATGAGGAGGCCGAGGGGCGAGAGCACGAGCACGACGAAGCGCGTCAGGCCCGACCGCTTGATCAAGAGCTTCCCGATCGCCCACGCCACGAAGAGCGAGAACAGCGAGAAGAAGATGACGAAGGGGATGGCGACGAACCCGAAGATGCCGCCACCGAGGAAGGCGCTCACGATGTTCACGAGCGCCGCGAACAAGGTGTAGCCGTACCAGGCGTTGGTGAGAGCCTCGAGCTTCGCTTTGCCTTCCATCTGCTTTCGCCTCCGGTGTGTCAGGGAGCTTACTACGCGGCGGGGGCCTCTGCACTTCCCGCGGCCCCGGCCTTCCGAGCGGAGCCAGACGCTTCGACGCCCGACGCGCCCTTCAAGTTCTCCACAGTGCGACGAATTCCTTCAACCAAATCGACTTTCGGGCGATAGCCCAGGTCGCGCGTGGCCTTTTCGTGGGAGAAATAGTGGTGCGTGGTCAAATAGCGGATGGCGAACCGAGTGAGGCTCTCCTCGCTCGTGGGGATGCCACGAGCCGCATCGACCCACTCGCGCACGGCCGCGGCACCGTAGGCGATCGGAAATGGCACGCGATATCGCGGCCTCGGATAGCCGGTACCGTCGAGCACACGTCCGACGAACTCCCAGAACGGCATCGGCTCACCGTTCGTGACGAAGTAGGCCTGACCGCCGGCGGGGCCGTCGACCTTGTCCGCGGCGAGCAACAGGCCGTCGACCAGGTTGTCCACGTACGTGAAGTCGCTCAGCTTCTCCGGGCTGCCGACGTACGCCTTCAGCTTGCCGCTCCTGGCACGTCCCATGATCGCTGGCAAAAACCGCGTGTCGCCCGGGCCGAAGACGACGTGTGGGCGGATCGCGCAGGTCCGAACGCCGCCTTTGCCGTCGGCCTGGAGCACCTCTTCTTCGGCGACCGCCTTGGTCTTGGCGTACGGCGCGTGAAAGCTCGACGGATAGGGGAGCGTCTCGTCGCCGCGCTCGACGTCCTTGCCGTCGTACACGACGCTCGCGCTCGAGACGTAGACGAGCTTGGTCACGCCCTTGTCGCGACACGCGGCGAGGAGGTTCTGGGTACCGCCGACGTTGATCGCGAACACTTCGTCGGCGCCGGTGTGCCGCGTCTGCACGCGCGACGCGACGTGGTAGACGACGTCGGCGCCTTCGACGGCGGCAACGAGCGACGCCTTGTCGCGAAGGTCGGCCTTGCAGGGGACGATGTTCTCGCCTACCGCACCCGGCACCACGTCGAGCGCGACAACCGTCGTGCCCTGCTTCGCGAGCGTGCTCGCGAGGTGCTTGCCGACGAACCCACTCGATCCCGTGACAACGACTCGGCTCATGAAGGCCTCCGCGCCTTGAGGACGCCCGCGTCCTCGAACCATCGGAACGTGTCCTCGAGCGTCGCTTCGGTCGCTCGAGGTGCGTGACCCAACACCGCCGCGGCGCGCTCGCACGCCGTGCGAGGCCGCGACTCGAGCGAGTCCATCGACGCTCGCGTGAAGAGGGGCTCTTGACCGAGCCATCGCGACGCGCGCTCGGCCAGCGGCGCGAAGCGCTTCGCGAGCGAGATGGGGACGCTGAAGCGGGGCGGCGAGACCCGCGCCGCGCGGCTCGCGAGCGTGGCGAACTCGTGCATCGGGAGCCAATGCCCTGCAAGGAGGTAACGTGCGCCCTTCTCGCCGTTCTTCGCGGCGGCGATCGACGAGGTGGCGATGTCGCGCACGTCGACCCACGACTGTCCGCCGGCGACCGTAGCGGGGAGCCAGCCCTTTGCGAGCATCAGGAGCACCTTGCCCATGTGGCTGGGCTTGTGATCGTACGGACCGATCACGGCGCACGGGCTCACGACGACCGCGTCCAGACCTTCTTTCACCGCGCGCTGTACCTCGCGCTCGGCGCCCGCCTTGGACCTTTCATAGGGCGCGCCGGGGTGCTCTGCGACGAGCTCGGCGCCGTCACCGAGCACGTGGACGGTGCTGAAGTGGACGAGCCGCCTGACACCGTGAGCGCGGCACCCTTCGAGCACATTGCGGGTGCCCTCGATGTTCGTCCGTTCTGCGGCCGGATCGTGCTCGCTCTCCAGCGTGACGCGCGCGGCGGCGTGATAGACGACCTCGGCGCCGCGCATCGCGTCCATCACCGCGCGTTTGTCGGTCACGTCGACCTTGATGCGCTCGACGTCGAGCCCCTCGAGCGCGCGGACGTCGCTGCGCACCAGCGCACGCACGGTCGCTCGTTCGGCCAAGAGCGCACGCACGAGGGCTGCGCCAACGTGCCCCGATGCGCCGGTGACGACGACTGTTTCGGACATGTCGCCGCCTCATAGCATGGCGGCCAGCCGGCGCAGCGCGCAGGCAAGCCTGCCATCGTCGTGGCGCCTTTCCCGCGAGGCGCCGCGCATGTCGCGCGGGAATGTCGCATCGGCCTCCGGGCACGGCCGATGCTCGCGACATTTTCGCACCCCATGCAAGTTGCCCTTCGTCATCCCGCTTCGAACGCTCCGCATGCGCAGATCTCGGCCCGAATGGAGGCGATGGCGCCTTCCATAGCCGGAACCTCCGCCATTCTTCCCCGCCACCGCTACGAGCAGGAAGCCTTAGCCAAGCGTGCTTCGGCGCTCATCCCCGAGCGCAACGGCGCCACGCTGAGGCTCTTTCAGAACGTGGGTGTCGGGACGCGCCACCTCGCCTTGCCCATCGAGGAATACACCACGCTCGGCGGGTTGGAGCACCGGAGCCGCGTCTTCGTCGAGGTCGCGACAGAGCTCGGCGCCGACGCGATCCGAAGCGTCCTCGACGAAGCGGGCCTCTCCGCGTCGGAGATCGGCATGATCGCTACGACGACCGTCACCGGCATCGCGGTCCCGTCGCTCGACGCGCGACTGATGAACGTCCTGCCATTCTCTCCGCGCATGAAGCGCGTGCCGCTCTTCGGCCTCGGCTGCCTGGGCGGCGCGGCGGGCGTGGCGCGCGTCGCGGACTATCTGCGTGCCTACCCCGAAGAAGCGGCGCTCCTTCTCTCCGTCGAGCTCTGCTCGCTCACGTTCCGCTCCGACGATCCGTCGATCGCCAACATCGTCTCGAGCGGCCTCTTCGGCGACGGTGCTGCGGCGGTGCTGATGGTCGGCGCGCATCATCGCCTCGCGAGCGGAGCGCCGACGCTCCTCGGCGAGGCTCATCCGCCGCGCGTCATCGACACGCGCTCCGAGTTCTTTCCCGGAACCGAGCGAGTCATGGGATGGGACGTCGAAGACTCCGGCTTCAGGGTCGTGCTCAGCGCCGACGTTCCGGAGATCGTGAGAAAGCACGTCCCGTCCGCGGTCGACGGCTTCCTTCACGACCACGGCCTCGAGCGTGGCGACATCGCCCGGTGGATCCTCCACCCGGGCGGCCCCAAGGTCATCGAGGCGCTCGAGCACAGCCTCGAGCTGCCCTCCGGCGCGCTCGATCGAACGCGGGCTTCGCTCGAGCGCCACGGCAACCTGTCGTCGGCCTCGGTCCTGTTCCTCCTCGACGAACATCGCCGCACGCCGCCGCCCGAGGGCGCGTACGGGCTGATGATGGCCATGGGACCGGCGTTTTGCGCCGAGCTGGTGCTCGTCCAATGGTGATCGACTCGAAGGCGCTCTACCTGGCGCTCGTCGTGCTCGTCGCGGCGCAACGGTTCGCCGAGCTCGGCAAGAGCGCCGACAACGAGGCGGCGCTCCGCGCCCGCGGCGCGGTCGAGCACGCTCCCGGCCAGATGCGGTGGATGCGCCTCCTCCACGCCGCTTGGCTCGTCGCTGCACCCCTCGAGGTGTTCCTCTTCAAGCGGCCGTTCGTCCTCTGGATCGCGATCGCCGCGTCGGTGGTCTTCCTGATCGGACAGGCCCTTCGCTTGTGGACGCAACGGACCCTCGGCGCGCGCTGGACGGTCAAGATCATGACCGTACCCGGCCTCTCCCCGATCACGGATGGACCGTTCCGTCATCTTCGCCATCCGAACTACCTCGGCGTCGCGCTCGAGATCGCCGCGCTGCCGATCATCCATGGCGCGTGGATGACCGCCGTCGTCTTCACAGCCGCCAACGCGGCGCTCATGATCGCGCGCATCAGCGCGGAAGAGCAGGCGCTGGATCGCGCCGCGGCGATGGCCGTCAAGGTCCACGCACCGAGGAGCGCCTGGTGAGCCCGAGCTCTCCGGTCATCGTCGGCGGCGGCCCGGTCGGGCTCTTTCTCGCGCTGGCGCTCCTCCGCCGCGGGGTCGTTCCTCACGTGCTCGAGCCCCGGGCAGCGGCGCGGCCGGGGTCGCGGTCGATCGGCATCCACCCTCCCTCGCTCGAGCTGCTCGACGAGCTCGGCATCATCGATGCGTTCCTCGAGCGAGGCATCCAGGTTCGCAGCGGCGTCGCCATGACGCCGAACGGCGAGCTCGGGCGGATCAGCTTCGACGAGTGCCCCGGGCCCTACAGGTTCGTGCTCACCCTGCCGCAAGAGGAGACCGAGGGGATCTTGCGCGAGGAGCTCGAGCGGCGCGCGCCCGGCGCCTTGATCCGCGCCGAGCTCGCGTGCATTCGTCAGAACCATGACCACGTCGTCATTCGCGCAAAGACGACCGACGGCGGTGTGGTCCTGATCCCTGCGCCGGTGGTCGTCGGCTGCGACGGCAAGCACAGCGCGACGCGCCGATCCGCCGGGATCGGCTTCTCAGGCGCCCCGTATGCGGGCCGCTACATGATGGCCGACTTCCCCGACGACACGTCCTTCGGGACGACCGCAGCGATCACGTTGGCAAAGGACGGGCTCTTGGAGTCGTTTCCGCTCCCGGGTGGGTCACGCCGCTGGGTGGCTCGGGTCGACGGCGAAGGGACGGTCGCCGAGCTCGTCTCCGCCGTCTGGGCGCGCACCGGCGTCCGCCTCGATCCTCGCAAGGCGAGCTTCGCTTCGTCGTTCGTGGCCGAGCGCTACCTCGCCGAGGAGCTCACCAAAGACCGCATCGTGCTCGCCGGCGACGCCGCCCACGTCATCTCGCCCATCGGAGGCCAAGGCATGAACCTGGGCTGGCTCGGGGCGCGCTCGATCGCGACGGTTATCGCCGACAGCCCGCCGGAACGGCTCGTGGAAGCCCTCGCCGCAGACGGCGAACGCCGCAAGCGCGAAGCCCGCGCCGCCGCCCGGCGAGCCGAAGTCAACATGTGGCTCGGCAAGCCGCGCCTGTCGACGCGCGTGCGCGACGGCCTCGTCAAGGTGATGCTGAAGGCGCCCTACAGCGCCGTCTTCGCGAGGGCGTTCACGATGCGCCATCTATCGTTCGGCGTTTGAACGGCCTTACCATCTCGAGCCATGCCGATCGGCTGCATCCGGATCGACGAGCGCCTCTGGTCATCGGCCGCCGACGTTCGGCGGCGCGAGTGGCGGACCTTGATCATCGACGTCCTCGGCGGTGAAAAGCCCTTCCCCGAGCACGGCTCGGAGACTCTCTTTCTCCATCTGGACGAGGAGCGCCTGCGCCTCACGTTCGATCCTCCCGCCGCCGAGCTGATCTTGGCGCGCGCCGAGCTCGCAGGCCTCATCGACGAGTACCGCGGCGTCATCGACAGGCTCGGGGACGAGGGCATCTCGATCGCCCGGATGGAGGCGCTCGACATGGCGAAGAAGGTCGTCCACGACGAGGGCGCGCGGAAGCTCGGCGCGCTGGTGCCGGAGCTCTCGCCGCATCACGAGACGCGCCGCCGGTTCTTCTCGCTCGTCGTCGCGCTCGCGGTGGACACCACCGGGCGCAAGTGGGCCCATCGCCACTTCTAGCCATGAGCTGAAATGGCGAGGTTGGGTGCTTGGTGACGTCGTCGCTGCACTTTCACCCCCCCAGCCCCCCTCGCTCCGCGAGGGGGGAGTCTGCCTCCTCTGAATCTCCACACTCTTCATGAGCGCTCCTCCGATGTGGCCTCCGCGTGGCGAATCCCACGACACGTTCTCGGAGGCTCCACGGCACCGCGCGCGAGCCGAAGCCAAGCTCGCCCCATGCAGAACGCAGCTTGGCGCAGCTACTTCGAATCCAATCTCCATCGCCCCGACCCGCTCGTGCCCGAGGCGTTGTCGGTCCCCGCAGCGCTCCGCGCAGAGCTCGTCGACTCACTTCGGATCTTCCAAGCCGGCGAGACAGGCGAAGGCCGCGTGGTCGCGGAAGCAGCGCGGCAGCCGGACAGCAAGCACGACGCCGACTTCGTGGAGGCCCTCCGGCTGTACGTCGCCGAGGAGGGACGTCACGCTCGCGAGCTCGGTCGCCTCGTGCGCGCGCTCGGCGGCGAGCCGGCGCACACGCACCCATCGGCCGAACGTTTCCGTGTCGTGAGAAGGCTCATCGGGTTTCGCACGAAGATGATGGTGCTCGCCGGCGCCGAGGTGGTCGGCGGGGTGTTCTACGATCTGCTCGCTCGTCGCGCCGACTGCGAGGTCCTCTCGCGGGTGCTGCGCGTCATCGTGCACGAAGAGCGCGCGCACCTGGTCTTCCAGCGCGACTACTTCGAGGCGATCGCGGAAGGGCCCGCCGCGCGCGCGGCGTACCACGCCGCCCTACGCAGCGTGGTCTTGCTCGAGCTCGGCTACTTCACTGTCGAGCATCGTGCGCTCCTGCGCGCGCTCGATACGTCGCCCGGCGATTTGCTGCGTGCTGCAAACGACCTCTTCGCGTGGCTCGACGGCGCACGGGTCGAGGACTTCATGCGCACGCCGGGACGGTCGCTTCGTCCGTTCGCTTGGGCCGAGCCGGATTTCGAGGTCGTGCGCGACCAGCCGTTGTAAAAGCCCGGCATGCCGAGCGCCACCTTCGACGCGTCCCGTTGGGAAGCCGTTCCCGGCTTTTCGTTTTCCGACATCAGCTACCACCGCGCCAAAGGCCAAGGCACCGTTCGCATCGCTTTCAGCCGGCCCGAGGTGCGCAACGCTTTCCGACCGAAGACGGTCGACGAGCTCTTCACCGCGCTCGATCACGCCCGGCAGACGAGCGACGTCGGCACGGTGCTCCTCACCGGCAACGGCCCTTCTCCGAAGGACGGCGGCTGGGCGTTCTGCTCCGGAGGCGATCAGCGCATCCGCGGCAAGGTGGGCTACCAGTACCAAGAAGGCGAGGGCGCGGTCGATGCGGCCAAGCTCGGCCGGCTGCACATCCTCGAGGTTCAAAGGCTGATCCGCTTCATGCCCAAGGTCGTGATCGCCGTGGTCAACGGCTGGTGCGTCGGCGGCGGCCACAGCTTGCACGTCGTCTGCGATCTGACCCTCGCGAGCGAAGAGCACGCCAAGTTCAAGCAAACCGACGCCGACGTCGCTAGCTTCGACGGCGGCTACGGCTCGGCTTACCTGGCGCGCATGGTCGGCCAGAAGCGCGCGAGAGAGATCTTCTTCCTCGGAAGGACCTACTCGGCACGCGAAGCATTCGAGATGGGAATGGCCAACGCAGTCGTCCCACACGCCGACCTCGAGCGTGTCGCGCTCGAATGGTCCGCCGAGATCAACGCCAAGAGCCCGACGGCGCAGCGCATGCTGAAGTTCGCGTTCAACCTCTGCGACGACGGCCTCGTGGGCCAGCAGGTGTTCGCCGGCGAAGCGACGCGTCTTGCGTACATGACGGAAGAGGCGCAAGAAGGGCGCGACGCGTTCCTTCAGAAGCGCAAGCAGGATTACTCCAAGTTCCCCTGGTACTACTGACCATGAGCGACGATCGGCGCATCACCATCTTTCGCAATCGGCTGCGTGAGGGCGTCGAGTCTCGGTACGCCGAGCGCGGCAACGCGATGTACGAGATCGCGACGTCGATGCCGGGCTTCGTGTCATCTGCCGACTTCGTTTCGGAGGACGGCGAGCGCCTCTCGATCATCGAGTTCGATTCGCCCGAGAGCTTGCGGAAGTGGCGCACGCACGACGGACATCGCGCGACGCAAGCCGAAGGCCGCGCCGACTGGTACGAGGAGTACACCTTGCAGGTCTGCTCGGTGCTCCGCGAGTCGCGGTTCGAGCGCGGCAAGGACACGAAGGAGCTTCCGCCGATCAACAAGGGCCCCCTCCCCGGCGTTCATGGCGAGGGCGGGTGCGCCTGCGGCGCGCTTCGCTATCGCGTGAACGGCCCGGCCGTCGCGTGCACGCTCTGCCATTGCGTCGATTGCCGCCGCGCGTGTGGAGCCACGCCGGTCGCGTGGCTGACGGTCGCGCGTTCGCACTTCAGCTGGATGAAAGGCACCCCGAAGCGGCGCGCCTCGTCGCCGCCGGTGATGCGCGACTTCTGCGGCGACTGCGGCGCGCAGATCCTCTACACGTCGGAGAGCGAGCCGGAGTACCTCGACGTCACGCTCGCTTCGCTCGACGATCCCGACGTCGTCCCGCCGCGCGCGCACATCTGGACGAGCTCCAAGGTCGCCTGGTCTCCCATGCGCGACGAGCTCTGGCGCTTCCCGAAGGGTCTGAGAGACGGCGCCTGAGCGCCGCCCTTCAGAGGGCGGCGGGCGTATTGGTGAACGGCACGTAGGTGCGGCACTGCTGGGCGCGGAGCGACGGGCACGGCGGGAGCGCCGTCGGCGACAGGACGCCGCCGAGGACCGGCAAGACGACGCTCGTCGGATGGGCGGCGTCATGGCCGATGTCGTACGTCGCGCCGCCTGCGAACTCTTTCAGAGCGAAGCGCCACGAGGCGCGGCTGTCGCCCGGCGTGTCGATCAGGATTCGGATGCGCGAGCCCGCGCGGAAGACGTGGCCGAATCCCGGGATGCCGACGCGAGCTTCCGTCCACTCTCCGGGAACGAGCAGCGCTTCGTCCTCTTCGCGATAGGTGTGCTCCGGCCAGAGCTCGGTCGCAGCGGGGGAGAGCTCGCGAAGGCTCGCCCGCAGCCAGCCCGTCTGAACGAACATCTCCTGGCCGTCGGGCCGCACCTCGGTCAGGTTCACCTCGATGTCGGCGTCGTCGACCTGGGATCGAATCCAGAGATCGACGCTGCCCGAGCCGAGCATCACGAGATCCGCCGGGAGCGGCGCGCTCTCGAACACCACCGCCATCCCCGGCGCAGGGTCCGCCCACGCGTAGTCGGGCAGCGCGTCCCAAACGTCGCCTCCTGGCGCGAGGATGCCGCGCGTTCCGGCGTCGGGATCGAGCGAGAAGCTCGACGCCGCGGCGACTGCGACCGGGGGTGCGGCGCCGAGCGTTCCGTCGGGCTGCATGTAGAAGCGCACCGGCGTCGTCTCCGGCGGCGGCCAGGCGTCGAACCAGCGCTCGAACGTGCCGACGGGCAGACCGGGCTCGTCTCCCGCGCCGTTCTCGAAGATGGCGCGGAGCGGCTGCTCCGCCTCGTAGGCGGCCTTCGCCTCTTCCCACGTCGCGTAGCTCGCGAACCGATCCGGCGGGATCTGAAGGGCAGTCCCATAGAACTGCTCGAAGAGGAGCGGCGCGATCACGCGCACGGTGTCGCTGATCACCGGCACCTGCTCGGCGACATAAATGTCGAGGAACGCTTTGTACTCGACGAGCACCTGCGGCGCGAAGCCGTCCGGGTGGACGCCGTTGTAGACGGTGAAGCGGGTGATCGGCGCGCTCGTGAATTGGTCGAGCAGCGTGAAGAAGAACGGACCGGTCTGCTCGTCCTGCTGCGAGCCGGTGAGAAAGACCGGGACATCGATCTCGTGTGCGAATGCCGTCGGATCGAGCGGAAGGACGACCTCATCCGTGTAGTAGGGGTTGTCCTTGGCCTTCTGGATGACGTCGACCTTCTGGCCGTGGAGGAGCTGATTTTCCTCACATACGGTGTCGCCGGCGTCGACCTTTGCCTGCTCCCATCCCTGGCCGTAGGGCGACGCCTTGTCGAGGACGTTCGTGATCCACTCGAGCGCGAAGCCGTCGTTGAAGATGCCGCCGGGCCGACCCGTGGAGTAGGTGCCGCCGATGACCGAGAGGGGCGTGATCGCGGCGAGGCTCGGCGGGTGGGTGCGGGCGACGAAGAGCTGCGAGATTCCTGGATATGACAGCCCCGTCATTCCAACGCGGTTGTGAAGGACCCAGCTCTGCGCGGCCACGGTCTCGACGACGTCGTAGCCGTCGAGCAGCTGCAGCGTCTCGAAGTAGTCGTAGGCGCCGCCGGAGCAGCCCGTGCCGCGCATGTTCACCCCGACGGTCGCGTAGCCGTTGAGCGCGGCAATGAAGGCGCTCGTGTCCTTCGGAGCGTCGCAGAGCACCGGGAGGTCGTCGCAGAGCGTGCCGAAGTCGCCGACCGGGGCGCCGGGCTCGGACGGGTTGTAGCCGGAGTAGTTGACGACCGTCGGGTACGGTCCCTCTTCGATGGGACCAGGCAGCGTGATGTACGCCGACAGCTTGGTGCCGTCGCGCGTCGTGATGTAGTTGAACCCGGCCTCTAGCGTCTGGCCCGAATAGAAGCTCTGCTCGGGTTGGCTGTTCTCCACGCTCATCACCCGGATGGGCGAATGCACCTCGGGCGGCGAGAGATCGACGCCGACGACTTTGTAATCGTCGCGCGGCGCGATTTCGCGGAGCACGAGGCTACCGAGCTCGTCCGTGGTGCCGGACGCCACGACCATGTCGTCGGGCGTACGAACCTCGATCCTGCTGTTGGGCGGCGCCTTCCACACGTGGACCTGCTCTACGCTGCCGCGAACGCTGAAGCCGGTCTGCGCCGCGCCGCCACCACCGGTGTCGCCCGCTCCCGCGCCGGTCGTGACGGTCGTGGTCGTCGTCGTCGTTTCGGTCTCGGAGTCGTCGCCGCATGCCGAAGCGACGAGCAGGACGGACGCGAGGAGAACCGAGGTATGAACCAGGTGCAGCCGGTGAAGCATGCACCAGTTTCTCAGCAGGCGAGCCGGCGTTACAACGACCTTCTTGCTCGCTTTCCCAGACGGCGACGGAACCCTGCCAGGCCGAGCAGCGCCACGAGCGAATCAATCGGCGTGAGGCGGCCAGGGCCGGGCGCGGCCGAGCAAGAATCCTCGGCCTGGTCGATCACGTCGAACTCGACGTGGATGTCGATCGGGCCCACCTGCTCGAGCAGCCGAATGTCGACCTCGTGGTGCCCCTCGGAGTGCGCGAGCTCGTCGATGACGATCGTGTGGCCGACGAAGAGGACCGGGCAGGCTTCGTCGGGTACCGGCTGCTGGTTGGGGTAGTCCTCGACGCAGGGAAAGTCACGGGTGGGCGCCGGCACCTGGAGGACGTCGGCGCATTGATTGGTGATCGTGATCACCATCTGCTGGCAGCCCGGCCGGCTCGAGCCGGTGACGTCGACGACGACGCAATCGCGCTGAGGCTCGGACGTCACCGCGACGTTGGTCGGGACGAGCTGGTAGTCCTCACCGCAAGCGGAAGCTTCGGCTTCGGATGGTGACGCGAACGCGGCAGTCCAGAGTCCCATAAGCAAGAGAAGCTTCTTCATGGTCGGATCGTGGCTGCTCTGCGACGGACCTGCAAGCCGCGTCAACGCGGATAGTGCAGCGTCGCCCCGAGCACGGTCACGAGCACGAGCACGAGCGGCGTCAGCACGACGAACACCAGGAACGTGAAGCCCATCACGTCGCGCGCGCGAAGCTTGAAGAGGCCGAGCACGGGCAGCATCCAGAACGGCTGCACGAGGTTCGCGACGGCTTCACCGAGGTCGTAGCAAGCGACCATCCAGCCGAGGTGGACCTTGTGATCGTGCGCAGCCTCCATGACGTAAGGCGCCTCGATGACCCATTTGGACCCGCCGCTCGGCACAAAGACGCCGAGGAAAGCCGAATAAGCGGCGATGAGCGCCGGGTAGGTGAACGGCGTCGAGATGCTGGTGAAGGCGTGCGCGATCATCGATGACAGCTTCGTCTTCGAAATGATGGATGCGATCCCCGCATAGAACGGAAACTGGAGCACGATGCCCCAGGTCGCCGGCGTCGCGTCGCGGACCGCGGCCATGAGCCGCGCCGGTGTCCCGTGCAGGAGCACGCCGACGGTGAGAAACCCCAGGTTGATCGTGTCGAGGTTGATCGCGCCGAGGACGTTCGGGGCCTGGCGGAAATAGGAGATCAGGTAGGCGCCCGAGAGCGCGACGAACAGGTACGAGAGGACGCGCGAGTGCTCGAGCACGTCGCCGATCGAGTCGCGCTTCTCCGGCGGCGGCGCTACCTCGGTCGGGGGCGGACCGAGATCGATCCCGAGCGCTTCGGCGTTCCGCGCGCGAGCTCCGCGCGGCGCGGCGAGCCAGATGACGACCGTCACCACGACGATCTCGATCACGACCGAGGCGACGCTCTGCCAAAGAAAGATCGTTTCGGAGAGCGGAATGATGCCGCCGGGCGCGACGTCGCCTCGTGCCACGATTTCCCGGATCGCCGGCGTCATCGCGGTAGGCGTCGCCATCTGGAGCGCGGCGGATCCCGATAGACCTTGTGCCCACACGCTGCCGAGGCCGAGGAACGACGAGGCCGCGAGCGCTCGATAGTCGGCGGCTGCGACGCGCCGGGCGACCTCACGCGCGAGCATCGCGCTGAACATCAGCGAGAAGCCCCAGTTGAGCCACGACGAGGTCATCGAGAGAAAGCCGACGAACGCTACGGCGCCTTGCGCGGTCTTCGGTATCGCGGCGAGCCGCGCGATGACTCGATAGACGGCCGGCGCGGTCGCGAGCACGTACCCGGTGATCACCACCATCGCCATCTGCAGCGTGAACGGCAGAAGCTCCCAGAAGCCTTTGCCCCAGAGCTCGACGACCTTGGACGGCGCGGTGTCGGTGGCCAGGACCGCGGCGATGACGACGAGGAACGTGCCGATCAACGCGAACACGAAGGCGTCGGGCACGAACCTCTCCGCGAACGCGGTGAAGGACCGCGCCGCGCGCTCGAGGCCAGTGGGTGCCGGCTCGCGAGTGTCCTCGGGTGAGGCCATGTGCGCTGACGATACGCCTGTGCGCATTGAGGGAAACAGGGAATTCCTGTGGAAAAGTCCACATTGCGCTGAGGCGCCACGCGCTCTCGAGGCGAGATGCCTCGCACGCGACAGCGCCCGTCGCGGCGTCGCGGCGCCGAGGGCGCTGGTACGGATCTCGCTATCCGATGCCTCATGGCCCCGAACCCCCAACTTCCGGACGACGTGCTGTCGGACCTGTTGTTGGCGCTTCGCGTTTCGATCGCGAAGCTCGAGGTGCTCGCTGCGCGGCGCGAGTCGCCGGCACACCTCGAGCGCTGGGCGATGGCCAAGCGTTGCTCGCGCGAGGTCGCGCTCGTCTTCGAGGCGCTCGACGTCGCTCCTACGTCATCGCGCATCCCGCTCGCACGCGGGGGCGTGGATCCGATCGCGACGCTGCTCCAGGCATACGAGCGAGCGCTCGCTGCGCCCATTCCGCGCGCCGTGCGAGCCCTCCTCGAGGAGCATCGCGTCCAGCTTCGCGGCGTGAGGGACCCCGCGAAGCTGGCTGCTTGACCGTGTGAGGGTCAGCGCGCGACGACGCTCGCCGCGGCGGTGGCTGCGGCGACCGTCGTGGCTCGCGGACGGGACGAGGGCGTCGCGGACGCTTCTTCGACGAGGTGAGCGTCGCGCACCTCGCGCGGGACCTTGACCAGGTCCCAGATCAGGCCGACCGCCGCCATCGCGCGGAGCACGTAGTACGTGAGATCGATCTCGTACCAGAAGAAGCCCTGGCGAGCCGACCGCTGGTAGTAGTGGTGGTTGTTGTGCCAGCCCTCGCCCATCGTGATGAGCGCGAGGAGGAGGTTGTTGCGGCTGTTGTCGGTCGTCTTGTACCGAGTCGAGCCCCACACGTGCGTCAGCGAGTTGATCGTGAACGTGCCGTGCCACAGAAGCGTCGTCGACACGAAGAGACCCCAGACGAGCGCCCACCATCCGCCGGCGAGGAAGAGCCCGACGCCGAGGACCGTCGGCGGAACGAGGTAGTACTTCTCGAGCCACATCAGCTCGGGGTACCGGGTGAGGTCTTTGACCTTTGCTTCGTCCGTCGTCTCGAACTTGTCGCTCAGGATCCAGCCGACATGGCTCCACCAGAAGCCGTCGAGCTTGGCCGAGTGCACGTCGCCCATCTGATCCGAGTGCTTGTGGTGATGCCTGTGATGCGAGGCCCACCAGATCACGCCCTTCTGTGCGCTCGACGTCGCGAGGAGCGCCAGCATGAACTGCATGAAGCGGCTCGTCTTGAACGACTTGTGCGAGAAGTAGCGGTGGTAGCCGCCGGTCACGCCGAACATCCGCACGTAATAGAGGGCGACCGCGAGCAGGAGCCCCGACCACGACCAGCCGAGCCACACGACGCCGGCGACGGCGAGCGCGTGGATGACGAAGAACGGGATCGATCGCGGGTTGAAGCTGCGATCGCTCACCGTCGTGTTGGCGGTGACTTGCTGCGAGGGGGCTGCGTTGGGCGCGGCGCTGGACATCCTGATCGGAGCCTAGTTTCGGCTCTGTCAGGACTTGGTCATGTCGGGACCATCTTTCGGTCAGCGACGACGCCTCATCAGAAGCAGAACGGCGAGGAATATCGAGGCGATCGGCCATGAGGCCGCGTTCGATGGCGGAGATGACGCAACGAGACAACCGTCGCTCCGAGCCTCGTTCGGCCGCTCTGTGTCACTCGGCGAGAACGAGCCAGGGCCGCCGCCCATCGGCGGGTCGACTGCCGGGCAAGGGTGCGCGCTGCGCCAGGTGTCGAACGAAGCGCGAATCGTGACCGTCGGGTCATCTCGGGGAGGGTCGCCCGGACTCTCGTGCGCGAGGCGAAGGAAGCTTCCGGCCGGCGAGCCGGGCGGATCGACGTCGAGCGTCATGCTTTTGGCGGGGACACCGTCAACGGCGCAACGGTTGTCTCCCTGGCCGGAGCGCCCCGCCGCTTCGAGCGAACGCATGAGCCGATCGGCGAGATCGCATCCGCCGGCTTCGAACGCCGAGCGGGCGCCGTCGATGACGCTGGGTCCGGTGAGGATGTTGCCTTGGATCGAGACGACGTAACCGTCGACCTCGAACGTCTCCATGTTCGCGTACGCGAGGGCGCCAGGCCCGGTGTACGCGGCGAGATCGCCGGCCACGTCGACCACCGCATACTGACGCAGCTCGTACTCGGGGTCGTAGGTAGGATCGAGCAAGGCCAGAAGCACGTCGTTCGGCGGCGTTCCGCCGGCGAGGAGAGCGAGACCCTCGGCATTGGCGCCGTCCTTCAAATACGACTGCGTGACGAGCGCGCCCTTGCCGGGCACCACGCCGTAGACGCGCTCGACGGTCTCGAGATCGACGCAGGACGCCACGGCGGCCCCCATGGTCCCGTCGCGCGTGTCGACCGCGACGATCGAGTAGGTTGCCTGCGCGCTGCCCGGGACGAGCGCGCAGAGCGCCGCAAAGAGGAGCGCCGGACCTCGCCGCACGCTTCGGGCGAGCCCGAGAGTGAGCGAAAACGCGACGATGGCCGAAACGCCGGGCACGGAACGAGGATACGGGGAAGATCGCAACACCTCCGAGGGTTAAGCTCGCCGCATGCAACGCCGTCACGTCCTCCAAATCGGTGCAGTGTCCTCGCTTGGCGCCCTCATCGGGTGTACGCCTAGTGTCGAAACGCCCATGGCCACGCCCCAAAACACCACGCCAGGCACTCCGAACAACGCGAAGCCGGCCACCATCCGGTATTTTTCGCGCTTCGGGATCGACGAAAAGATGATCCGCGAGACGCTCGCCAAGGCCATGGCCAAGGGGGGCGATCACGCCGACGTGTTCATCCAGCACCGCGTGGGCCACACGATGGCGCTCGAGGACGGTGAGGTAAACCGCGCGTTCGCCTGGGTCGAGCTCGGCGCGGGCGTCCGCGTCGTAAAGGGCGATCAGACGGGGTACGGCTACACCGAAGATCTGACGCTCGAGTCCCTCAGAAACGCGGCGGCGACGGCGGCGGCGATCGCCGACGGCCCGAGCCGCGACGTCCCGACCGCGTTCCGCAGCGATCCGGGCGAGCACGCTGCGTTCCCCTCGCGGTACGAGCTCAAGCAGAGCTGGGAGGACGTGAAGCCGGAGCAGAAGCTTCCGATCATCAAGCGGATGAACGAGCGCGCGCTCGCCGCCGACGCGCGCATCAAGAAGGTGTCGACCGGCATGGCCGACGAGTGGGGCGCGGTGCTCATCGCCGACTCGCAGGGCCGCCTGGTCGAAGACGTGCAGCCGATGACGCAGCTGTGGCTCTCGTGCACCGCCGAGCAGAACGGTCAGCGCGAGACCAACGGCTACAACGTCGCCGGCCGCGAAGACATGTCGTTCTACTCCGATGAACGGCTCGATCGCGTCGTGAAAGAAGCCGTCGCGCGCACCACGATCCTCTTCGAGGCGGCGCCCGCGCCCGCAGGCGAGCTCCCCGTCGTCATGGCCGCAGGCTCCTCGGGCATCCTCCTTCACGAGGCCATCGGCCACGGGATGGAGGCGGACTTCGCCCGCAAGAACACGACGATCTACGCCGACAAGATCGGCAAATCGATCGCCAAGCCGTTCGTGAACATCGTCGACGACGGCACGATCGACCGCGCGCGCGGAGCGATCAACGTCGACGATGAAGGCAACGTCGCCGGCAAGACCAACCTGGTCGAGGGCGGCGTCCTCACCACGTTCCTCCACGACGAGATCTCGGCCAAGCACTACGGCGTCAAACCGACCGGCAGCGGCCGCCGAGAGAGCTACAAGCACGTCCCGATGCCCCGCATGCGCGCGACGTACATGCTCCCGGGGCCGCACAAGAAGGAGGAGATTATCGCCAGCGTGAAGAAGGGCATCTACTGCTCCAACTTCTCCAACGGCCAGGTGAAGATCGGAGCGGGCGACTTCACCTTCTACGTGAAGAACGGTTACTTGATCGAAGACGGCAAGCTCACGCGTCCGATCAAGGACGTGAACATCATCGGCAACGGCCCGAAGGTCCTGGAGAAGATCGACATGGTCAGTGACGACCTCGTCATCGACGAGGGCGGCTGGACCTGCGGCAAGGACGGCCAGAGCGTGCCGGTCTCGCAAGGCATGCCGACCGTACGCGTCAGCTCGATCACCGTCGGGGGTAAGAAGTCGTGAGCGATCTTCTCAACGCAGCCAAAGACGCAGTCGCCCTCGCAATGAAGAAGGGCGCCCAAGAAGCGTCCGCCAATGCCTACAAGTCGCGCGACGTCGAGATCGGCTGGCGCGACGGCAAGGTCGAGAAGGTGAGCGAAGCGACGACCCGCGGCCTCTCGATCTCGCTCTACGTCGATCAGCGGTACTCGGTCGTCTCCACGAGCGACCTTCGCCCCGACGCGCTCCACAAGTTCGTCGAGGAGTCGATCGCAATGGCCCGCACCTTGGCCAAGGACGAAAACCGGCGGCTGCCCGATCCCAAGCTCTACGAGGGCCGCGCGAAGCTCGATCTGCAGATCTCGGATCCCAAGTACGGCGAGGTGACGGCGGACGCGCGCCGCAAGCTCGCCGCCGAGATCGAGGACGCCGCGCGCAGCGTGAAGGGCAAAGGCGAAATCCTGAGCGTCGAGACCAGCGTCTCGGACTCGCGGTCGGAGAGCGCCAAGGTCACCTCGAACGGCTTCGAGGGCGAGAACGAGAGCACCTCGTACTGGCTGGGCGCGAGCACCACGGTCAAAGATCCCGACGGCCGCCGGCCGGAGGGGAGCATGTTCGGCGGCTCGCGCTTCTTCGCCGAGATCCCCGGAGCAGCAGACGTCGGTCGCATCGCCAGCGAGCGCGCCTTCGCCTCGGTCGGCGCCCAGAAGATCGGCAGCGCCGTCGTCCCAATCGTCGTCGAGAACCGCGTCGCAGGTCGCCTCATCCGCGCGCTCACCGGCCCGCTGTCGGGCGGATCGCTGCAGCAGAAGCAGTCGTTCCTCGAGGGTCAGATCGGAAAACAGGTCGCGAGCAAGCTGCTCTCGATCACCGACGATCCGCACCTCGTCAAAGGCTTCGGCTCGCGCCTCTACGACGGCGAAGGCATCGCCTCGAAGAAGATGCCGATCATCGAAGCGGGCGTCCTCAAGAACTACTACATCAACGTCTACTACGGCCGAAAGCTCGGCGTCGCCCCGACCACCGGCGGCTCTTCGAACCTCGTCTTCGCGCTCGGTAAGAAGAACCTGGAAGAGCTCCTCGCAGACATCAAAGACGGCATCCTCATCACCGGGTTCTTGGGCGGCAACTCCAACGGCACCACGGGCGACTACTCGCTCGGCATCCAGGGCTTCCGCATCGAGAAGGGCGCGCGCACGACGCCGCTCGCCGAGATGAACATCTCCGGCAACCAGAAAGAGCTCTGGAAGAAGCTCATCGCCGTCGGCAACGATCCTTACCCGTACTCGTCGACGCTGACGCCGGCGCTGGTGCTCGATGGGGTGAGCGTCGCCGGGGCGTGAGCGTCACCGCTCCGGAAGCGGGATCCACTCTGTCTCGCCGGCGACCTCGGCGAAGCGCAATTCGCGCCCGTCAGGGCGCGAATCAGAAAACAGAGCCTGCCACTCGAGCTTCGCCTGCTCGATGCGCTCTTTGGAGCTCGAGACGAAGTTCCACCAGATGTGGCGCGGTCCGTCCGGTGGGGCGCCGCCCAGCATGACGATACGCGCAGCGCTCGCAGCGGTGAGCGTCACGTCGGCGCCGGGCTGGAAGACGACCAGGCGGCGCTTCTCGATCCGATCGGGGCCGCAGCCGAGCGCGCCCTCGACGACGTAGACGCCGCGCTCTTCGTGATCGGTCGGCAGCGAGATGCGATCACCGGCGCGCAACTTGGCTTCGACGTAGAAGAGAGGCGAGAGCGTCTTCACCGGTGACGTCGCGCCGAACGCGCTGCCCGCGAGCACGCGTACGACAGCGCCGCCGACCGAGAGCTCCGGAAGGTCCGCGGCGGCGCAGTGCTGGAACGCCGGCTCGGTCTCCTCGTGCTCCTTCATGAGCGCGACCCAGAGCTGCAACCCGTGAAGCGGCGAGCCGCTCTTGCGAAGCTCGGCCGACGTGCGCTCCGAGTGCACGATGCCTCGACCAGCGGTCATCCAATTGACCGCTCCGGGACGAATCGATTGCACGACACCCAGGCTGTCCTTGTGAACGATCTCGCCCTCGAAGAGGTAGGTGACGGTAGAGAGCCCGATGTGCGGATGCGGCCGTACGTCCATCCCGTGCCCGGGCTCGAGCTCCGCCGGGCCCATGTGATCGAAGAACACGAAGGGCCCCAAGTGCCGCCGCGCGATCGCGGGCAGCGCGCGCCCCACCTCGAAGCCGTCGATCTTGCGGGGCTTCGCCTCGATGACCGTCTCGACCGTGGCTTCTCGCGCCTTCGTGCACTCCGGCTCGTTGGTCGGAAAGACGCTCATACGAGCTTGCTCCGGACCGAGAGACCGCGGGTCAGTGCCTTGTGCACCGGGCACTTCTCCGCAATCTCGAGGAGGCGCTTGCGCTGGTCATCGCTCAGCTCGCCGCTCAGCTCGATCTCGCGCTCGAGCACATCGACGGTGCCCATACCCTCCGGCGCCGGCACCTTTCCGTGACGAACCCTGACGCGGACGTGATCGAGCGGCAGGCCCTTGTTCCGAGCGTAGATGCCGAGGGTGAGGGACGTGCACGCGCCGAGCGCCGACGAGAGGATCTCGAACGGCTCAGGACCGGTGTCGGTCCCACCTTTCTCTACCGGCTCGTCGGCGGTCCATTCGTGCGGCCCCACTGCGACCGTTTGCGGGAACGTCTTCGCCGAGCCTTCGATCGTCGCCCATCGCGTCCAATGTTCGCTCATTTCGCCTCGCGCGCAGCCTACCCCCGGGCCATCCGAGCGCCACTCGTGGATCGCGCAATCTCTAGCGTTAACGGCGCAACTTCGCGTCCACCACACGCGACGTGCGAAATCCATCGAGCGCCGCGCAACGTCGCCTCTTTCGGCACACGCTCCGCGCACGCTTAACGCCTGCATGGCGCGGCCGGTGCACTGCGCGATTCGCCGCCATGCGCCCTACTCGCCGCACGCTGTTTGGAGTCGCCTCGCTCGTCACCGCCGTCGCCTGCGCCGAGAGCGCACCGCTTCTGCCGCCGGGCATCGGCCCCGATTACGACATCCCTGACGAGCTCGAGGACGGCGATGGTGACGGCAACGGCAACGGGAGCGGCAGCGGCCAGAACAACCCGACGGCCGCCTCCTGCGACGACCCGTCGACCTGCGAGTACGACCTCGAGACGACGTGCGGCGGACAGCCGGTGATCGATCCGGAGTCGCTGCCCGCCTGCCCCGAGAGCGTCTGCACGACCGGTGGTCATTGCGTGCCTTCGGGCCTGGTCCCGGCGGATCAGAAAGGATCCCTCGCCGAATGCGCCGGCGACGCGCTGTGCGTCCCCGACCGGCTCATCGAACGCGGAGGGCTCGCCACAGCGCCGACGTGCGCCGCGTTTGGTGGCGGCGAGGGCCGCTGCCTCTCGGTGTGCTTGCCCGCCGTCGCCTACAAGGCACAGCTGCTCTCACAGGACGTCTGCGCCGCCGGCGAGCTCTGCGTGCCCTGCTTCGATCCCTTTGACGGAACGGACAGCGGCGCGTGCGACATCTCCTGCGATCCCGGTCCCACGCAACCCGCAAAGACACTTCCGTCATGTTGCATCGACAAGGGAGGCGGCACCTGCGTACCGTCCAGCTTCGCCGGCGAAGGCGCCGACAAGCTCGACGAAGAAGAGTGCGAAGGCCTCGGTGCCCTCGGCTCGGTCTGCGTCCCGAGCCAGATCCTCGACGCTCATCTCGTCGGCGTTCCCTTCAATCCCGTCGAGTGCGAGACCGGCGCGCTGATTCAATCGCTCGGCCTCGGATCGGAGGGCGGATGCTTGCCCGAGTGCATTCCGATCGTCGACGCGCTGCCCGTCTCGCAGTCCAATTGCTCGGACGGCTTCAAGTGCGTGCCGTGCGTCGACTTGGATGGGGACGGTACGGGTGCTTGTACGAACCTCTAAGCGGGCTCCGCCAAGAGCTCTTGGATCCATTTCTCCATTTGCCTGTAGTCGGCGCTCTCCGGCGGGTACTCGCCGCCGAGGTGCACGAAGCGGATCGTGCCCTTCTTGTCGATGACGAAGCTGACGCTTGTCCAGCTGTCGGGATGCGCCGTGAGCCACCAGCTCTTCAGCGTCTTCCAGCCTTCGTCGATCGCCACGGGGAACTTGAACTTGTAATGGTCGAGGACGAGCTCCTTCACGTCGTCGATCACCATCGGGCTTTCGCTCTTGTGGTGGTACATCCCGACGATCGAGAGGCCCTTCTTCGCATACGCATCGTCGAGCTTCACCAGGCTCGGCGCCGTCTTGCTGCAGTACGGGCACTCGGACGACATGAACCAGCGAACGAGCACCACCTTGCCGCGTAGGTCGGCGACCGCGAGCGGCGAGGAGTTGAACCAGGTCGTCGTCTCCCACGCCGGAGCGGGCTTGCCGACTGCGCTGGACACGTCGGTCTTGTCGGCGTCGGGACCGATCGCGACCACGTGATCTGCAGCCGCTGGGCTCGTCGCCACCGGCTTTGGATCGTCATCCGGAGCTGCGGGCGCGTCGAGCGCGGCGCTGTGGCCGCAACCCAGAAGCCCGACGACGGTGGCCCACGGCATCAGCCTGGTCAGCACCCCGGCAGCGTAAGACATGCTCGCTCCTCTCGCGGTCCCCACCGAACATCCCGGGCGCGGAGGTTCTTCCTGCTGACATCGCTGTTGTGATGAAAAAGAGAGGGTGGACGCGGGCGCGTCCAGGCGCGGGCGCCGCCGCGCCCGCCATTGGTGCACCTACCGCTTCTTCAACGCCGCAAACGGGTTGTGCTTCAAATCGCCCTGCATCCTGGCGTCGCTCTGCTTCGCGGGCATCGCCTCTCGCACCGGCGGCTTCCTCCTCACGCCCTCGCCCGGTCCCGCGCCCGCGCTCCCTCTCGCGCCCGCGCTCGCTCCCGCGCCCTCTTTCTTCGCGCTGAGCCCGATCCGCTTCCTCACGAGGTCCACCTCGACCACCCGTACGGTGATCTTGTCGCCGACCTTCACGACATCGCTCGGCGTCTTCACGAATCGGTCCGCGAGCTGCGAGACGTGGACGAGGCCATCCTGGTGGACGCCGACGTCGACGAACGCTCCGAAGGCGGTGACGTTGGTCACGACGCCTTCGAGGACCATGCCCGCCTTCAAATCCTCCATCGTGCGTACGTCATCGCGGAACTTGGGTGGCTCGAACGTCTTGCGTGGGTCCCGGCCGGGTTTGACGAGCTCGGCCAGGATGTCGCGGAGCGTCGCTTCACCGAGTCGGTCGAGCTTTCCGTCGCCTGCCTCGACGTACTTCTCGACGTTCACCGCCTTCACCTTCGAGGCGTCGCCGATGAGGGCGTGCACGGGCACGCCGAGGTCCGCGGCGATCTTCTCGACGGTCCCGTAGCGCTCGGGGTGGACGCCGCTCGCGTCGAGCGGGTTCTCGGCGCCCTGGATTCGCAAGAAGCCTGCGCATTGCTCGAACGTCTTCGGGCCGACGCCGGCCACTTCCCGAAGGCCGGCGCGCGATCGGAACGCGCCTTTTTGGTCGCGGTGCGTGACGATCCGCTTGGCGATCGTCGGACCGATGCCCGACACCCGGGCGAGGAGCGGCGCGCTCGCGGTGTTGAGCTCGACTCCGACGAGATTCACGCAGCTCTCGACGACAGCATCGAGCTCCTTCGAGAGCAGCGCCGGAAAGATGTCGTGCTGGTACTGGCCGACACCGATGGATTTTGGATCGATCTTGACCATGGCCTGGCTCATCAGTTCACCCCTGTCTCTTTGCTTACAAGTAGCACTTTTAGAAGCTCATTATACTCCCTGCACTTATCTTCAAAGTGAGAGATCCTCTCCCCTATCTCTTCTAGTCTGCTACTGACCCACTCTTTATCAGTTAAGTTTTTAGTTATTGTAAATGGGAATTCTTTTTCCATGTCAGATAGCCTGCCTATAATCTTCTGAATCTGCTCTGTGAGCCA
>JBGTSH010000115.1:0-28057 GCA_041940405.1 Polyangiaceae bacterium
CCTACCCCCGGCGGCAGACGGCAGCGGCAATTGCGGCTCGATGCTTCTCCACTCCGCATCCGAAAGTCGCACGAGTCGAGTCATGCCCTGCACCAGCATGCTCCGACGAGCCCGGCCAACTTTTCGGCGGGCTTATCCATGTCCGTCCCGCTTGCTTCGTTCCCCGCTCTCGGGTCCGCGACACCTTCTCCGTGCCTGCTCTCCCCGAGTCGTGCCCGTGCCCGTGCCCGTGCCCGATTGCTTTGGGAGACTTCCCAAGTATGAAGACGCCCCCCTAGAGGCCCCGCAGCCCCGAGGAGTGGGCCATGGCCTCGATCCGCGCTCGCATTGGGGTCGGGGCAGCCGCGGCGATGGCGTCGATGGCCGCGGCTCCGGCGCGTCGCGCGCTCTCCGCGCCTGCTGGATCGCCGAGGTCGGATAGCACCCTTCGCCTGAGGGCGTGCATGCGCCAGGCGAGGAGCGCAAACGAGCTTCGCCCGAGCTCCTCGTCGAGCGCGTCGAGCTCTGCTCGCGCTCGCTCGGGCTCGCCTCGGCGCAGGTGGATCTCCGCGAGGAGCAGGCTCGCGCGGCCGCCGTGCTTTCCGAGGCCGTGCTCGGCTGCGCGAGCTCTCAGCTCGGACGCTGCTCCAAGGGCGCGGTCCAGATCTCCGCTCGCGAGGGCCAGGCGCGCGCGAGCTCCGTGCATGCGCATGCGGATGAGCCAGTCGCTGAACACGAGGCTGTCGAGGATCTCCGTCACCTCGCGCAGACTCGCGTCGGCCTCATCGAGGCGGCCGCGGCCGACCTCTGCGATCGCCAGCCCCAGGAGCGCGTGACCTCGACCGTCGGGCATGCGTGCGTCGCAGAAATCAAGCGCACGCCGGCTCCACTCCACTGCGTCATCGAACGCGCCGAGCTCTCGTCGCAGCCACGCCCCGAGCGTAAAGAGACGCGGGAGCACGAAGGTCGCTTCGTTGCGCTCGGCCAGCCGGATTGCCTCATCGAGGGCGTCGAATGCTTCTCGGGCACGCCCTCGATTGGCGAGCGCGTGCGTGCGCCAGAAGAGGCCGGCCCCGACGCGAAAGGCGTCACCTATCCGTCGCGCGGTGGCGAGCGCGTCATCGATCCAGGGTCCGGCCTCCACGTACCGACCGCGCATCGATTCGAAGCCGCCACGATCCAGGATCAGCGATAGGTCGGGCTTGGCGCCCCGGCGCGAGAGACCGTCGAACGCGGCGGCCAGCCCGCTGCAGGCTGCAACGAGCTCCCCTCGAACACCGCGGAGCGCAGCGACGGTCGCGTCGATCTGCCAGCGCAGAGTTTCGAGACCGCGCGCATCGGCGATGCTCGTCGCTTCCGCCGCCGCTTCTCCGGCCTCTTGGTACCGACCCATGTAGCCGAGCTGCCGAAAGGTCTGGAGGAGCGCATCGATCTCGGCTTCGGGGTCGCTCGCGCTCCGCGCCCACGCGCGCACGGCGGCCAAGTCTTCGATGGCCTCGGGGAAACGGTTTGCGGCGGTCCGGAGCCCGGCGCGCCGCTTGTGGAAGCGCATCGCGGGTGCAGCGCGCCTCGCCTCGGGAAGCCGATCGATGAGTCGAAAGGCATCGCTGCATGCGGCGTCCGCCTCGGCGAGGGCAACTCGCCGCTCCGCGGTCTCGACGACGACGCCGAGATGGGTGAGGGCGTGCTCCGGCTCTCCTCCTAGATCGAAGTGACGCGCGAGGCTGACGGCAGCGGCCTCGATCTCCGCGGGCTCGAGGCGTTCCAAGAGCGCGTGCGCTACCTCGCGATGAACGATGGCTCGTCGGCTGGGTGCCAGGCCCGCATAGAGCGCATCGCGATAGAGGGCGTGTGCAAATCGATAGTGAAGCGCGCGCATGCCTTTTCGGGCTCGCTCGTCGGGCGTCATGAGGAGGCGGTGAACCCGACACAGAAGATCCAGGCGGTCTTCGACGACAGCGGGATCGTCCTCGAGCGTCCGAGCGAGCACGTCGGACGAGAGCTCGATGCCTTGCACCGCGGCGTGCGCCAGCGTCCGGCGTGAGGAGGCATCGATCGCAGCGAGCTTGCGCTCGACCATGGCGTCGACGGTTGGGGGAACCGAGGCGAGCAGATCGTCGGGCAAGAGCGCCGGCCCTACGCGCCCATCGTCGCCTCGTACCAGGCCGCCCGTAGTGGAGAGGAGCTGGATGAGGCTGGCGACGAAGAGCGGGTGGCCTTCGGTGCGTGCGGCGAGGAGATCGCACCAGGTCGGATCGAGGGCATGATCGCCGAGAACCGCGCCGAGGTAGGTGCCCACCTCTTCGCGTGTCAACGGCTCCACGCTCAGGTTCATGGCCTGACCGCGCGCGGCGAGCTCGAGCATGCAGGCCTCGAGCGGGTGTGCATCGTCGGCAACGGCGGACGGGCGGAAGGTCGCAATGAAGAGGACGCGCTCGTAGCGGCACGCACCGCCGAGGTACCGCAAGAGATCGACGCTCGAGGGGTCCGCCCAGTGCATGTCCTCCAAGATCCAGACGAGGCTCCGGCCGGCGGGGAGCGCCCCGAGCGCCGCCCGCAGCTCGCGCATCATTCTCTCGCGCCTGGCGCCGAGGGCGTCGGCGGCCAGGCGCTCGTCGTCCGTGAAGAGGCCCGGCAGCTCTCTGCACCATGCCGGGGCCAGCGCCCGCAACCGTTCGCGCACGCCGTCTTCGGCCGACGCGAGCGCGCTCATTCCTTCGAGGAATACGTGAAGCGGCTCACCCAAGCCGTGCTGCTCGACGCACGCGCCCGAGCACCACGCTAGGTCGGCGCGCCGGGTGGTGGCGTCGCGGACGAAGGCCTCTACCAAGGCGCTCTTGCCCATGCCCGGCTCGCCGCTGATGAAGACGACGCGGGCACCGGGCCCGCCTTCGCTCGCGGCGTCGAGCGCGCGCGCGAGCGCGGCGAGCTCGCGCTCGCGACCGACGAAGACCGACGCGGTGCGCGGGGTCGGGCCCGGCACGTGCGAGCCTGCGTCCCTTCGAAGAGACGCCACGAACACGTAACCGACCCGGTGCCTCGTCGCGATGAACGTGGGGGTACGCGGATCGTCGCCCAGCGCTTCGCGCAGCTCCCGAACGCACACCTTGAGGACGGTGTCGCTCACGGCGACGCCCGGCCAGACGGCGTCGAGCAGCTCCTCCTTCGTGACCAACCGGCCCGCATGGCCCACGAGGTACTCGAGCAAGCCGTAGGTCTTTGGGCGGAGCGGGACGCGCTGCCCGTCGCGAGAGAGGGCCCGGTCCTGCCTGTCCAGGACGTGATCGCCGAACCGAACGAAGCGCTCGGGACGCTCGGCGGTCGACGAAGCCTCGGCTGCCGTGATCGTCTCCATCGCTGAACCGTCGCTCGAGGCTACCGAAGGTCGCTCAGCGCCGCCTGAGCGGAGCCCCAGCGCTCCTTCAGCATTTGCTCTCGGTTGTCTCTCGGCTCCCGCTTGAACCGAAATCGAACCCCGTTCGAACGACATGCCGGAGCCGCGCATGCGAATCGTAGCGGCGAGGCACATGGAGACATCGGAGTTTCTGGCCACCGTGGAGTCGGTTCACCGAGAGGCGCGCCGGCGGGGCCTCTTCTTCCAGCAGACGACCGACCTCGCGCTCCGTGATCGGAGCGTGACCGTCGGCGGGCGCGAGGTCGTGAGCTTCGCCTCGTGCTCGTACCTGGGGCTCGAGCACCACCCCGACCTCGTACGAGCCGTTCACGACGCGGTGGATCGGTTCGGGACGCAGTTCTCTGCATCGCGTGGCTATCTGTCGGCGCCGCTCTACGAGCCGCTCGAGGAGATCCTCGGCGAGCTCTTCGGCGGTCACGTGCTGGTGACGGCGTCGACCAGCGTGGGCCACAGCGCGGCGCTCCCGGTCCTCATCAACGAGAAGGACGCCATCGTCATGGACCACCAGGTCCACCACAGCGTGCAGATGGCCGCGACGCTCGCGCGTGCGGCCGGTGCGACCGTCGAAGTGGTCAGGCACGGTGAGCTCGACGAGGCCGAGGCGATCGTCGCTCGCCTCGCGAAGACGAAGCGAACGGTCTGGTTCGCCTGCGACGGCGTGTACAGCATGTTCGGTGACCTGGCGCCCGTCCGGCTGCTCGAGCGGATCCTGGAGGTCGCGCCGAACGTGCGCCTCTATGTCGACGATGCGCACGGAATGAGCTGGGCCGGGGTGCACGGCCGGGGGAGCTTCCTTTCGCGGATGCCGCTGAGCGAACGCGTGGTCCTCGCGACGTCGTTGAACAAAGCGTTCTCCGCCGGCGGCGGATGCCTGGTCTTTGCCTCCGCCGAAGAGCGTGAGCGGGTTCGTCTCTGCGCAGGTCCGATGGTGTTCTCGGGCCCGCTTCAGCCACCGATGCTCGGCGCTGCGCTCGCGTCGGCGCGCCTGCACCTGAGCGACGAGATCGTCCATCGCCAGCGAGCGCTGGCCGAGCGGCGGACGCGCTGCGGCGCGCGCATGCGGGCGGCCCGTTTGCCGCTCCTGTCGAAGGATGTGTCCCCGATCTTCTTCATTGGTCTGGGGCTTCCGCGGCTGGCCTTCGACGTCGCCGAGCGCGTGCTGGCGGACGGTCACTACGTCTGCGTCTCGGCGTACCCCTCGGTCCCCATGAAGCGCGGCGGCATTCGGCTCACGCTCACCGCCGCCCATTCGCTCGAACAGATAGACGCCGTCGTCGATGCGCTCGCGACGCACGTGCACGCGGTCCTCGCCGAGCATGGATCGAGCGTCGAACAGGTGTCGGAATCATTCGCCGGCGCGCTCCCCAGCGAGTCGCGGCCGGTGGCCGAGGTCCCGCGCGCCTTCGTGCTCGGCGGCGTCGTTCCTTCGCCGCGGGCTCCACGTACCTCACGGGTCATGGCGATCACCACGCCGCTCACCGTCGAGTGTGCGTCGTCGATCGCCGACGTCGATCGAACGTCCTGGGACCGCACGATGGGAACGCTCGGTCTTTGCAACTGGGAGACGCAGCGTGTCCTCGAGTCGGTGTTCGAGAAGCATGCGCGGCCGGAGCACGACTGGGACTTTCGCTACTTGATCGTAAAGGACGAGAGCGACGCCCCCGTCCTCGCGACCCTCTTCACCACGGCCGTCGTGAAGGACGACATGCTCATGCGCCACGACGTCTCGCGTGCCGTCGAGGAGCGACGCGCCCGTGATCCGTACTTCTTGACCTCGCGCGCGGTCATGATGGGCTCACTGCTCTCGGAGGGCCGGCACCTCTACCTCGATCGCACCCGGAACTGGCGCGGCGCCGTCGAGCGCATGCTCCAGACGATCGAGGCCGAGTACGAGCGAAGCCGAGCCGGCGTGCTCTTGCTGCGGGACCTGCCCGCCGACGATCCCGAGCTCGACGAGCTCCTCCTCCAGCACGGTCTGGTGAAAGCTCCGATGCTGCCGAGCCACGTGCTCGCGGTGGACGAGGACCTCGACGCCTACGAGGCGCGGCTCGGCCGCCGGCGGCGCATGCACCTACGGCAGAACGCCGAGCGTGCCCGGGCATACGAGCGGCGCGTCGTCCGGAGCGGCGAGCTGGACGAGGCCGAGCTCGCGCACCTCTACGCGCTTTACCGAAACGTCGCGCGCAAGAACCTGCGCCTCAACGTGTTCCATTTGCCGCCGGAGCTCTTGCCGGCGTTGCTCGCGAGCCCGTCCTGGGAAATCGTCACGCTCCGCCTGGATCCGAGCGCGGGCGGCCCCAGCGACAACAAACCGGTCGCCTTCTTCGCGTCGTACCGCCATGGCGACGTGTACGCCGGGTTTCTGTGCGGCCTCGACTATCGGTACGTCGTCGACCACGGGGCGTACCGCCAAGTGCTGTACCACGCCTGGCTGCGCGCCCGCGAGACGGGTGCGCGCGAGCTCCGGCTCGGGATGGGCGCCGATGTCGAGAAGCAGCGCCTCGGGACGGTCGTCCACCAGAACTGCGTCTACCTCCAGGCGCGAGACGACTACTCGGGCACCGTCTTGCGCGAGCTGGTCGCCGAGGCCGGTCTTCGCGAGGTCGGGTGATGGGCCGACTTCACCTGTTCGAGATCGGCGAGCAGCCCGCGGTCCCTGCCGCGGTACGTGAGCTTCTCATCGATACGCTTCAGTTCGGTACGCGACGCTTCGGCTTCTACGATCCCGTCGCGCCGCTCTTGGCGGCGCTTCTCGCCGAGACCCGAACGAACCGCGTCGTCGACCTCTGCTCCGGCGCGACCGGCCCCTGGACCACGCTCGCCGAGGCGGTGCGCGCCGCCGGCGTGCCCGATCTCGAAGTCATGTTCACCGACAAGCACGTTCACCGGGGCGCGCTGCAGGAGATCGAGCGGCGCGCGGATCCGGCGCTCACCTACTTGGACCGCGCCGTCGACGCAGCCGAGGTGCCCGCCGAGCTCGCCGGCGCTCGCACCATGTTCACCGGGTTTCATCACTTTGCCCCGACCGACGCGCGGCGGGTCCTCGGCGACGCCTGCCGCGCCGGGGTTCCGATCGCCGTCTTCGAAATGACCGAGCGGTCGGTCGCGAGCTGCCTGGCCGCATGCGTCGTCCCGTTCGCAATGCTGGTGACCACGCCTTGGATGCGACCGCTCACCTGGAAGCGGCTTGCGCTGACGTACCTGTTGCCTGTCCTCCCGCTCGCGAACCTTTGGGACGGCATCGTCTCGAGTCTGCGCAGCTACACGCCGAAGGAGCTCGAGGCGCTGACGGCGGACCTGGGGGGCGAGGACTACGAATGGAGGGTCGGCCGCATTCGAAAGAACGTCTTTGCTCCCACGATCACCTACTTGATCGGCGCGCCGGTGGCGCGATGAACGTCGACGTGGTCGTGGTCGGCGCAGGGATCGCCGGGCTGACAGCTGCGCTCCGAATGCAGCGAGCAGGGCTCAGCACCGTCGTGGTCGAGCGTTCCGAGCGCGCGGGCGGCTTGTGCGCGACCGTCGAGGAGGACGGCTACGAGTTTTCGATCGGCTGCAACGACTTCGGGACGGGGTTTCCGAGGATGCTCCGGGAGCTCGGTGTCGACGCAGCCTTCCACCACCCACGCGCTCGCTTTCACTTCGCCGACCATCCGCTGGAGCTACCTCCCGCAAGAGGGACGGTGGCGCAGCTCGTGCTCCGTACACCGGCGGTCGTCCGAGCGATCTACGGAGCCCGGCACGTCGAGACTCTCGGCGAGCTCATCGACCGCCACATTTCGGATCCGTGGCTGGCCGATGTCGCGTGCCTTCCTGCGTTCGCGTTGGTGCGGTCGCCCGACGACGTCGGGCTCTCCGCGGTGCGAGCCGACTTCTCGAAGGAGCTCGCGTACGGCTACGACAAGAGCTCGACGCCGGTGGGTGGCCCGCGCGTCCTGATCGAGCAAATGGTCGCGCGGTTCACTGTGCTCGGGGGCAAGCTGCTGTTGGGGCGTCGGTTCCTGCAGGCGATCGCGGTCGACGGCGCGCACGCCGTCCGGACCTCGCATGGGGACATTCGAGCTCGCGCTGTCATGACCAGCGAAGGCCTGCGACCTCCCGGCGCGTCGCAGCCAAAGCCCGGCCTCGACGTAGCGACGGTCCTCCTCGTGGTGCGCGCCGACGCCGTTCCCGCCGGCTACCACACCGTCGATTGGTTTGCGCCCAAAGTGCTTGGAATGTTGCGCGCGCTGGATGCTGGTGAGCGCGTCGAGCGGCCGAGCTTCCACGCGTTCTCGTCCGACCTTCCCATCCGTGACGGCAATCGCACCGTGACCGTGTTCGTCCCGATGGCGCGCGGCGATACCGACCCTCCGGCCCATCGGCAGCGTGCGCTGACGGAGCACGTCAGCAGGACCCTCGCAGAGGTCGAGCCGCGCTTCGCAAGGGCGATTCGCCGAGCGAACGTCATTTCGCCGGACGCCTACCAAGAGAGGTTCGGGCTCCGGCCCCGCCCCAGCGCGCACGTGCTGCCACCGGCGACGCCAAAGCCGCCCAGCTACGACGCCGGTCGCGACGTCTTCGTGATCGGCACATCGGCGGGGCCGCCGGGAGAGCACGCGGGAGCAGCGGCGCTGTCGGGCTTTCGGGCCGCCGGCGAGGTCATCGAGAAACTGGAACGAACGACGCGGAGGACACCATGGGCAACGGATACGAGAGCATCGCGAACGATTACGACATGAGCTTTCAGCTCCTGCCGATCCGCCGGTACGTCGAGGCCTACTCGGTGCTGCGTCTCGTCGGCGACGTCCGCGGCAAAGACGTCCTCGATCTCGCTTGCGGAACCGGAACCTATTCGCGCGCTCTCAAGCGGGCGGGCGCGGCGCGTGTTGTCGGGGTCGACGTCACCCCGGCAATGATCGAGGTCGCGAACGGATTCGAACGAGAGGTTCCGCTCGGCATCGAATATCGGGTCAGCGATGCGGTCGGGCTCGAGTCGCTCGGCTCTTTCGACGTCGTTGTCGCCGTCTACATGCTCCATTACGGGCCCTCGGCCGATGCGCTGCGGGCGATGCTCGAGGGCGTCGCGCGCAACCTCAAGCCGGGTGGACGGTTCGTGTCGTTCGCGATGAACCCGGAGGTGGCGACGGCCGAGGGGGCGTACAGATCGTACGGCCTCGAGCTTCGAACCGAGGACGCGAGCACCGACGGCTGCCCCATCCACTTCTCGATTCGAATGGGGGACATCGCTTCCCCCGAGCTCACGGCGTACCGTTGGAGCAAGCCGACGATCGAATCGGCGCTCGCGGCCGCCGGGCTGGCCGAGCCGCTTTGGCAGAGCCCCGACGTTGCTCCGGACGGCGTAGCTGCGCACGGCGACGAGCTCTGGCGGCCGTACCTCGCGCAGCCGCACTGCGTGCTGCTGTCCTGCCGTCGGGGATAGCGCCCTCGCCGCCTCAGGGGGCGGGATGGGGCGCCGCCCGACTACTTGTTCTTCAGGCGGTCCTGAAGCTCGCGCGCAGCAGTCTCGACCGCCGGGTTCTCGCGCATGCAGCAGGCGCCCGAGCTCGCGTCGCAGTCCGGCGAGCGCATCGCGCTGAGGATGGCGAGCGAGCGCTCGTCGCCGTGCTGGCGGACCTTGTCGAGAACGCTCGGTTTGTCCTCGCACTTGGCGTCGCGAAGCTCGAGCGCCACGCGCAGGGCCTCGGTCCCACGAGCTCGGACCTCTTGGTTCTGGAGGAACGGGGTGGCCAAGATCGCGGCCTGCGATCCGCCGCGGGTCGCGACCAGATCGTAGAGGACGTCGACGCCGTCGGGGCCGAACCGCTCCGCGAGGGCTTTGGTGAGTACGGCCCCTTGGGCCCGATCGGCGGCTGCTGTCACGACGACCTCGACGACCGCGGCACGCATGTCGGCACCGGCGAGCGACGTGGGATCCAGCTCGGCGAGCGCGCGAACGCCCTCGCTCGCTTTGGCGAAGTCGCGCGTCGCAGGGGCCTGCTTGACGATGCGCTTCCAGGCTTCGGTGTCGAGGCCCGCGACGGCGGTGACCGTCGGCTTCGGCAGGGGCGGCGGCGTCGTCGCCGAGGCTGCGGCGGACTTCGCCGGCTCGGCCGTCGTCGTGGGCGCCGAAGGTTGGGCCGTTACAGCAGGTCGTGTGCTCCCGGCCGTCGGGCTCGTTGCCGAGCTCCCGAACACCCCCGAGCGGTATGCGAAGAACACACCGGCGCCGCCGAGCGCGAGGAACGCGAGCACGAAGAGCCAGGACGAGCCACCCTTCTCCTTGGGCGCCGCCTTGGGCGACCGCGTCGCAGGAGGCGGCGCTTCGATCGCCGGCGGCGTCCCTTTTTCGTCCGTCGTGGCGTCGAAGTCGACCGACGGCTTGGGCGTGCCCTCGGCCACGTCTTCGTACCGCGGCAGGCTGCGCGGAGGCTGCGCGCCCGCCACGCTCAGCGAGATGGGCTCGGCTTCGACGACGTCGACCATCAACGTGTCGCCGTCGAGATCCGCGGCTGCTGCGTCGAGCGCGCGGATGACCTCCTCGGCTTTCTGGAACCGCTCGGGCGGCGTCTTGGCGAGCAGCTTGTGGGCGATCGCTTCGAGCGGCGGCGGCACCGAGATGCCGTCGTTCTCCTGCATCCGCGGCACCGGCTCGGTGCGGTGTTGAAGGAAGAGCGCGGCCTGGTTTTCTGCCTCGAACGGAGGGACGCCCGAGAGCATCTCGTACAAGATCGCGCCGACGGCGTAGAGGTCGCTCCGGTGATCGACGTGCCGCATGCCGAGCGCGGCCTCGGGCGCGAGGTACCCGATGGTCCCGAAGATGATCCCGTCGCCGGTGATCTGGCTGGGCGCGACGACGGCTCCCTTCTGGAAGCTCATGGCATTGAACTTCTCGACCGGCACCTTGGCGAAGCCGAAGTCGATCAGCTTCACCAGGTCCTTCGGTCCGGGGATGACCATCACGTTCCGCGGGTTGATGTCGCGGTGCACGATCCCTTTGGCGTGGATCTTCGACAGCGCGACGAGGAGCTGCTTGGCGATCCGGATCACCCGGGCGAGCGGCATGCGCCCGTGACGGAGGATCTGCCGGAGGGTGATGCCGCGGACGAACTCGAGCACGAGGTAGTGCGAGCCGTCCTCCATCTTTCCGAAGTCGCGCGCCGAGGCGACGTTCTTGTGCTCGACGTGCGCGCCGACGATCGCCTCGCGCTCGAAGCGAGCTACGAGGCCGGGCAAGCCCTCGGTGTCGGGGTGCAACACCTTGATGGCCACCCGCTTGCGCATGTGGACGTGCTCGCCGGTGTAGACGACGCCCATCCCGCCCGTCGCGAGGACGTTGTGGATCCGGTAGCGGTCGGCGATGACCTTGCCGACGAGCGCGTTCGCACGCTCTTGTAGGGCGGGATCTTGCGTGCCCCGAACGGCATCGCCCTTTCCATCGCTCTCGCCGGACACCGCTGCAATGTCTCCGGTGCGGAAGTGTACGTCAACCGGATGCACCGCTACGAGGCACCGCGAGCGAGTTTGGTGCACCTCTTTCGGTGAGATCGTCGAGAGCGACCTGAAATCGCGGGCGTAGCGAGCGGCACGTTCCCTGCTGAAGGACCGAGCAGGAGGATTCATGCGAAACGACGATGCGCTCGAGCTCACGTTCTGGGGTGTCCGCGGGAGCATCCCGAGCCCGGGTGCGGATACGGCGATGGTTGGAGGCAACACGTCCTGTCTCGAGGTGACCGGCGGAGGCACCCGCCTCATCCTCGACGCCGGCAGCGGACTGCGTGCGCTCGGCGAAAAGCTCACGCGGTCGTGTGAGCACCGGAGCGTGACGATCTTCTTGTCGCACGTGCACTGGGATCACGTGATGGGGATGCCATTCTTCACGCCGCTGTACATGCCCGGGGTCGAGATCACGATCGGCGCCGGCCCGAGCGGGACGCCGCTCCGCGAGGTGCTGAGGCGGCAGATGAGCGCGCCGATGTTTCCGGTCGACTTCGACAAGATCGGCTCGAAGGTGACGACGCTGGAGCTGACCGACCACGGCATCGCGGACGTCGGGGCGCTCCGCGTCACCTTCGCGAAGCTGAACCACCCGGACCCCGTGCTCGCCTACCGCGTGTCGTACGGCGGGCGCAGCGTGGTGTACGCCACCGACACCGAGCACCGTGAAGGCGAGATCGACGCCACCTTGGTGGCGCTGTCGCGCGGCGCGGACGTCCTCGTCTACGACGCGCAGTACACCCCGGAGGAATATGCCGGCAAGGTCGGCCCGAGCCGAAAGGGCTGGGGTCACTCCACCTACGAGGCCGGCGCCGCCGTCGCGCGCGCGGCAGGCGTAAAGACGCTCGCTCTGTTTCACCATGACCCGACGCGGAGCGACGAAGGCGTCGCCGACATCGTGAAGCGGGCGCGCGCCATCTTTCCCCACACCGTCGCCGCGCGAGAAGGGCTGAGCTTCTCTCTCGAGGCGAGGTCTCCGAAGAAGGCTCCTGCCGTGGAAGGTTCTCCCTGATGTATAAGGGACTGTCCATACGTGCGACGAGCACGTCACTTTGGAGGTCCCGGCTCGAATGTCATCCATCGTCGCCCACGGGAAGAAGCTCATCACGGTCCTCTTCACCACCTCGGTCTCGGCGCTCCTCCTCGGCTGCCCGAACAAGCAGCTCATCACCGAGACGCCCACCGTCGAGAACGCGGAGACGCAGCAAGCGACCTGCAAGGTCGCCAAGGATCCGCTGAACCCGCTCATCGTCGAGTGGCCGGGAACGGCCAAGATCGACTTCGACTCGGCGAGCCAGCGGGGCGTCGTCTTCGTCAGCTACGTCGGTTGCAACCTCAAGGTGCTGAGCTCGTGCCGGGCGACGACGGCCGACTCCATCTACGAGATGACCAGCGTGACGCCGGCTCGTGACAAGCTCGTCATGTCGGATCTCAGCGAGCTCTACGCGCGGCTCCCGCTCGGCGCCGCGTCGCTGAAGGGCGAGCTCGGGCTCGGCTCGAGCCTCGAGCTCGATTACATCGCCGTCGGCCAGCGCATCGCGAAAGAGACGCCCAAGAAGTTCAGCGGCGACTGCGAGGGAGCGACCCACTTCGTTCGCACGATCACCGTCGGCGCGTACAGCCTCGACGCTCACGCGGCGGGCAAGGCGGGCGCGAGCGTCGAGGTGGGATCGGCCGGCGGCGGCGTCTCGCGCCAGGAGTCGAAGCGCAACATCCGCGGCTCCGGCAACGTCGAGGCGTGCGCCACCGACCCTCTCGGTACGAGCTGCGGAGCCGTCCTGCAGCTGGGGCTCGCCCCGCTGACCAAGAGCAACAAGGGCGAAGTGCTGAACGCCGCCGGCTTTGCGTCGGGCATCGGACCGCTCGGGCAGGTTGTCGTCCCCGATCTGGCCGAGCTCAGCCTCGGCAACGCGAGCTTCCGCAACGTGGACAGCAGCTACTTGAAGCTCGTCGACGACGCGATCCGCACCGAGAAGGACACGAGCAGCGCGACCACCAACAAGATCTCGAAATGGGAGGCTGTGCGCGACGCGCGGCCCGACGGCGACTTCGCCGACGAGGCGAACGGACGCATCAAGGATTGGCGTGACGTGCTCGAGGCCGAGCAGCGCCGCCGCGAGAAGCTCGAGCTCCTCAGGACGAGGTACACCGAGGATCGGAACAAGCTCAACGATCTCCTCAGCATCCAGTCCGAGAGCCTCGCGTCGGCCGATCAGAAGTCGGCCTGGAAGAAGGAGTTCGACGTCGCCTACCAGCCTTACGAGAAGGAGCTCCAGGAGCTCGGCTTGATGGGCGGCGGCTCGACGCAGGCGCCGGTGATGTCGTCACCGTCGTACTCGACGAACGCGCCGCCATCGGACACGCCGAGCAGCAGCTTCGATGCGACGGGCCCCGCCAAGGTGGGCGAGGAGATCGTCATCATCAAGGGCGACTTCGGCATGCACGCCCAGAGCTTCGGCGTCGATACCAGCGCCGACGAGATCGGCGTGGACGTGAAGCCCAGCTACGACCTCACCGGCTTCTATGCGGGCGGCCAGGCTGCGGTGAACTTCGACAGTGACCACGAAATCGGCGCGGGCATCATGGCGTACGGCCGGTACTACGTGCAGGCGAAGCTCCCCAAGACCATCAACCCGGACGAGGAGGCGACGGGCGCATTCGAGGTCGGTGCGGGCTTTCGAATCGCCACGCCGATCGACGACCGTGTCGGGTTCAGCCTGGGGATCCAGGGCGGCGGCCTGAAGTTCTTGAACCCGGAAGAGAGCCCGAAGTGCCAGGTCGACACGGTGAGTGTCGACATCGACGGGAACCAGACGACCGACACCACGGAAGAGGAGTACGACCCGAACGCGGTCGGCGGAAAGGTCGACCTGGCGCTCGGCTTCGACTTCTACCCGCTGAGCTTCATGTCGCTAGGCCTCTCCGGCCTGCTCGGCTGGGGCCACGTCGACGCGCAGGTGTGCGCGTCCGACGCGCAGACGCTCAACGGCGGGCTCGTGCCGACGACGCCGATCTTGGACGTGTTCGGGGAGTCGTTCAGCGCAAGCGCCGCGGGGCACTTGGGCTTTCACTTCTGAGATCGTCGATCAGAACTGCACGCCGATCATTGCGCTGAGGATGGGGCCGACCGAGGCTTCGCTGTTGGTGTTGATGAACTCGTTGATGGTGCCGATATTCGGTCCGCCCTCCTCGTCTTCGGTTGCGGTGAAGTTCATGGCGGAGATGTTCATGCCGGCGCGCGCGCCGAAGACGAGGATGTCGACGTTGAAGATCACGCCGAGGGTCAGATCGATGGTCGCGCCGGCGGCCGAGACGAGGAAGTTCTTCGAGTTGTTATCAGGATTGTCGTCGAGACCGGTATCGCCCTCTTCCTCGCCCTTGAAGGCCTCTAGGTCCTGAAACTTGTTTTCGTCGAGCTTCACCTCGGAGACGTACAAGGCGTAGCCGCCGCCACCGGCGATCTCGAACTTGACGAGCTCCGAGCCGACGCTCCATTTCAACAGACCGCCGAAGGCGAGCGCCGTGGCCGAAGTACCCTCTTGCACGCCCTGGTAGGCGCGGAACGTCGCCATGAGGCCGAAGCCGGCGCCGAGGTCCGGGAAGCCGAGGTTGGCGCCGGCCATGATGCCGTCGCCCCCGATGACGTACGTGCTCTCCTCCGCGCCCGTCTTCACCTTGCCGCCGAACCGCGCGTAGCCGAACTCGGCCTCGAGCCCGATGGGCGTGCCGATGGCGTACTCCTTCTCGGGCGTCGGCGTCGCTGTGTCGTTGCCGGTGCCTCCGCCGCTGCCTGACCCCGAGCCGCCGGTGCTCGAGCGCAGCCCGAGCTCTTCGAGGTCTTTCTGGTGGGGCGCGTACGCGACGTCGAACTCTTTGCGCCACGCGGTCTTCTGCGCGGGCGTCGCGAGCTGATCCGATTGGATGGCGAGGAGCTCGTCGAGCTTCGATTTGTCCTCCAAATAGGTCTCGCGGAGCTTGTCGAGCGCTTCGCGGCGGCGCTGCTCGGCGTCGGCGACCTTCTCCCACTCGCCGACGCGCTCTTCGGCCTGGTCGTAGAACTCGCCGTCCTTCTTGTGGTCGCGGACCTTCTCCCAGGCGCGGACCTTCTCCGTGGCGGGCGTGCCCTTCTGCTTCTCGACGCTCATCGCGGTGTCGACGAGCTTGAAGTAGGCGCTGTCGACGTTGCGGAAGCTCGCCGATGACGTGTTGAGGTTGTCGAGGTTCGGGATGTAGACGTTGCCCGTCGGTCCGAGACCCGCACCGAACCCGGCGTTGTTCAGCAGCTTCTCGCCCTCGCGCTGCAGCGGTGCGAGACCGAGCTGAAGAACCGCGCCGCACTCCTTGGAGAGCGGATCGCTCGAGCACGCGTCGACGTCGCCCGAGCCGCGCAGGTTGCGGCGGCTCTCTTCGCGGCCGACGCCGGCGCCGGCGTTGCCGACGTCGACGCTCGCGCCGGCTTTGCCCTTCGCCATGACGTCGAGGCTGTAGGCGCCGACCGTGATCGTTCGAACGAAGTGGGTCGCCCCGTCGCAGTCGCCGCTGAGCTCTTCGGGCGCCTTGGCAGCGACGCGCTGGCCGACGGCGATGTAGTCGAGCTCGAGGCTCGATCCGAGCGACAGCTCACCTTTCAGCGACGCCGCACCGAGGGGGAGGCGCGCGTAGAGGTCGCTCTGGTCGGCGATCTGCAGCTTGTCGCGGGCCGGCGTGACGCTCGTGAGATCGTAGGGCTTGTCGACCTCTTCGCCCTTCTTCTGCTTCGCCTGACAGGACGTGAGCACCTTGAGGGTGCAGCCCGCGTAGCTGACGATGACGACGCTGCGCTGGCTGGCCGAGTCGAGGTCGACCTTGCTGGTGCCGGGCCACTCGACGATGAGCGGGTTCAGCGGATCCTTGGCGACCTTGCAGGTGGCCTGCTGCTCCTCGGCGCCTTCGACCGTCGGCGTCTCGGTGATGACTTGTTTGCCGGGACAGCCGAACAAGAACACGCTCGCAGCGAGCACGACGAGACAAGGGAGGAAGCGACGGTCGAACATCGGGGGCCCGCAGGTTTGCCCCTGCGCGGCCGGCCGTCAACGGGACGTGCTGGGGGCGGGGTGCGCCTTCGTACGCGACCCCGAGTCCCGCTCCCCCTCGGGAATTGGCGGAAAGCCTACTTCAGAGGGACCAGACCGAGCTGAACCGGGGCGCTGCAGCCCGCCGATCGCGCCGCAGCCTCATCCAGATCGGTCTTGGAGGCGCAGCCTTCGACGTTGCCAGAGCCTCGATTTCGGGAGCGCGAGGCCTTGCGGCTGCCGCCCGCCTGGAAGACCCCTGCGTCGACGTCCGCGCCCTGGGCGGCCTTCGCCGCCGTGTCCATCTGGTAGGCCCCGACCGAGATCGTCCGAACGAAGTGGGTGGCGCCCGCGCAATCCCCGGTCATTTCGGCGGGCTGCTCGGGCGTGATGCGCTGACCGACGAGGACGTAGTCGAGCTTGAACATCTTGCCCGAGTTGAGCTCTGCCTTGAGGCCGGGCGCAGCGACGGGGAGCTTCGCGAAGAGATCGTTCTCGTCCTTGATCTCGAGCCCTTCTCTCTGCGGGCTCACCGACTCGAAGGCGTAGGCGCCTTTGGCCTCGCAGAGCGGCAGGACGGAGAGCTTGCAGCCCTCGTATTTGACGACGACGATCCCGCGCTTCGAGATCGACTCGAGCTCGACCTTGTGCGTTCCGGGCCACTCGACGACGAGGGGGCTGTTGCGGTTCTCGGCTTTCTCGCAGAGCGCCGCGGTGTTCTGGGGCGAGCCGCCCTCGGCGTCGGCAAGGGTCGGCGCCTTGGCGTCGACGTCCGGGATCGAATTCGAGCAGCTCGTGGCGAGGAGCCCCGCTGCGACGAGGGCGATGGTGCGGCCGCTCATCCTCCGGCTCCTGCGGGGGCGACCTCTTCCTGGAGGAGCACCTCGACCGCGTCGCGAATGACGGCAACGTCATCGTCTTCGCCGCCCTTGGTCACCACGCGGAGCTTGCCGACCTTGTCGAAGATGAACGTCTGCGGCAGCTCGTCGACCTGGTAGGCGCCGCGCTTGGTCGAGCCCGCGTCGTCGAGCAGGTTGGGGTAGGTGACGCCGAGCTTCTTCAGCCGCCCCTCGACCTTGCCCGGGTTGTCGTCGATCGCGACGCCGACGATCTGCAGGCCCTCGCCCTTGCGCTCTTTGTAGAGCGCCTCGATGGCCGGCATCATCTTCACGCACGGCTCGCAGGCGGTGGACCAGAAGTCGACCACCGTGACCTTGCCCTTCTGGGGGAACGTCACGACCTCACCCTCGAGCGAGGGCTCCTCGAACGTCGGCGGCCCCTTCGCGAGGAGCGGGTGCGGGTCCGACGCAGGCAGGGACCCGCCGCAGGCGGCGGCGATCCAGAGCAGCGGCACGGCGAGGAGCGGAGAGACGCGGAGCGGGAAGGCGAAACGCGACACGGGGAGCGACCGTACCCCGGGCGCTCGGTGCTGGGAAGACGAAGACTCTCGTGCGCCGTGCGCGGGCATGGCAAAGGGGCGAGCGTGCGAACAGCGGCGCTGCTTCTTCTCGTGAGCCTCTCCATCGGGTGCGCCCAGAGCGCGGGCAAGGACGCGGGCGGCGCGACCTCGGACGGAGCGCCTGCGCGGCCGATGGCTGCGACGTCGGCGTCGGTCGCGACATCGACGGCGGTCGCGTCCAGCGGCTCTGCTGTAGCGGGCCCGAGCGCACCCGCTCCGTCGGCATCGGCATCTGCGGTCGCCGCGCCCGTCGACCTTTCGAAGGCGCCGGCGCTCCGCGACGACTCCGGAAAGGTGCTCGATCAAACGAAGGATCGGCCGTCCACGTCATCACCCGCGTTCGAGGCGCGGATGCAGCTCTTGTGGAGGGCGATCGTGAAGAACGATCCGACCATCGCCGACCCCGTCTTCTTCCCCGTCGAAGCGTACGAGCTGGTCAAGGACATCAAGAAGCCGGCGGCCGATCACAAGAGTCGCCTGCTGAAGGCGTTCGCTCGCAACATCAAGGAGTATCACGACGAGATCGGCCCGGACCCGGAGAAGACCAAGCTCCTCGGGATCGAGGTCGACGACAAGCGCGTGAAGTGGATGGAGCCGGGCAAAGAGGGAAACAAGCTCGGCTACTTTCGCGTGACGCGAAACAAGATCCGCTACGCGAACGCTGCCGGCGAAGAAAAGACCCTCGAGCTCACGAGCCTGATCTCGTGGCGCGGCGAGTGGTTCGTCGTGCACCTACACGGCTTCAAGTGACCCCGTCGGATCGCCCGACGATCAGCCGCCGCCGCCCCCGCCGCCGATTCCGCTGGCGCCGAGCTCGTCGGGGCACGCGTAGTTCTCGGGCGCGCTGCCGAGCTGCTCGCACTCGTCGCCGCACGTCTCATAGCAGGCGACGCAGTCGTGGAACGACGGGTCGGGATGGTTGCCGGGGTTTCGCGCGGCGAAGTCTTCGCAAACGGCGTACGCGTCCTGCGTCGAGTAGTGATCGCCGCAACCCGCAATGGTGAGGGAAACCGCGAGGACGAACGAAGAGAGGAGAGAGGTGCGAAGCATGGTCGTCTCCTTCACGGGTTGGGTGCCGGCGCGGGCGGGGGAGGAGGCTCGGGTGCGGGCGCGGGAGCGGGCGCCGGCGCTGGCGCGGGAGCGGGCGGGGGCGCTTCGGGGCCGGGCGCGGGAGCGGGTGCAGGTGCGGGAGCGGGTGCGGGTGCCGGCGCGGGAGTGGGGGCCGGCGCGGGTGCCGTGTCCTGAGGGGGCGGCGGCGGCGGGACCGGCGGAGGCGGCGGGCACTCGCACTCGGGCTCGGGCTCGGGCGCCTTGCTGCCGAACGCGGCGCCGATCGTGAGGAGCAGGCTGTTCGAGATTTGCCACTCGTCGACGAGCATCGGCTGCCGCAAGGCCGTGAACTTGTAGCCGAGGCTCGCCCAGTCGAAGAGCTTCACGTTGATGCCGACGAGGCCCTCGACCGTCGTCAGCTCGGGCAAGCTGCGGTCGTCGCCGGGCGGCAGGTCGGTCGTGACGAACGGGATCAGCACGCCGAGGCCGGCGGTGTACGAGATGCGCTTGTCGGGATCCATGAAGCCCCAAGCGTTGACGACGGCTTCGGCGCCCATGAGCGCGAAGTCGTCCGTCTCCTTGACCTCGATGGCGGTGGTGGTGTCGTCGTCGTTCACGGCCAGGCCGCCCGCGGCGAACGTCTCTTGGGCGCCGAGGCCGGCGCGCGCTTCGAGCTCGATCTCGGTGCGCCGGATCGGCTGAACGAAGACGCCGAGGGATTGTTTGAGCGTCAGCGGCTCGAAGGCGTCGGTGAGCGCGAGTCGCCGGCCGGTGAAGACCTGCTCGGTGCCATCGAGGTTCTGAACCAGGTAGTCGACGGCGGTCGGACGGATGTCTGTCGCGGGGAACATCTGGGTGTTCAGCCCGAAGCGAGCGAAGGGGCCGAAGATCTCGAGCAGGTGAAGCAGGTAGATGGTCTCGAACGCGAGCCCGTCGTTGGTCTTGATGAACTCGTCGATCGCCGGCGATCGCGTGGTGCCGGCGGCGGCAACGAGCGAGTTGCGCCACTCGTGCATGCCCTCGTTGAACTCGAGCGAAGCGTCGAGGCCGGCGCCGAAGGTGAACGTGGTCCCGTCCTGCTGGCCGACGACCGAGCGGGTATCGACGAGGTTGAACGCCGCTCCGAAGGCGATGCCCGGGCTCCAGCCGTCCTCGCGCGTCTTGGCGTCCTCGGGCTTGGCGACCGCATCGGTCTTGCCCTTCTGGGCCGCGCCGCCGGCGTCATCGACGACCTTGGGCGGAGGCGCGGGGCCTTCGTCTTCTTTGTCTGCGTCTTGGGCGCGCGCGACTCCCGGAACGAGAAGGAGCGCAGCGCCGGCTGCATAGAGGGCGTGCTTGCCGGACATTCACCCGGCGTCATCTCACGATCCGCCGGGATCGGCCTAATTCGCGGAGAACCGTGGTGCGGCGCGCCGCCGGCTACTTGCAGAAGCCGTCGATGCAGACCAGCCCGGCCGAGCACGAGATGCCGGCGGTCGGATCGCACTCGCTACCGAGGTTGGTATCGGAGCCGCAGACCTCGTACTCACCCGTCAGCGTCGTCACCAGCTTGCAGACGTTGAACTCGGGGAACGAGACGCAGGCGTTCTCGTTCGGGGTGGCGCAGGAGATGTAGCAGCTGTGATGCAGGCAGATGGAGCCGGCGGCGCAGGCGTCTTGCTGGCCCTCGACCTCGCAGACGAAGAGCGGGCTCTGGTCGGGGATGCAGCCGTTCTCGACCCAGACCTCATCCAAGAGGCAGACGCCGTCGATCGCGCGGGGGACGCAGGCGCCGTCCACGCAGACCGAGCTGAAGCCGCCGCAGTCGTTGGTGATGGTGCACGCGTCGAGCGGCACCGTGCAGGTGTCGACGGCGTCGCAGGTGTACGAAAGCGGGCACGCGCTGCCGCCCGCGCAGGAGGGCGTGCACTTTCCGCTGTTGCAGACGTCGCCCGACGGGCACTGCGTCTGATCGAAGCACTGATCCGCGGGCGCGGTGCACTCGCCGCTGACGCAGGCGTAGCCTTCGCCGAGCGAGAGGCAGTCCGCGTCGGCGCCGCACCCTGCCGGGTTCGCGTGGATGCACGCCGGCGGGTCCTGGGTCTCGTCGCAGACGAAGCCGAAGATGCATTCGACGTCGGTGCAGTCACCGGCCTGGCACGTGCCGTCGGTGCCGCAGGTCTCGTCGGCGGCGCAGTCCTTGGGGTTGCCGCACCAGACGACGTCGGGGTTGTTGCCGCCGCCCTCGCCGCCCTGGCCGCCGCCGCCGGTCGAGTCGATCACGCACTCGTACTCGCCGATCCCCGTCTGGTCGCACTCGAAGCCGGGCGCGCAACCCCAGACGTCGCACTGGCCGATGTGGCACTCGTTGTCCGCGCCGCAGACCTCACCCGAGCCGCACTGGCCGGGACCGTCGCAGTAGTCGTCCTCGTAGCAGCGGCCGTCGGGACAGTAGCCGTCGTCGTTGTCTGAAAAGATCGGGCAGCCGCCGAGGGTGAAAGCAACGAAGCCCAGGACGGCGAGAGAGGCTAGGCGGCGCATAGGCGGGACAAGTTTAGCAACCCGTGTGCCGGGTGCGATGTGGGGAAAAGCTGCTCGACGGCACCCCACCCGTCAACCCTCGTTCACACGGTCCCTGACCCGCCCTGCACCTGCAAAGGAGAAGCTTCGGGGTGGGTTCGGGTGCTACCGTTGCGATCCGCGACTGCGGGCAATGCCCGCTGCTGCACATGGACGTAACCTGCGAAAAGTGCCAGACGGAGTACGAGTTCGACGACGCCCTCGTGTCGGAGCAAGGCACGAGTGTGCGGTGCACCCAGTGTGGTCACCGCTTCAAGGTCCGTCGGCCGACCGGCTCGGGCGCTCCCGAGGTCTGGATCGTGCGGACGGTCGAAGGCTCGGCGCTCGAGTTTCGGGCGCTGCGTGAGCTGAAGAACGCGATCGCCGGCGGGAAGATCGGGCGGGATGACGTCCTGTCGCGCGGAGCAGGCCGCCCGAGGAGGCTCGCGTCGATCGCCGAGCTCGAGCCGTTCTTCTCGGCGCAGCCCCGGCCCATGTTCAGCACGGCGCCGGGCCTCGGCTCGCTCGAATCGCCGCGGCCGCGAAAGCAGACGCCTTCCGGGCTCGGGCCCGACGACTCGCGCGCCTCGGGCACGACCGAAGGATCGGTCGCGATTCCATTACCTCGAGATCCCGGTGCCTCGTCGGTGCGCGTGCCGCCGCCGGCGCCCCCGGCCCCTGCAGAAGGGTCGCTCTCGACGCACGGCTTCGAAGAAGAGGAGCGAACCGAGGTAAAGCCCGGCCGTCGCGCGACGAAAGAGCTTCGGATGCTCGGCGAAGAGCCGGCGCCGGTGTCCGTCGATCCGCCGACGATCCCGGAGCCTCCGCTCTCGGGCGAAGCGCCTCCGACGGCGATCGGGATCGCGCCACCCCGCGCTCCTGCGGCGCCCGACTCGATCACCAAGACGATGGCGTACGGCACGCCGCGAGGCTCGTCGCCGCCGAGCGAGCCCGAGCCGGTGACCGGCAAGCGTGGCGCTGCGCTTCCGCCGGCGACCCCGCCGCCTCCCAAAGTGGCCCCGCCGAAGGTCGCGTCGTCGAAGCCGCCGGCCGTCGTTCCCGAGGCGCTCGAGGCCACCGTGCCCGCGCCCCCGCCGGTGAGCGAGCGCGCCGTTCCGTCGTCGCGTGCCGCGATTCCTCCGCCGGTCGACGACGCGCGCCCCGTCGTGACGCCGACGCCGCCGCCGGACTACGCGAGCGCAGAGCCGCCCCCTGCCGAGGCGCCGCGAGGGCGACCCGCGCGCGAGGGCCCGATGTCGCCGCGCGTGCGTGAGATGGATGGCCGCGCGTCGGTGCTGACACCGACGCCGCCCGACGTTCGGTACTCGCTCAGCGGCGAAGAGGGAGAGATCGTCCCGTCCGGCATGCGCGCGTCGAACGCCGTGTCGCGGCGGTCGGCCGGGTCGATGCGCCTCATCGTCGGTCTGGTGGTCGGCGGCATGGCTGCGTTCGGCGGCGTGCTCCTCTGGGGCAAGTACCTCCCGAAGGATCAGCCGGCGTCCGACTCCGCCGCCGATCCGCGCGTGACCGAGCTCCTCGACGCCGGCGAAAAGGCGATGAGAGAGGGCGATCTCGAGTCCGCCAACGAGAAGTTCGTGAAGGCGAGCGGGATCGACGAAAAGAACCCGCGTGTCATGAAGTCGCTGGCGCGCCTCGCCGTGGTGCACGCCGACCTGGCATGGCTCGAGCTCCGCGTGCTGTCGCCGGACGACCGCGGCCGCGACAAGGTCCGCGAACGGCTCCGCGCGGCGGTCGACCGCGCCCAGAAAGCGGCCGACCGCGCCCAGGCGGCGGCCAAGGACGATCCCGAGGTCGCGCGTCTCATGCTCGACGTGAAACGCATCTCCGGCGACGTCGGCGCGGCGCGAAAGCTGGCGCCCGCCGTCAAAGGTCTCACGTCGTACGAGAGCGACTACGCGCTCGGTGCGCTCGACATGACCGAGCAGAACCTCGCGCCCAAGGCGCCCGGCTGGACCGACGTCATCGATCGGCTTACGAAGGCAGCCGACGGGGAAGAGGGCCTCGGGCGCGGACGTGCTCTCCTGGTCTATGCGGCCGCGCTCGCCGGCGACATGACCCGCGCGAAAGCCGCGCTCGATCGCCTCTCGAAGCTCGCGCGACCTCACCCGCTCGAGGCCGACCTGCGAAGGTTTCTCGATCGCGTCGAGAAGGGCGAGAGCCCGACGCTCGCGATCGAGGACCTGCCGAGCGTGCCTTCGCCCGGAGGCAGCGGCACCCCGGGCGATCCGCAGCTCAAGATCGCACAAGAGGCGCTCTCGAGAGGCCAGTACGCCAAGGCCGAAGAGATCTATCGCGACATCGTCGCGAAAGAGCAGAACAACGCCGAGGCGCTCTTCGGTCTGGCGCAGGCGTCGCTGAGCCAAGGCAAGGCCGTCCCGGCCAAGGCGTTCCTCGAGCGCGCCGTCAAGGCGAATGGCAGCCACGCGCCGGCGATCCTCGCGCTCGCGAACATCAAGTGGGACGGCGGCGAGAAGAGCGAAGCCGTCGCCCTCTACAGGCGAGCGCTCGACCTCGGAGTCACCGGCAAGGCCGCCGAGCTCGCGACCTCGCGAACGCAGGCCCTCGCGCCTTCGGCCGGATCGGGCGGCTCGACGCAGCCCACCTCGACCACCGAGCCCACCTCCACCGCCGAACCGCCCCCTGAACAACCACCGGACCCGACGACGACGGGGCCGAGCGACGTACCCCCTGATCTATGAGCGCCTCTCCGACGCTAAAAACGAAGCTCGGCGTCCTCGCGGTCGCCGCGGGTGTCCTCGCCTCCGGATGCGAGGGACGGCCGAGCTTCGGCGCCGCGCTGAAAGATGGCGAGAGCCTCACCGGGCCGGCGATCGTCGAGATCAACCTGAGCAAGGGCCTCGCCGAGCAGGGCGCCACGACGCTCTTCGGCGCCGTCCCCGGGACGAGCCACGCGGATCTCGTCGCGGCGCTCCGCGACCTCGACACCGAAGACACCAAAGGCGTCTTCGTGCGCATCGGAACGGCGAGCTTCGGTCTGTCGGTCTCGTCCGAGATCGGCCGGTTGCTCGGCGCGGTCCGCGCAAAAGGCATCCCGGTCGTCTGCCATGCCGACGAGCTCGACAACGGCTCGATGCTCCTCGTCGCCAAGGGATGCTCGTCGGTCTGGCTGAGCCCCGCGGGCGGCGTCGATTCGGTCGGGATCGCGTTCCAGCTCATGTTCGGCCGGAGCCTCTTCGACAAGCTCAAGGTAGGCGTCGATTTCCTCCAGGTAGGCAAATACAAGGGAGCGCAAGAGCCCTACACGCGCGACGAGCCGAGCCCCGAGGCGAGAGAGTCGATCGATCACACGCTGCGTGACATCCGCAAGGCGTGGCTCGACGCCGTCGTCGAAGGGCGCGGCAAGCCTGTCGCCGACGCGCTCGAGGACGGTCCGCATCCTGCCAAAGAGGCGAAGGAGCTCGGGCTCATCGACGAGATCGGCTTCCTCGACGACGCGCGAAAGAAGGCGCGCGAGAGCGCCGGCGCCGAACGTTCGCGATCCATCTTCGGCGGCAAGCCGGGCGAGGGCGGCGGCGTCGACGAGATCCTCCGTGCGCTCGCCGGATCGGATCCGAGCGCCGACCCTCACGTCGCGCTGGTTCGAGCGACGGGCGCGATCACGATGGGCGGATCGGGCGGCCTACTGTCGAGCGACGACGGGATCAGCGAGGCGAAGCTCGGCAAGCTGCTCAAGGAGCTCGCGGAGGACGAAGCGGCGAAGGCCGTCGTCCTGCGCATCGACTCGCCGGGCGGATCGGCGCTGGCTTCGGACCTCCTCTGGCACCGCCTGATGGAGATCCGAAAGAAGAAGCCCCTCATCGTCTCGATCGGGGGAATGGCGGCGAGCGGCGGCTACTACATGTCGTGCGCCGGCTCGAAGATCTTCGCCGAGCCGACGAGCATCGTCGGCTCGATCGGCGTCGTCGCGGGCAAGCTCGCCTTCGACGAGACGCTCGAGCAGGTCGGGGTCAACGTCGTCACGATCCCGGCCGCGCCGGATCCCCAGAAGGCCGCGCGCGCGACCATGATGTCGCCCTTCGATCGCTGGGACGACGCGACGCGCGCCAAGATGCTCGCTTCGATGGAGTCGGTGTACGGGCTCTTCCTGGATCGAATCGCCGAGGGCCGGGGCTTCGACAAGAAGGTGCTCGACGGTGCGGCCGAGGGGCGGATCTTCGGGGGCGCGACCGCCAAGGAGCTGAAGCTCGTCGACGAGCTCGGGGGCCTCGACGACGCCCTCGGCCACGCCCTCTCCGAGGCGGGGCTTCCGGCGGACGGCAAGGTCCGCCTCCGCGGTCAGCCGGGCGGGTTGGCCGAGCTGCTCGCCGGCGGCGACGACGCCGCGAAGGCCTTCGCCGACCGCGCCGCTCGTGAGGTGGATCCCCTCGAAAAGCTTCTTGGAAAGCTCCCGATAGAGGTCCGGTCCTGGGTTCGGGCAATGGCCCCGCTCGGCGAGCGAGAGAAGGTCGTCACGTCGATCCCGTTCGTCGTGATCGGCACCGGCCCGCGGTGACGGCCGCAATGCATTCCGACGCCACCCGGCGACTCCCCCCGTTCCCCCCATTTTTACGCTCCCGCGCGCCAGGTGGTACGCTGACCCGCCTGTCGGGGCTCGAATTGACGAATGCAAACCAGGGTGGCTGAGCCGGACGGAGGAGGTGTAGCGCGCGCCTCGATGCGTCCTGGTCCCGCCTCGGCGCTTCCTCGTTTCGAAGGCCCGCTCGCTCGCACCGCGCACCTCGCGGCGCTCCTCGAAGACGCCCAAGCAGGCGGAGACATCGAGCGCGAGCGCGAGGTCAGCGAGTCGCTCGCGCGCCTCCTCTCGTCGCGCGGCACCGAGATCGATCTCGCGGTGAAGCTGGCGCGGCGGGCCCTCGCTCTCTCCGACGATCCCATCCTTCGATCCGACGTCGCCGGTTGGCTCTCGGGGCTCGGCGATCCGGGCGCGGCGGCGCTCGAGCTTCGCGCAGGCAAAGAGGTAGCTCCCGGCACCACGCTCGCACGCACGCTCGTGCGGGTCGCGGTGCTCCTGGCGCGCGCCGGCAAGCCCGATGGCGCGGCGGTCGTCCTCGAGCAAGCAGCGGACGCGGACCCGAGCGATCCGATGCCCTGCGAGCTCGTCGGAATGCTCTCGTCGTGGGCGTCCGAGGTCGTCTCGCCGGAGCGCGGGGTCCGCGGCTACCTCGACGCAGCAGAGCGGCGGCGAGGGGCGGGCGACGCCGAAGCGGCGCTCGAGGATCTGCTCCGCGCGTTCGAGCTCGATCCGACGTCGACCGAGGCGGCCGACGCGGTGGGCGCGGTCCTTTCTGCGCGGGGCCGCACGTCGGCGGCGGACGAGCTCGCTCGCGAGCATGCGAGCGCGCTCGCCGAGGCCGGGCGCATCGGCGACGCACGCCGCGCGCACGCACGCCGGCTCGCTGCGGCCCTCGCGAGCGACGACGCTGCCGCGTCGGCGTCGGTCGCGATCGATCTCGGGATCGCCGAGAAGAACCGCGACGTCGCGCCGCGCGTCGACGAAGCGCTCGGACGCGCCGGCCTGTGGGAGCTCTCGACGGCGCGGCTCCTCGAGCGCGCCCGCGCCGGCACGGATCGCGCGGCCGCCTTCGTCGCGCTCGCTCGCATTTACGAGGGAGCGCTCCCGAGCGAAGGTCGCGCGATCGACGCACACGTCGGCAGCCTCGCGGCCGATCCGAGCGCACGCGCGAGCCTCGACGCGCTCCGAGACCACGCGCAGCGGACGGGCGATTACCGTCCTCTCGCCGAAGCGCTCCTCGCGTCGATGATGTCCGGAAAGGCCCAGCAAGCCGGCGGCGGCGTCTCGCCCGCATGGATCGAGCTTGCGCGCGAGCTCGCCGATGTCGCCGAAGGCCCGCTGGACGATCCGAAGCTCGCGAGCTGGGTCCTCTCGGAGCTGGCGCGCTCGAGCGAGGTCGATCGGGAGCAAGCAGAGTTTGCGCGTGTGCGGCTCGATGCGAAGGTCGCCGAGCGAACTTCGGAGATCGCGCGTGCCGAAGCCGCGTTCGACGCCGCCGGGCCGGAGTCGACCGAGAGTGCTTCCGGGCCTGGGCGCGACGCCCGGCTTGCGAGCTTGCGCAGGCTCGCGAGCCTCTATGGCCTGAGCCCGGATCTGAGCGAGCGGGCGTTCGCGGTGCTCGCTTCGATCGTGCGCGCCGATCCGGCCGACGAGGCCTCTGCGCGGGCGCTCGAGTGGCTCTATGCGCGCGACCCGCATGCAGACGTCCGAGCCGATCTCTACGAGAGCGTCCTTCGGGCTCGGCTCGACGGTGCCGTATCGGGACGCGAGCGCGTTCGTTTGCGCGCTGCGCTCGCCGTGCTGGCGCTCGGATCGGGCGACGCGAGCCGCGCCTTGGAAGAGGTAGCGCCGCTCCTCGAGCATCCGGATCCCGAGGGACGCGCCGGCGCCGTCGTCGTCCTGTACGCCACGCTCGCCGACGCGCCTCGCGAGCTCGCGCGCGGGCTCGGGGTCATCGCCAAGACGGCCGCTCCGCCTGTCGCGGCGATCCTCCATGCAGCCGCGTCGGAAGCCTGGCATCGCGCCGGCGTCGTGACCGAGGCGCGCCGCGCGGCCGAGGACGCGCTCGTCGCCGATCCTGGATGTGCGCGCGCTGCCAGCGCGCTCGCGCGTGCCGCGTCGTCGCTCGGCGGTCGCGAAGGAGCGATCGTGCTCGAGCGTGCGCTCGGCGTCGCCGTTACACGCGCGTGGCTCTGCGACGCGCTCGCGCGCTGTCTCGAGTCGATAGGCGAGGGGGCCCTCGCGTTCGCGTGGACGCAGCGGTGGCTCGCGCTCAAGCCGGGCGACGAGCGCGCGATCGGCGAGCTGCTCCGGCGATGCCAGATGGGCGCGGACGCGCGCCGGATCTCGGAGGCGCTCGGTTGGGTGCTCGCGCAGCCGGCGCCGCCGTCGCACGTCCCGGCGTTCCTCGATGCCCTCACACTCCTCTTCGGTCTCGATCGCGCCAAAGCCGGCCAGGTGGCTCGCCGCGCCCTCGACGTCTTGGGCCCGCGCGAGGAGGCGGTTCGGGACCGGCTCCTCGCGCTCGCCGACGA
>JBGTSH010000116.1:0-27942 GCA_041940405.1 Polyangiaceae bacterium
CCCCCTCGCGCAGCGAGGGGGGTTGGGGGGGTGAAAGTGCAGCGTCGACGTCATCGAGCACCCTGACGTCCCCTTTTTCAGCATACTGCTAGGTCAGTTCGAGCCCACCGAGAGCGCGCGCTGTGCTCGCGCCACGCTCCCGAGCTGGAGCTCGCCGTACTGGATCCGCCATTGGTATTGGACCGCGACGGTGTAATCGGCGCCGGGGTCGAGTCGTGCCCCCGCCGGCTCGCCTCCGTCTCCGACGGTGATCTGGGTGAGGTCGCGGTCCTCGCTCCACGTCGCCCAGCGCTGCGCGGCGTACGGCGGGCGCGTCTCGATGCGAGCCTCGAGCAGGACGCGGCCGAACGGTTTGTCGGAGATCCAGCTCGGCGGCTGCCAGCGGATCGTGGGCTGTGCGCCGGTGACGTCACCCTTTGCCGGCTCGATCAGGCGCGGCAGATCGTCGAGCCGGAGCGTCGGGACGACGACTCGCGACGATCCCGAGGTGCCGTCGGAGAGCGACCACTCGAGCCGGTACGCGCCGGCGCTCATCGGGAATCGGGCGTGGGTGGTGTGGATGTAGAAGTAGGCGTTGCTTTTCTCGACGCCGCTCTCGAAGTAGCCGAGCTGCGAGCGCCGCGAGGCCAGCACCTTGCCGTCCTTCTCGCGCACGATCCGGATCTCATCCATCTCCACGCCGGGCTCGAGCCCGCCGTTGAGCATGGCGAGGTAGGCGGGCGTCCCGTCGCGATCGGCCTGTTGAAACAAGAGGCGCATCCAGGTGACGCCGGGCGGCAGCTCGAAGCCCGTGTCGAGCTTGCCCTGGCTCTCGGCCAAGGCGGCGTCGACGAGCTCGATCGCATTGGCGCGCGCGGGATCGTCGGCTTCCGGATCGGCGAGGACGGTGCCGAGCTCTTCGATCATCGTTCGGTGGTCGCCGGCGCCATAGGCGCGATGAGCACGTTCGAGCGCATCACGGATCGAGTCGCTCCCCGAGCGCGGGGGCTCGACGAGCTCGACCTCGGCAAGGGGCAACGCGTCGTCGCCGAGCTTGCAGGCACAGCAGGCGACACCGAAGAGAAAGTAGAGAGCGGTCTTCATGGGAATCTCCTTTCGAGGAGGCCCAATCTGGTCGCTGTTCGCGTTCTGTGTGTCATCGCTCGGTCAAGCTTTCGTTGATTCGGCCGCATCCGGATCGGCGACGAATCGGTAGCCGACGCCGCGCACGCTGACGAAGTGCTCCCCACGGCTCTTCTGGCGCAGAGAGAAGACGTGGGTGTCGACGGTGCGCGTCGACGGATAGTTGTCGTAGCCCCAGACCAGGTTGAGCAACTCGTCGCGCGAGAAGACCCGGCCGGCCTCACGGACCAGGAGGTCCAACAGCTCGAACTCCAGCTTGGTCAGCTCGAGGAGCTCGCCCTTGTAGCGGGCTTCGCGGCGCGTCGTGTCGATGACGAACGGACCGGCAGGCGCCGCGCCCCGCGGCGGCGGTGTGGAGGCGGCCTGCCCCTGGCGACGGAGCTGGACGTGAATGCGAGCCAGGAGCTCGCGTGGCTCGAAGGGCTTGGTGAGGTAGTCGTCGGCGCCGAGCTCCAGACCGACGACACGATCGGTGAGCTCGGTGCGCGCGGTGAGAAAGATCACGCGTGCGGAGCCGCGGTGCTCGCGCAAAAGATCGGGACCTTCACCGTCGGGCAGCATCCAATCGAGCAGGATGACCGCGAAGCTCTCGGCGGCCATCGCCCGCCGGGCGCCGGCCAGGTCGGGGACGTGATGGATGTCGACGCCCTTCGAGGATAGGTAGTCGACGATCGCGCGCGCGATGGACGGCTCGTCCTCGACGAGCAGCACGCGCGGCTTCGCGGCGGCCGTCACGCTTCGCCTCGCGGGATCCGAAGGGTGAAGGTCGTGGGCGCACGGGTCACGGTCAGCTTTCCGCCGACGGAGCGGAGCGCCTCGCTCGCGAGATAGAGACCGAGACCCAAGCCGTCCGCTCCTGCGGACGGAACGAACGCGCGTCCCAAGCTCTTCACCAGATGCGCCGGCAGCTCGCCGTCGTCGGAGACCGTGATCACGACCTCTCGCGGCTCGAGCGCCGCGCCGATCTTCACCGGCGGTTTCCCATGCTCGACAGCGTTGCGGACCACGTTGCGGAGCGCGAGCGCAGCCGACGTGAGCGGCAGCGCTACGACCGCGTCCGGTGCGTCGATGGTGATCGGCGCGTCGGCTACGTCGGAGCCGATGCCCTCGAGAAAGTCTCGCAACGAATCCACCTGCCGCGCCGCCTCTCGCTTCTTTGAGTCGGATCGAAGGTAAACGACGCTCGCCTGAACGACGCGTTGAAGTCGCGCCACCTCGCCGGCCATCGCAAGAAATCTCGCTTGATGGCCCGCGTCCAGCCGCTCGAAGCCGGACCGGACGCCTTCGATCTCGAGCTTGAGCGCGGTGACAGGCGTCCTCAGCTCGTGCGCCAAGAGACGGAGCACCAAGAGTCGCTCGTTCATCAGCGCACGGCCGGCGCGGATACGCCAAATCACGAGCGCTACGAGGGCGATCACCAGGAGCACGCCGGCGGCGACGAGCAAGCCAGCCCACGCTCGCGATGCGCTCCTGCGCTCGCGATCGACCCAACACCTGCCGAACGATTTCACGTCGCACGCGCGGTCGTTGCCACGCGAAAATCGGGAGCCGGCGTCCGTCAGCTCCGAAATCGGAATGGCGCTATAGCGACCTCCGCTTCGGACGAACAAGGTGTGCGCGTCGCTCGTGAAGGGCTCGCCCGTAACGATGTCTCGAAGCGTCGTTCGATCGAGCCGTGGCCAAGCAGCCGCATCGATTTCGGCGCGCTCGAGCACGTGAAAGCTCTCCGGGTCCTCGGTCCTCGAGCACGCAGCCCCGCAAGCGCGCGCGTGCCACGCGTACGAACGGCCGTCGGGATGCATGAATGGCGGCTCGGAGAAGAACGCAGCGGGGAGCGGCGACGCTTCGCAACGATGGCGCTCCCAGGCCCAGGCCTTCTTCAGCGGACCTTCGGTCGTCGACGCCGGCCCGGTGCAGCTCGCGGCGTACGCTTCCAAGCGGGCGATCTCGTCACGATCGAAGCCGTGAAAGCGAGGGAGCGCCGTCTCGGGTCGCCATCGTTCGTCGTCGGGGCTGCCGGCCACGAAGCTCGTTGCAGTCGCCGCAGCTCGGTCCACCTGCGAGGCGAGGGCATCCTCGGCGGGGCTTCCTTCGGCGCACGCGCACGCGAGCGCGACCCAGAGGACGACGACCGCTCTCGTGCCCGAGCTGACCACACCCACCGCGTACCAGCCCGGCGCAGGGGGATTGTCAGAGCAATGTCAAATCGCCCTACACCCGCCCCCGAATCGGGCGCGGGGTTTGCAGCGCCGCGCGTCGATGCGTGACGAAGTAGGGCCCAGGACGTCCAGAGCACCGATCTCCGGAACACATGCGACGCCTCTGCGTGCGGCCTGGTCGATGGTGCGCGATGCGTTCCGAGACTTTCGAGAGGATGAGGCGTCACGCCACGCGGCGGCGCTCTCGTACTACGCGGTCCTCTCGTTCGGGCCGATCCTCTTCGTCGCGGTCGCGATCGCCGGTTGGGCGATCGGCGACGAGACAGCACGGGCAGGGATCCTGGAGCAGGTAACGAAGCTCGTCGGTCCGGACGCCGCCGAGAGCGCCGAGGTGCTCATGCGCGGGGCGCATCGGCCCACCTCGGGCGGATTGGCAGCAGTGATCGGCGTCGGCGTCCTCCTCTTCGGTGCGTCCAAGGTGTTCGCCGAGCTCGAGCGCTCGCTGGACGCGATCTGGGAGGTACCCGCCAAGCGGTCGAACGGTCTCACGGTCGCCCTGGTTCGGCGCGGCATCTCCCTCCTCTTGCTGGTCGGCGTCGCGGCGCTCCTGCTCGTGCAGCTGGGGCTGACGACGGCGATATCCGCGATCGCCGGACGGACCGAAGGCCTCTTGCCCGGCGGCGCTTTCGTCTGGGGGGCCGTGCACGTGCTGGTGTCGCTCGGGATCATGACGGTGGCGTTTGCGCTGCTCTTCAAGTCGGTGCCCGCCGCACCGGTCACCTGGCGGGACGTCTGGCTCGGCGCGGGAGCGACAGCGCTGCTCTTCGTCATCGGGCAGCTGATCCTCGGCCTCTACCTGGGGCGCATCGGCTGGACGTCGGCGTACGGCGCGGCCGCCTCCGTGATCGCGCTGTTCGTGTGGATCTACTACGCCGCGCAGATCTTCCTCTTCGGCGCCGAGCTGACGCAGGTCTTCGCCTGCAGGTTCGGATCGCGAAAGTCGTGTCCCGTCGAGTCGACGACCGCGCAGCGGGACGTCGACGGCGACGAAGACGACCGAGGAGGCGATCGCGCGACCCTGCCCGGCGACTCCCCCGAGACACGCCGCTCGCGCACCGGCCTCAGGTGGGGCATCCAGACGCCCTGAGGCGCAACGCGACAGCGCACAAGCATGGCTCGTGAACAAAAGGCGAGAGGGTCGGTTTTGACCGACCCTCTCATAAGCGTTCCGTGACCGCGGGCAGCGTGGCTGATGCGACGTGAACCCCTAGCAAGTTTGCTAGGTGGGGACCGGCGGGCCGCTTTAGGCTTCCCAGTGAAAGATTCTGGGCCTGCTCACCACGGCCGGGGTGCTGGTCCCCGGGTTCATGCTTACTCGGGATTCATATGTCGATCGCTCACAGGAGCGGCAGAAACGGAACGAGTCAGAGCATAAGGAGTGTGAGGGCGACGTCAACGCTTCGCGAGCGCGTCTTCGAGCTTTTCGTAGATGCCACCGAACGCGCCGTTCGACAGGAGCGCGATCGTGTCGCCCGACGTCGCCTCTCGTGCGAGTTGATCGACGATCGCGTCGACGCTGGGCGCTGCGGACGCTAGAATGTCGCGCTCCGTCAGCGCTCTCGCGAGGTGTTCCAGATCGAGGCGCTCGGCCGCGGGGATGTCGGGGCGACCGAGCGGCGCGAAGATCACGCGGTCGGCGCTTCCGAAGCTCTCGGCGTACGCCGCTTGATGCATCGCGCGGCAGGCCGTCGCGCTGCGCGGCTCGAAGACCGCCCACAGCTTTCCTTCGGGATGCTTCGCGCGCAGCGCGGCGAGCGTCTCTTTCACCGCCGTCGGATGGTGGGCGAAGTCGTCGTACACGCGCACGCCGCCGATCTCGAAGCGAAGCTCCTGCCGCCGCTTGACGCCCTGGAACGTCTCGAGGGCGGCCATCGCTTGCTTCACGTCGGCGCCGAAGCCCTGACAGCACGCGGCCAGCGTGGCGAGCGCGTTGCGGACGTTGTGCTCGCCGGGCACGCGAAGGCCCGCACGGCCTGCGTAGACGCCGCCCGCGTACACGTCGAACGTCGTCCCGCTCGTCCCGCTCGAGGCCATCGCCGCCATCCAGTGCGGAGGCGCGCTGGTCTCGTCGGTCGAGAGCGCGTAGTAGGCGACCGGAGCGCGCGACGCCGACGCAACCTCGATCACCACCGGATCGTGTGCGCTCGCGACGACCAGGCCGCTCTCGGGCACGCGGTCGATGAAGCCGCGGAACGCGGCGAGGTAGCTTTCCTCGTTCGGGTAGATGTCGACGTGATCGTGCTCGATCGAGGTGACGATCCCCACCTCGGGGCGGTAGTGCCAGAACTTGGGCGTCTTCTCGAAGAACGCGGTGTCGTACTCGTCGCCCTCGACGACGAAGGGAGCGCGACGCTTCGTGCCGCGCGTGCTGCCGCCGTCGATCGGGAGTCGCCGCGGACCAGGAAGCTTGAAGCTCGTGTCCTGTCCCATCGGGATCCCGCCGATGAGGTAGCCCGGATCGAGCCCGACCGAAGCGAGCACGTGCGCGCACATCGCGCTGGTCGTCGTCTTGCCGTGCGTGCCGCCGACGACGAGCGGGCTCCGGCCGTCGAGCACGTGCTCGGCGAGCGCGTGCGCCATCGATGCGTACTTCATCCCGCCGTCGATCGCCGCGCGCGCCTCGACGTTGTTCGACCGGCACACGTTGCCGATCACCACGAGGTCGGGGCGCGGATCGAGGTGCTCGGGCGCGAAGCCCTCCATCAAGCGAACGCCCCATCGCTCGAGCGCGGGGCCCATCGGCGGGTAGAAGCTCGTGTCGGAGCCGGACACCTCGTGCCCGCTCGCGCGGAAGAGCCCGGCGAGCGCGCCCATGCCGGTGCCGGCGACAGCGACGAAGTGCACACGCATGGCCTCGACCCTACTTCATGGCCCGCATCGCGTGCGCAAGTTCCGAAAAGCGGAACTTCGGAGGGGCATCCCTGGGGTATGGGCGGTTGAAGTTCCGCTTTTCGGAACTGGCGGGGTTGATGTCGCAGCCGCAGGTCGCACGCTAGCCGGGATCGCGCGTAAAATCGGCTGATGAGCCTCGCGCGTCGCAGCCTTGCCTCGTCGTTCCGGGTGATGCCCCCGGCTGCGGTCATCGTCACCGTCCTCGCTCCGGTTGCTGCGCGCGCAGCGGAGCTCCCGGTCGGTGCGGGGCAGACGTATGCGACGGTCTCCGAGGCGGTCGCCGCCGCGCAGGCGGGCGACGTCGTTCTCGTCCACACGGGCACGTACGTCGAGGACGTGACCTTCGCGGCGAGCGGCACCGATGCGAGTCGCATCGTGCTCCGCGCGGCGGGTGACGGTCCCGTCGTCATCGAGGGTGCGCACGAGATCAGCGGATCGTATTGGGACATCGAGGGCGTCACGTTGCGCGGCACGGCGAGCAGCGACGCCCTGCAGATCACAGGTGACTTCAATCACCTCCTCTCCGTCGAGCTCACAGGTGGGGCGCGCGACGGAATCGACGGCGGCGGGCGCGCCAATGCAATTCGCAACTCGAGCATCCACGGGTTCGATGGCGGCGACGCGGACGCCCATTGCATCGTCCTGAATCCCGGCGCCGAGGATTGGATCATCGAAGCCAATTCGCTCTTCGACTGCAGCGGGGACTCGATCCAGCTCTACAGCGCGGCCGTCGAGCGCTCGATCAAGAACATCATGATCGTGCAAAACCAGATGTATTACACCGGCGCGATCGCGCGCATGGAGAACGCCGTCGACATCAAGAACGCCGACGGCCTCTTGATCTTCGGCAACGTGATGTACGGCTTCTCTCAGAACAAGACCATCGTCGCGCAGAAGGGGCCGCGCGGCATCGACGTGCGCTGCAACGAGATGCACACTGGGTTCACCGGCGTCGAGTTTCGCGGCGAGGATGGCGGTACGATCGAGGACGTCACGTTCGCGCGCAACGTGATGCACGGCTTCAGCGAGTACGCCCTCAAGTTCGATGGCGTCGCAGACGCGGCGGTGTTCAACAACACCTTCGTCGACGTGGCGAGCGACGGCCTCCGCCTCGAGGGCGCCGGGCTCACGGGCGGCATCGTGCGAAACAACCTCTGGGTCTCGACGGGTGCCATCGACGCCGCGCCCGGCGTCACCGCCGATCACAATGGCTTCTTCATGACCGGATCGGTGGGGATCGCGTCGCCGACGGACGTGAACGCCGATCCCATGCTCACCATGTTCGAACTGTCTGCAGGCTCCCCCATGATCGACGCCGGCGTCGATGTCGGGTTCGAATTCGCAGGAGCCGCGCCCGACATCGGCCGGCACGAGGTCGGCCTCGACCTCTGCGGTGACACCGGCGCCGGCGGGGGACCTTCCGGCGCGACCACCTCCGCTGGGGCCACGGGGGTGACCACCGGCGCGGGTGGCCCCGGCGCGACCGGCGCAGGCGGCGCGACGTCGGGTGGAGCCGGCGGCGGCGCGGAAGATGGCGAAGACGACGGCTGCGATTGCCACGCCACGCGCGGTGACGGCGGCCCGCGCGGCCTCGCGATGTTGCTCCTCTCGGTTGTCGGGCTCGCGTCGGCGCTTCGGCGGCGTCGCGCTCGGCGGCCGTAGTACGGTTGCGTAGGCGCGCTCGGCGCCGTGCTAGGGTTCGGCCGCGCGTGGCCAAACCGGACGAAGATCAGCCGTCGCCCTATGAGCCGCCGGCTCCGCCGCCCGAGCCGCCGCCGAGCCCGCCTTCGCGGATCCCTGCGCTCGGCGTGGGCGTCGTCTTCGGTCCCGGCGCCGGTCACTTCCTCGTGGGACTGCCGAGGCGCGGCGTCGTCTTCGCGCTCTCGAGCATGGCCATGGTCGTCCTGTCGGCGGTCGCGGTCGCGCGCGCCCCGAGCACCGCGACCGTCGCACTCTTCGCGGCGCCCGTCCTGATCCACATCGGCTCGCTGATCGATCTCGCGATCGTTCCCAAGGAGCGCCTGTCGCGCGTCCGGCTCGCCGCGATCGGTCAGATCCTCGCTCTGCTCGTCGCCGGCGTCTTCCTGCGAAACGGCGTCCGCAACCACGCCGTCGAGATGTTTCAGCTGCCTTCGGGCTCGATGCTTCCGACGCTGGCGGTCGGCGATCACTTCTTCGTGAGCAAGCTCGCCCCCGCGCCGGTGCGCGGCGACGTGGTCACGTTTCCCAACCCCGAGAACGAGGGGCAGAGCTTCGTCAAGCGCGTGATCGGCGTCGCGGGTGACAAGATCTCGCAGCAAGCCGGCGTCCTGTCGGTGAACGGCGAACCGGTCCGTCGCTGCGCGATCGGCAAGCTCCCCGACGGAGGCATGCTCGTGCTCGAGCGCCTCGGCGATCACACCTACCTCGTGCGGGACGACCAGAGCATGCCGCAAGAAGAGAGGTCATGGACCGTCGCGCAGAGCGAGGTCTTCGTCATCGGAGACAACCGCGCGAACAGCCACGACTCACGCACGTGGTTCGCCGGTGAAGGCGGCGGCGTGAAGCTCGACAAGGTGATTGGTCGCGCGACCTTCCGCGTGTTTCGTGCGGGTGGGTTGTCGTTCGGGCACGTCGACGATCTCGCTTTGCCACAGGGGGCCGAGGGTCTCGGACAAGCGCTCGCGAAGTGTCGAGCGGAGCTCGGTGGGTAGGCCAGCGGCGATGAAGAAGAACTTCCGATACAAGCTCTTGGGCACGGGACCGAACAAGTCGTTCCCCTACATCGAGCTCCCCTTCGACAGCGTCGCGTTCTTCGGGACCAAGGCGCGCGTCCCCGTAAAGGTCACCATCAACGGCGTCGAGATGCAGATGTCGGTCGCTCCGATGGGTGGCCGACACGTCATCGGTTTTCGCCGCGAGCTCGCGGAGAAGGCCGGCATCGCGGTGGGCGACGAGGTGCGCGTCACGATAGAGAAAGACGAAGACCAGCGCACGATCGCCGTGCCCGCGGATCTCGCGAAGGCCTTCCGGAAGAACGCAGCAGCCAGACGCGCGTGGGACGCCCTCGCCTACTCCCATCAACGCGAGCACGCGAACGCGATCGCCGACGCCAAGAAGCCCGAGACCCGGGCGCGGCGGATCGAAAGGACGCTCGAGATGCTCACGTCGACCGGCAAGCCCGCTCGCCCCGCTCCGAGCGCCAAGCCGCTGTCGAAGCGCCTGCACATCAAGCCGGGGATGAAGGTCGTCATCGTCGGCGCCCCGACGGGCTTTGCGTTGGACGTGCCGACTGCGCCGCTGACGACGAAGAGCCCCGACGTCGCCATGTTCTTCGCAAGACACAAGAAGGCGCTGAATGCCTTTCTGTCGAAGATCGAGAAGCTCGCCGATTCGACTGCGCTCTGGATCGCCTACCCGAAGACCACTTCCGGGGTGAAGACCGACATCACGCGCGACCAAGGCTGGGACGCGCTCGAAGAAGCAGGCCTCTCCGCCGTCACCCAGGTCGCGGTGGACCAGACCTGGTCGGCGCTGCGATTCCGGCGCGGCTGATCGCCGGCGGCCGGGACCTGTGTAGTCCGGCGACTGAGCGGTTTCAACACACGCAGTCGTCGTACCCGCTGCCGTCCGGCCGGCACAACATCATCCCGTTCATCATGCTTCCGCAGGCGCAGAGCGCGGTGCTGCCCGGCTCGCAGACCTGCTCGTCCTCGTTGCGAATGATGCACTTTCCTTGGTCGCAGAAGCCGACGTACGTGCCGACGCACCCGATGTCGCATACGGCTTCGCATTCGCCGAGGTCGCCCTGGTACCGGTCGAGGTCCTTGCGGTTGATCGCGGCGTCAGGGCACCCGCAACAGATGTCGCCGTTCTTGACGACGACACAGTCCTCGGACGCGACGCACGACTGATCGTATTCGGTGACGTCGATGTTCGTCGTCGTGCCGTCGCCGTCGCCGTCGCCCGTGCCGTCTCCGCACGCGACTGCGCATGCGACGGCGGCGGTCCAAACGCGCGAGCTTTTCATCTCAGCCGCCCTCACCCTCGCTGAGCGACACCCGCTGGATGCCCGCTCTCTTCAGCTGCTCGATCACGCCGACGACGGCGGTCTGCTGGACCGTCCGGTCGTAGATGACGACGACCTCGGTCTGCGGAGCGAACTTGAGGCGCTCTTCGGCGGCTTCGAAGACGTCGTCACAGCTCGACAGCGGGCTTCCCTCGTAGAGGCATTTTCCCTCTTTGGTGATCGTGATGACGATCATCCGCTTGTCGCGCGAGGATCCGGTCACGATGATGGGCCCGCTGTTGGGCGCCGGCGGCTCGCCGCCGGCGCACGCGACGAGCGCGAAGGAGAGGCTTGCGAGCGTGAGCCGACGTCGAAGAGGGTTCATTGCTTTTTCGCCGAGCACTTCATGTTGCACGCGAGATCGCCCGGCGGGCAATTGCACTTCACGTTCTGGGGCACGAATGATGGTGCGAGAGGGTCGTCGCTCGGCGGCAGCTTCTTCGACCCGCTCTTGGTGGACTTGGGCTTCGGCTTGCTCTCTTTGAAGCCGACGGCCTTGGCGCCCGACGCGACGTCGAGCCGTGCCTCGAGGTCGCCGCCCTCTTTGCGGACCTCGCTCATGCCGCCTGCCTTCACGACGAAGTCTCCGTCGTAGTGCCCGTCGAAGAGGCGCACCTTCGCCCGCATGCCGGCGTCGACCAGGAGCGTCTTCGCCGGGTCCTTTCCTTTGATCGTCACGTTGTCGCGGGCGAGCGTGACCTCGGTGTTCATCGACGCCTCGACGCCGGTCACCTTTTCGGCGGAAGGCGAGCCGATCGAGATCTTGGCGTCTTCGATCTCGACCTTGGCGTTCGACGACAGAGCGGTGAGCTTGCGCCCCGCGTCGATCGAGCCGCGGCGGATCATGATCTTCGCGTTGCTGTCGGCGCGGATGATGGTCTCGCCTTTGAGGGTCGAGTCCTCGATGACGACCGAGCAGCTCCCGTCGGCGACGATGACCTCGGCGAGCGGCGCGGCCATGTGAATCCCGCTCACCTTGATCTTTTCGCTGCCATCACACCTCAGGGTGCTCGTACCGTCCCAGGCTTCGGGCTCGGCTTCGGCGGGTGTTTCTGCCGGGAAGCTCGGCGTGGCGCCTTTCGGCCGCAGCGAGAAGGCGAGGCCGGCGCCGGCGATGACGAGGACGAGCGGGATGAGCACCGTAGCGAGCACGATGCAGCCGACCGCGCTCGAAACCTTGCGGTACGGCATCGGTTGGATGACGTGGACCGTGTACTGCGGCGGCGGGAGCCACTGCGGAGGCGGCGCCCAGCCCTGCGGGGTCACCGCGTGCTGTGTCTTCAGCTGTCGCGTACGGCTCGTGCGGCCGCAGTAGTTGCACTTCGTGAAGGCCGATGAGCCTGCGACATCGAGGGGTGCGCCGCAGTGGCTGCACTCGAGGATCATGCGAACGGCCAGCATACCCCCTCCCACCCCCGGCCGGCTCGCGCCTCGCGCAACAATGCCTCCACATCCCCTTCAACCTTGATAGCTTCGGCGTCCTGATGAGACGGAGGTCGCGAACCGCCGCAGTTCCGCTGCTCTTGCTGCTCCTCGTACCGACTGGCGTCCTCGCCGCTACGGCGAAGGGTCGGGTGGTCAACACACAGGACCTCCTCAACCCCGTCTGGAACGAGGCCAAGGATCCGAACGCGCACCGCTACACGTTCCGTGAGCCCGCGGCGTCGGTTCCCCCGGATTCGCGCATCCTGCGCGGCCACCTCCCGAAAGAGCTCTGCCTCGTCGCGCTCGCCGACGGCGCCCAGCCGCTGAAGACGCCGATCCGTATCAAGATCGAAGGCGGGCGCACATCGTTCGTGACGCTCGTCGTTCCGCCCGGCCAAGAGATCCGGTTCGAGAACCACGATCCGACGCCGCACTCGATCTACGAGACGAGCGGCAAGGGCGGCTTCGACAAGGGCACGATGCAGCCCGAAGGAGCGCGCAGCTGGACGCCGCCCGGCCCCGGCAAGTACGAGATCCGCGACGAGTTCTCGCCGAGCCTGCGCGCGTGGGTCGTCGTCGAGCCGAAGGCGATGAAGAGCGTCTATCCGAACCGCAAGGGCGAGTTCGCCATCGAGCTCGAGCCCGGCAGCTACGAGCTTCGCGCGTACCACAACGGCGAGCCGGTCGGCGAAGCGATGCCGGTCGAGATCAAGCCCGCGCCCGCGGAGCAGCAGCTGAAGGACCCGCTCAAGGCCGGAGCGGACAAGAAGAAGGACGACGACAAGAAGGAAGAGCCCCCGAAGGCGGGAGGCTGACGGATGCTGCTCTCCAGATTCTGGTACCTGATTCTCAGCTTTGCGCTCGCCACCGCGGTCGGCGTGCTCTTCATCGCGCAGAGCTACTACAACCGAAACACCGAGCGCTGGATGAACGAGGCGCTCGCCGCAGACGCGAGCGCCGTCGGTTGGTACCTGAAGGACGACGCGCGCAACCGCGCAGCGGCGCTCCTTCCGGTCGCGCTGGCGCCCAAGCTTCGTGAGGCGCTTTCCAAGGCGAACGAGTCCGACGAAGTGCCGAAGGACACACGCGCCAAGGCGAAGGAAGCCTTGCTCAAGGCGGTCGACGGCATCCCGGCCGAGCAGAAGTTCTACGCGGTGTGGGCGGTCGATCAGGACGGTCGTGTCATTGCGTCGTACGGCTACGAGCACAAAGACGACTGGAACCTCGGCGGTCACGCGGTCGTGGCGGACGCGCTCGCCGGGTGGATCCGGGACGATACGTGGGTCTTCAAGAAAGAGGAGCTCCACCGCGTGGTCGCGAGGCCGGTCGAGCGCGACGGCGGCGGTGAGCCGATCGGCGCGATCGTCGGGATTTTCGCGCTCGATCGCGGCTACGCGCAGGCCGTCTCCGAGCGCACCGGCGCCGCGGTAGCGTTCTACGCGCTGGGCACCCAGGTGTGGTCGCACGGCCCCGAGGGGTTCAACTCTTCGAACTTCGAGGTGCTCCGCACCGATCTGAAGGAAGCCGAGACGACCGAGGAGTACCTGCAGAAGGGCCGGAGCAAGGTGCGCCAGCCGCGCGCCGACCTCGGCTTCATCTACACGCGCATCCCGGGTGAAGCGTGGGATCTGCAGTCCGGGTACGTCGTCGGCCGGCAGGTCCGTTTCCTCGAGACGCCTCAGGCGTTCTTCGACGCCGCGGATCAGACCGACAAGGATCGTGCACCGACGTGGATCCTCGTGGGCATCGCGTTCGGGCTCGGCCTGCTCGGCATCCTCTTCAGCGTGTTCGAGCACACGATGCCGCTCCGCGCGTTCAAGAACGAAGCGGCTCGCTTCGCGGTCGCCAAGACCGATACGCTCGCGCCTTCGAAGTTCCGCGGCCTCTACAAGAAGATCGCCGCCGACATCAACGACGGCGTCGACAAGGTGCTCTCGAAGGGCGGCATCACCCGTCGCGCTGCCGATCTCGAGCAGGTCATCGGGCCGCTCCCCGCACAGCCGCAGATGAGCGCGTTCGCCGTTCCGGGCGAGGGCCCGACGCCGCCGCCGCCCACGCCCGCGCCGTCGACCTCGGGATCGTCGGGATCCTTCCCGCGCGTCCCGGGTGCGGGCCGCGTTCCCGGACCGCCGCCGAAGCCGTCACGTCCCGGCATGCCGGCGCAGCCGCCACCGCGACCGCCCGGCGCCGACGGGGGAGAAGAAGAGCCCGCGGCGATCAGCGCGCCCAGCGCGCCCGTCTCGGCGCCGGCGCGCCCGACCGACGAGCTCGCCGAATGGAAGCTCGTCTACGAAGAGTTCCTCAAGACGAAGAAGCAGTGCGGCGAGCCGACCGAGAGCCTCACCTTCGACAAGTTCAAGGGGACGCTCGAGCGAAACAAGGCGGCGCTCGTCGCGCGGCACAACTGCTCCTTCGTGAAGTTCACCGTCTACATCAAGGACGGCAAAGCGGCGCTCCGCGCCTCTCCCGTGAAATGACAGCAGCGAAATGAACGCTCTTCGTCGCTCCTTCTTCTTCGCCGCGCTCGGATCCGCCCTCTACGTCTCGCCCGACGCGCTCGCATCGAACGGGCTCGAGTCGCCCGACGCCGGCGTACGTCAGATGGGGCGGGGCGGCGCGTGGGTCGCGCTCGCCGACGATCCGCTCGCCGCGTACATGAACCCCGCCGGGATGTCGTACCAGGCGACAGGCATCCACCTCGGCACGCAGCTGATGATTCAGCGGGGCTGCTTCTCGCGAAAAGGGCCGGGAAACACGCCCATCTCGCCCGGGCCGGCGATCCTGCCGCAGGACGTTCCGCCCGATCCCGTATGCGTCACGTCGGTCTTCCCGAACCCGCAGCTCGCGGGCGTGTTTCGGATCAACGATCGGCTTGCGATCGGTCTCGCGGTCCTCGGCCCGCACGCTGCCGGAACCGCCTCGTGGCCGGAAGAGATCGACTACACGACGCAGACGGGTCTCGCGCGAACGATGCCCGCGCCGAACCGCTACATGCTGACGGATCAGAGCGCGGTCCTCGTGTACCCGACCTTGTCGGTGAGCTACGCCGTCCTTCCCGAGCTGTCGCTCGGCGCCGGCTTCGTGTGGGGCTTCGCCTCCGCCGACTTCACGACGTTCACCGAGTCGATCTCGGATCCGGTCGAGAACTTCAACAATGACGTCAAAGCGAAGCTCTCGGCGACCGACCTCTTCGTGCCCGGCTTCGTGGTCGGCGTGAACTGGGGCATGACCAAGTACTTCGATTTTGGCGCGTGGTACCGCTGGTCCGACGCCATCCGCGCCCGAACCGAGCTCGAGCTCACGTCGAGCTATTGGCTCCAAGGCGGCACGCGAAACGAGTCGCCCTGCCCCGAAGGCGACGACCGCTGCAACATCACCAACGACAAGGACGCCGGCGAGCTGGTCTTCCCCATCCCGATGGAGGCGAAGCTCGGCCTACGCTTTCACTACCCGCGCACCGAGAACACGATCCAGCCGGACTGGGTGAAGCGCGAGGGCTACGTCCGCGACCCCCTGACCCAGGACCTGTTCGACATCGAGATCGACCTGACGTGGGCGAACAACAGCTCCGTCGACAAGATCGGCCTGCAGTTCGACCCCGGCATCGCGGTGAAGCTCACCCCGGGCTTCGTGCCGGAGAACGGCGATATCCCGCACGACTGGCGCGACGTCTTGGGCATCCGGCTGGGGAGCGACATCAACATCGTCCCGAACTTGTTTGCCCTCCGCTTCGGCGGCTTCTTCGAGTCCAAAGGGGTCCGCGACGAGATGCTGACCCTCGACTTTCACCAGGGTTTCAAGGGCGGCGCCTCGCTCGGGGCGACGTTCCGGGTGTGGTGGGTCGACATCCACGCCGCCTACCAGCACGTCTTTTATGGGACCCTGGACAACGAGGGCGACGGCGAGCTCCGGGCGCTCTCGGGCGAGGCCCCGACCTACCGCAGCGAGCACTTCGTCAACGGCGGGAGCTTCGAGCAGTCGCTCGACGAGGTCGGACTCGGCGCGACCATTCGGTTCTGACGTGGTACGAGATTGGGCACGCCTGCGCGGCGAGCATTTGGGAGATTTTTCATGAGCGATGAAGTCCGCAATGTGATCATCATCGGGTCCGGCCCGGCAGGCTTGACGGCCGCGGTCTACGCCGCCCGCGCCAACCTGAAACCCCTCTGCATCGAGGGCTTCAACGCCGGCGGCCTCGTCCCCGGCGGGCAGCTCATGTTCACGACCGACGTCGAGAACTACCCGGGCTTCCCCGAGAAGGTGACCGGTCAGGAGCTGATGCAGCGCTTCCGTGACCAGGCCGAGCACCAGGGCACCGAGATCATCACCGGCGACGTCACCAAGGTCGATCTCTCGAAGCGCCCCTTCGAGGTCTGGGCAGAGGACGTCGACGGCACGAAGCACCACTTCAAGACCAAGACGATCATCGCGGCGACCGGCGCGCGCGCGAACTACCTCGGCCTCGAGAGCGAGGACAAGCTGAAGAACAAGGGCGTCTCGGCGTGCGCGGTCTGCGACGGTGCGTTCTTCAAGAACGAGCCGGTCGTCGTCGTCGGCGGCGGCGACACCGCGATGGAAGAGGCGAACTACCTCACGGGCCTCTGCAGCTCGGTCACGCTCGTCCACCGTCGCGACGAGTTCCGCGCGTCCAAGGCGATGCAGGACCGCGTGAAGAACAACCCCAAGATCAAGATCCTCTACAGCCACGGCGTGGAAGAGGTGCTCGGCGTGGCCGAGGACAAAGTCACCGGCGTGAAGGTGAAGAATTTCAAGAACGGCGAGATCAACACGGTGCCTGCGTCGGCGATGTTCGTCGCGATCGGGCACACGCCGCTCAACGATCTCTTCAAGGATCAGGTCGAGCTTCACCCGAACGGCTACATCAAGACCGTACCGGGTACGACGCAGACGAGCGTTCCCGGCTTCTTCGCGGCGGGCGATGTGCAGGACTGGGTCTATCGTCAGGCAGTCACCGCAGCGGGCACCGGCTGCATGGCAGCGCTCGAGGCCGAGCGCTGGATCGCGGCCAACGAAGGGCACTGACCGAAGTGACGGACGCGCGGCGCGAGCTCCTCGAGATCACGCGCGCCGCGCGCGCGTGGGTCGAATGGCACGAGGACGCGGGCTCGGACGGGTTGCCGCGCGATCCGCATGCCGCCGCGCGCGCGCCCGTCGAGGTCGAGCGGCAAGTGCCCCGGGCTCCGGATCGGGGCCCGGTCGCCGGAGCCCCTCCTCCGGCGAGAGCACCGGCGACCCGGGCCGGGTCATCGGCCAGACCAGGCGGAGCCCCGCTCCCGATCCCGACCGCGCCGTCCGACGCGCCGCTCATCGTCGGCGACGAGAGGCGCGCGCGGCTGAAGGTGCTCGCCGAGCAGGTCGCCGCCTGCGCCAAGTGCGAGCTTCACAAGACGCGCACACAGACGGTCTTCTTTCGAGGCAACCCCGACGCCGAGCTCTGCTTCGTCGGTGAGGGCCCCGGCGCCGACGAGGACGCTCAGGGCGAGCCGTTCGTCGGCAAGGCCGGTCAGCTCCTCGACAAGATGATCGCGGGGATGGGCCTCGACCGCGACCGAGACGTCTACGTGGCGAACATCATCAAGTGTCGGCCGCCCGGAAACCGGACGCCGGAGCCGCTCGAGATGGCGAGCTGCATGCCGTACCTCACCGAGCAGCTCGATCTGATCCGGCCGAAGGCGATCGTCGCCCTGGGCTCGACCGCCCTCCGCGGCCTCCTTGGCCCTGGCGACGGGATCACGAAGGCGCGCGGCATCTGGAAGCTGTACCGGGGCACGATCCCGGTCATGCCTACCTTCCACCCTGCTTATGTGCTCAGGACCCCGACCCAAGAGGTCAAAGGTCAGGTCTGGAACGACCTGAAGCTGGTCCTGAAGCAGCTCGGCCGAGAGCTCCCGAAGCGCGGCTGAGAAAAGAGCACCGAATCGGCCGGCGCCGGCCACTCATACGAGACCACCCCGATCGGGGGGCCTCGGGTCAGGCACACGGTGGCACGAGGTCGAAGTGCTTTCCTCGATCTCGTCGGGCGCTTCGAGGGATAGCTGCTACAAAACGTGTCCCTTTTTTGGTCTCATGGACGCCCTTCGCTTGACCCGACTCCTGGCGCGGACCCTGCTTGACCCCAGCGCTTCGGATAGCGGCACGTTAACGCAGTAACGGAGGATCCTCGGTATGTCGAAGCGGTTGCGCGGGCCGAAAGCGTCGAATCGGGGGCGTCTGCTACGTCCGCGTTCAGAGCGACAACGAACTTCAGGGTCGTTCGATTCGGCATCGGATTCGAATCCGCCCTCGTCCGATGGGACCGAGCTCAGCGCGTCGCCGCCTTCGGTGGAGCCGCCCGTTGCGGCGGCTGCTCCCGCGGCGCCCGGTGGCTCACTTCTGACCGACGCGCTCGACGCGTACGAACGGATCATGGAGCCCAAGGCTGCGAACGCGCCTGCTCCCGAAGCAGAACCGGAGAAGAGCGACGACGACGCGCTCGATGCGACCTTCGGGTCGCTGCGCGAAGCGCCGCGCACGTCCGAGACGCGCACGATTTCGGTCGAAGAGACACCACTGTCAGCTTCGGTGTCGTTCGACGAAGAGCCGGTGCCGGCCGCTGCTGCGCCGCCCCCCGCGCCTGCTCCGCTGCCCGAGCCCGAGCCGGAGCCGGAGCGGGTCGCCGTCGCTCCGCTGCCGCCGCCGGTCGCATCGAGCCCCTCCTCTGCACCCGGCTCCAAGAAAAAGAAGAAGAAGAAGAAGCAAGACGTCTCGGGCCAGTCGGCCGCGCCCGCGCCCGCTTTCGCTCAGGCGGCGGCAGCCTCCAAGCTGGGCGAGAGCGGCAAGCACGCCGCCACGAAGCTCGGCGAGAGCGGCAAGCACGCCGCCACGAAGCTCGGCGAGAGCGGCAAGCACGCCGCGGTTGCGGCAGCCGATCTCCACGAGGACGATCCGTCCGCGGTCGAGTTCTTCACGCAGCCTCCGCCGCCTGTCGTTCATGACGAGGTCGAAGACGATCCGCTCCACGTGCCGGTCGCACCGCCCTCGCCCGCCGCGCTCGAACGCAAGCGCATGCTCCGCAAGGTCGTGACCGGTGTGGTCGCCGCCGCGTCGCTCGTCGTCGTGTTCGGGATCGGGCGCACGGTGTTCAAGTCACAAGCCGCTTCCGCGAAGCCCGAGAACGCGCAGGTCGCGACGCTCCCGCAGCAGCCCGCAGAAGAGTCCGCGCCTGCCGAGCAGGCCGCACCGGCACCCACCGCGGACGCCGCCGCCGATGAAGCCAAGAAGGCGGAAGAGGCGAAGAAGGCCGAGGAAGAGGCCGCCAAGAAGGCCGAAGAAGAGAAGAAGGCCGAGGAAGAGAAGAAGGCCGAAGAAGAGAAGGCCGCGGGCAAGGTTACCGGCGACGAGCTCAAGGAGCTCAAGAAGAAGGCGTCGCTCGCCATCAACACCGGCAAGCTCAAAGACGCGATCGAGCTCGGCAACCAGGTGATCGCCTCGGACCCCGAGGACGGCCTCTACTACCTCTACGTCGGCTCCGCGATGATGGACACCGGCAAGGGCAAAGAGGCGCGCGAGGTCTTCAATCAGTGCGTTCGCAACGCCAAGGGCCCGCACGTCGGCGAGTGCATCGCCATGGGCGGTCGCAAGTAACGACGCTCAGAACCCTTTGACGGGGCGTCCGGGGACGGGCGCTTCGTCGAGGAGGACGAGCGTCGTCAGCTTCTTCTCTTCGTCGTTCGCGAGGATCGCGCCGCCGATCATGTGAGCGAGCTCCCAGTCGAGCGATTCGTCGGCGCTGAAGAAGGCGATCTTGGAGTCGCACTTCTTGATCGCCTTCTTGAGCGTCTCGCCGGTGTTCGAGAGGTCGGGGCCGGCGAAGCCTTTGACGTGACGCTTGCCCGTTCCGCCGGTGATCGCCCAAACGTCGGTCGCGAGGTTCTTGCTGACCATCGCGACGACCGCGCACGCGGGCGGTTTGTCTGCGAGCTTGCCCTGTGGGACGATCGAGAACTCTTTCGGTAGATCGCCGCGACCCTCGCCGACCTTGATCTTCACCGAAGGCGCGCCGGCCGCGCCGAGCTCCTTCACGACGGCGAGCACGTCGGGGATCTTCGCCTTCTTCAGGATGACGAGCGGGACCTCTTTGCCTTTGATGGGAAGCTCGGAGATGACCTTCTTGAGCTTCGCGGGACCGTCCTTTTCCTTGAGGTCGGAGCGCTGGCCGTTGATGAACGGACCCATGTCGTCGACGGTGACCGGCGGCATCTCGTCGCTCTTGGCGGCGGAGCTGCTCGTCTTCGGCGGCGCCGCCGTGGTGGTCGGCTTGGCGCTCGCGGAGGCCGTCGTGGGCTTGTCGCCGTCGCCGCACGCGAGGGCGAGCGAGACGAGCATCGGCGTGAGGATCAGGGCACGGGGGCTCATCGCCGCGGAGCATAAACCCAGGCCGGTCGCTCGGGTAAGCTTATGGCCGTGACCAAGAGCCCGCTTTTGGATCGGCTCGATGCTCTCGCGTCGATGCCTCGGCTGGAGGTCATGGAGGTCGAGACCGGGCGAACGGCGGTGGCCGGCGAGCTGTGCGACGCGCGGCTCGCCGCCGCGGTCACGCAGCACGGGCCGCTTCGTGGGAAGCCGATCTTGCTCGGCCTGCCGCCCGGCATCGCGTGGATCGAGTCGTTCGTCGGCATCGTCCGAGCCGGCGCCATCGTCGTGCCGCTGCCGCTCGCGGCTCCCGCGGCAGAGCTCGCGTACTTCGCGAGCGACTCGGGGGCGACGCTGGCGATCGCGGACGAGGAGCGCGCCGACAAGCTGCCGGCGGGCGTGCGCGTGATCGATCCGGAAGAGACGCTTTCGAGCTTCCGCAAACCTGGAACCACGACTCCGCGAGAAGCGGATCCCAGCCCGGCGGCCGGCGACGTCGCGATGCTCCTTTACACGAGCGGCACGACAGGCAGGCCCAAGGGCGCACGCATCACGCACGCGAACCTCGCTGCGCAGACGGCGTCGCTCCGCGACGCCTGGGGGATGAGAGCGTCGGACACGCTCCTCCACGCGCTGCCGATGCACCACCTGCACGGTATCGTCGTCGCGATGCTCACGGCGCTGACGACGCCGTGTGCGATCCGGATGCTCTCGAAGTTCGACGCGGCTCGCGTCATCGAAGAGCTGCCCCGCTCGACGGTGCTCATGGCGGTCCCGACGATGTACCAGCGCATCCTCGACGCGGCCGACGCCCTCGACGTCCCGGCACGGCAGGCGTTCGCGATCGCCGCGCGCTCGCTCCGCCTGGCGACGAGCGGCTCCGCGGCGCTGCCGGTGGTGCTCGCGGAGCGCTGGCGTTCGTACGCGCGGACGATCCCGCTCGAGCGCTACGGCATGACCGAGATAGGCATGGCGCTCTCGAACCCGCTCGAAGCGTCGGGCCGGCGCGCCGGAACCGTGGGGCGGCCGCTGCCGTCGGTCGAGGTGCGCATCGTCGGAGAAGACGGTGCGAACGCCGACGTCGGCGAGCTCTGGGTGCGCGGTCCGTCGGTGTTCGCGGGGTATCACGAGCGTGATGATGCGACGCGCGAAGCGTTCAACGAAGGATGGTTCATGACCGGCGATGTAGCGACGCGCGACGAAGCCGGCTCGTTCCGGCTGCTCGGGCGCAGCAGCGTCGACATTCTGAAGTCGGGCGGGGAAAAGGTCTCGGCGCTCGAGATCGAGGAAGCCCTGCTGGAGCACGCGGCCATTCGCGAGGTCGCGGTCGTCGGGCTGCCCGACGCCGAGTGGGGTGATCGCGTGACCGCTGCGGCGGTGCTCGCTCCCGGCGCGTCCCTGGGCATCGCCGACCTGCGGGCGTGGTGCAAAGAGCGGCTCGCACCGTACAAGGTGCCTCGCTCGCTCGTCGTCGTGGACGCGCTGCCGCGCAACGCGATGGGCAAGGTCGAGAAGAAGGTGCTCGTCGAGACGATCTCTCGAAACCCAGGACTTGCCCGAGCGCCGACGCGAAGCTAACCCTCCCCCGGCATGCTCGAAGCAGTCGGCTTGGCCAAGCACTACGGATCGCTCGTGGCCCTCAAAGGGCTCGACCTCAAGGTGGAGCCGGGAGAGGTGTATTGTCTGCTCGGCGCAAACGGAGCGGGCAAGAGCACGACGATCCAGCTCTTCTTGGGCTTCATCGAGCCGACCGCCGGCGAGGCGCGCATCTGCGGAGAACGCGTCTCGGGCGACGCGGTCGAGACGAAGCGCGCGCTCACGTACATCCCCGAGAACGTGATGCTGTACCCGAACCTCACGGGCCTCGAGAACCTATCGTTCTTCGCGACCCTCGCCGGACGGGACGATCTTTCGGAGACCGAGCTGCGAAGCACGCTCGGTCGGGCCGGCCTCGCGGCCGAGGCGATGGACAGACGTGTGCACGAGTACTCCAAGGGCATGCGCCAGAAGGTCGGCGTGGCGCTGGCGATGGCCAAGCGTGCCAAGGTGCTCCTCCTCGACGAGCCGACGAGCGGCCTCGATCCCAAGGCCTCGAACGAGTTCTCGGATCTCTTGAAGACCGTGCGCGACGAGGGCGTCGCCGTCCTCATGGCGACGCACGACATCTTCCGTTCCAAAGAAGTGGGCGATCGCGTCGGCATCATGAAGCGCGGCGAGCTCGTCGGCGCCATGTCGATGGACGAGGTGAGCCACACCGATCTCGAGCGGATCTACCTCGAGCACATGCGCGACTGAGCATGCTCCGCGCGCTGATCAAGAAGGAGCTTCGTGAGATCGCGCGAGAGGGCCGCCTCCGGGCCGCGATGCTGGTGGCGCTCGGTCTCTTGGCGGTCGCGCTGGCGTTCGGCGTGGGGCAGGCGCGAGCGCTGAACGCGGAGCACGAGGCCGCGCAGCACGGCGCAGAGGAGCACTGGCGCTCCCAGGAAGAGAAGAACCCGCACGTCGCCGCTCACTACGGGATGCACGTGTTCAAGCCGCGCGGCCCGCTGCGCTTCGTCGACCCCGGCGTGGAGCCTTTCACGGGCTCGTCATTGAAGCTCGAGGCTCACCGGCGCAACGACGTCGGCGGCGCCCAAGCGCTCGACGGCACGGCGCTCTCACGGTTTGGCGGGCTGAGCGTGGCTGCGGTGCTGCAGCTCCTCGTGCCGGTGCTGATCGTTGCGCTCGGCTTCGCCGCGTGGACCGCCGAGCGTGAGCGCGGCACGCTCCGTCAGCTGCTCAGCCTCGGCGTGTTGCCGCGGTCCCTCCTTGCTGGGAAGGCGCTCGCGCTGATCGTCGCGATGGCGACCGTGCTGCTGCCAGGTGCGCTGGCGATCGTCGTCGCCGCGGGATCGACGTCGGGCGACGGCGAAGCGGGCGACCCCGCCCGCCTCCTCGGACTCCTCGCGAGCTACGGGGCGTACGCGCTGACGTTCGTGTTCCTCACGCTGGCGATCTCGGCCCGTGCGCAGACGTCGCGAGGGGCGCTTGTCGCGCTGCTCGGTGTGTGGGTGCTGACGACGCAGGTGCTGCCACGCGTCGCGGCCGACGCCGCCGCCCTGATCGCGCCTGCCCCGACGCACGCCGCGATTCGCGGCGCGGTCGAAGCGAGCCTCGCGAACGGTCTGCCCGGCGGGCCTCCTCGTGAGGACCGCGTCGGCGAGATCGCCGACAAGATGCTCGAGGAGCAAGGCTTCGCCGGCGCCGAGACGCTGATGGACGCGTCGCTGCTCGCAGGGATCGAGCTCGCGGCCGAGGCCCAGTTCGAGAACGAGGTCATCGACCATCACTTCGCGGTGCTTGCGCGCGCGGTTGCCCACCAGGAGCGAATCGCCGAGGCGTTCGCCGTCCTCTCGCCGCTCATCGCCACCCGCAGCCTGTCGCGAGGCTTCGCCGGCACCGACCTCGCCCACCACCAGCACTTCACCGATCGTGCAGAGGCGCACCGCCGCGCGCTGGTCGACTCGCTCAACCTCGCGTTCGCGTCGCGCGGCGGGGCTCAGGGCTGGGACTACCGCGCCGGCCGCGAGGTCTGGGAGAGCTCTCCGCCGTTCGAGTACGAGGTGCCCAGCGCCGCTTGGGTCGCGAGACACCACCGCCTGAGCATCGCGGCCCTCGCCGCGTGGCTCTTCGTGGCCGCTGCTCTCGCCTACCGGGGTGCGGCCAGGTTGAGGGTCGTATGAAGCGCCCCTTCTGGTTGGTGTTCTCGGTCGAGCTGAAGAGCCTGCGGCGCGATCGCAGGATGTGGGGCATGCTCGCCTTGCTCTTCGCGGTGGCCGTCTACGCAGCGGTCGGCGGCGGCGCGTTCGCGCGGTTCGAGCAGCGCACGATCCGCGACGCGCTCGCGGCCGAGGACGCGACCCGCCGCAACCTTGCGGAGCAGGCGCGCGGCCAGGCCGCCGGTGCGCCCGGTGCCGACGCAGGCGACCCCCACCGCGTCGGCTCGGAGCTCTTGCCCCGCGTAGCCGCGCTGCCGCACGCGCCCTTCGCAGTCTTGGCCGTGGGGCAGCGCGACCTGCACCCGCAGCTCGAGCGTGTGACCACCGCGACGCGCGCGAGCGGCAGCACGACAGACGACGGGTCGAGCCCTTCGCGGCGAGCGGCGGGCGCGTTCGATCTTGCATTCGTCCTCGTGTTTCTGCTGCCGCTCCTGGTGATCGCTCTCGCCTACGATCTGTGCGCCGGCGAGCGCGAGCGCGGCACGCTCGCGCTCGTCCTCTCGCAGCCCGTGTCGCTGACCACGTTCGTGTTCGCCAAGGCATCCGCCCGCGCTGCCGTGGTCGCTGCCGCCGCGCTGCCCATGTGGCTGATCCTTCCGCTCCTCTCCGGCGCAAGCATGGAAGGCGCCGGGGTCCCTGCGCTTCTGCTTGCGCTCGCGGTGATCGGCTACATCGCGTTCTGGTTCGCCCTGGCGATGGCGGTCGATGCGTGGGGTCGCGCGACGAGCACGAACGCCCTCGCGCTGATCGGGCTCTGGTTGGGGCTCCTCTTCGTCGTGCCGGGGCTGCTCGGCGTTGCGGTGGACACGCTTGCGCCGGCGCCTTCGCGGGCGGAAATGTTGAACGCGGCGCGCGACGCTGCTCGCGAGGCCGAAGCCAGCGCCAGCGACCTCGCGGGCGATCACGGCAAGAGCGTCGCCGCCCCGCAGCTCGGCCGCCGCGCGCTCGAGGTCGACCGCCGGCTCGACGAGCAGCTCGCCCCGGTGACGACGGCTTTCGAGAGCCGTCGCAGGGCGAGGGAGCGCTGGGTCGACGGATTGCGCTTTGCTTCGCCCGGCGTCCTCATGCACGAGGCGCTGGTCGACGTCGCGGGCAGCGGAAGCGCGCGCAACCGCGCGTTCCAAGAGCAAGTTGCGTCGTTCCAAGCCGAGCTCGAGGGCTTCTTCCACCCGCGCATCGAGCGAGGCGAGCGCCTGAACGCGGACGACTACGCCGAGATGCCCGCTTTCGCGTTCCGCGACCCGGGCGCGCCGTCGCTGCTTCGCCGCGTGCTGCCGGCCATCCTGGCGATCATGGTCGCCGCTTGGCTCTGTGCGTGGTGGGCCGCGCGCGGCCTCGCGCGGCCCGCCGCGCGCGACGTGCGGTGAGCGCTACTTGATCGAGATCAGCTCGACGTCGAACACCAGCATGCCGGCCGGCTTGCCCGGGGCGCCGTTGTAAGCGATCGGCTCGGGGATCCAGAAGCGTCGCTCTTCGCCCTCCACCATGAGCTGAAGCCCCTCGGTCCAGCCCGGGATCACCTTGTTCAGCGGGAACTGCGCCGGGCGCCCGCGGGGGATGGAGCTGTCGAACGACTTTCCGTCGGTGGTCCAGCCCGTGTAGTGCACGGTCACGATGCTCTCGGGGCCGGGCCTGCGGGTGCCCTCGCCGGTCTTCAGGATCTTGGTCGCGAGCCCGCTCGGAAGGACCTGGGCATCGGCAGGCGGCCCAGCGACGTCGTCGGGGGCCTTGGGCGCCGCCTTCGGCGCCTCGCCGCCGACCATCCGCTTGGCGCCGATCTCTTGCATCACCTGGGCGTACGACGCGACGCGCCCGTCTTGGTGGTGGCAGTGATTGCGGTGGCACTTGACCCAACCCGCGGGCGGGTTGTTCGGGTCGAACACCACCTCATCGCTCGCGGCGGCCGGGGTGGTGCCCGAGGTCGAAGCCGAAGGGGCCGGTCCCTGCTGCGCAGGGGCCTCACAGCCCGCAAGTGTCAGGACCAAGGGCAAGGCTCGAGCGAACGCGAGGTGCATGGCGGCGCATGATGCTGCGCCCGGCGGCGTTGTCCAGCGGTTCTTGCGGGGTTTCGACCGTTACTGCTGAGGAACGACGGTGATCGGCACAACGAGCGTCGCTGTTCCTCCGCCCGTCGGCGGCGAGAATTGCGCTCCGTAGATCTTGCCGGCCATGCACGCAGCCACGGCGCTGGAGACGGTTCCCGATATCGATGTTCCCGCGGCGACTACCTCGCCGTTGGGCCCGACGCGCACGGTCACGCGAACGGTGCCGCGCATCGTCGGATCGTCTTCCAAGCCCTTGGTGTAGCAACGCCGGAACGCTCCCTGCAGTCCGGCGATGACGCCGGGCGCGCCGGGAACATCGCCCACGGGCGGATCGCCGATGCCAATCTTTCCTGAAGAAGGAGGAGGTCGAACCGCGCGCGCGCTTCCGGATCCGACGGGCGCATCACCGCCGCCGGGTCGGCCGAGATCCGCGAGCGTGCTCGTGCTCTCGCCAGGAATGCGTGTCGTGCTCGGGCCGAAAGCGATCCCAGGACGATAGGACGCCGCGCGGTTCTCGAGCTCGGCGAGGTCCTTCAGGGGGAGCACGCCGTCACGCAGGACGCGGTCGGTCGCCGGACCGGTGGAGTTGAGCGTCGCGAGCATCTCGGCATCGAGCTTCGCCATCTGATCGGCGATCGTCGCCGCCGAGTCTTGCGGCGGACGTCTGCCGCTGAGGCCGGATGAGCCGCTCTCTCCGCTCTTCTTCGGGAGCGTGCTCGTGCTACCGGGCTTTTCTTTCGGACGAGGCGCTGTCGTGTCCGCCACCTCCTCTTTGGGCGTCTCGATCTCCGGCGCCGTGGGGAGATCGCGCGCCGTCTCGACCAGCCGCGCGATGGTGAGGCCGTCGTCGACGATGGGATCCGTCCAATCGGAGTAGATCGAGCTGAACGCCCCGAAGTGCAGCAGGAAGGACCCTGCCGCGATGATCGTGGTGTTCCAGTCCACCTCACGCCGCGGCGCGCGCACGACGGCGCGCGCCGGCACCCACGGAGGCTCGCGCCCCGCGTCATCCGGTTTGCTCATGACAAACTCCTGGCTCCGGATAGAGGACGGGCGGCGGGCCGAGTTCCCCGGCCCTCCCCGAAAAACGCCGGCCGCCGAAAAGTGGGCCCGAGCGCCCTTTCTCTGGCACAGGCACAGGTCTATGTCGGAAGAGGCAGCTCTTGCCATGGAGCCGTCCGTCGCTCGCGGGGACTCTGGAGCGCGCAGCCACGAGGGGCCGAATCGTTCGAAGAAGCCGAGCTTCGTCCGCTTCGTCGACGATGCGGCCCGCGAACGGATCTGCGATGAAGCCTGGCGGGCGCGCGCTCTCATCGCGCGGCCCGGACCGACGCTGCCGGGCAAGCTCGGCAAGGCGCTCGACGCCGCTGTCGAGAGTGCGCTTGCGCGGCGAGGCGCGATGCCTCCGGTGAGCGAGATCGAGGCGGACCCGAGCTGGAGCGTCTCCGATCAACTGTTTCGAGCCGCGGCGCTGCCTGCGCGCGAGCTGCTTCTCTGCGTGCCGCCGCTTCGAGCGCTGGCGGACCGGGGAAAGCTCCGCGACGACGACGCGACGGCCCTTTTGGCGTGGATCGAGGCGGCGCGTGTCGATACGCGCCTCTCGGTCGGCGTTCTCCTCGAGGAGGCCGATCGCGACATCGAGCTGCGTGTGCCGCGTCCGCTCGACGAGGTCGTCTGGGACGCGGGCGCCGGCTCGCTCGTGTCGATGGTTCCCCGTGTCGAAGAGCGGGGCGTCGAAGAGCGGCGCACCGATCTCTCGCCGCCGCCGGTCGCGCCGACGCTTCGGCCCACCAGCGAGGAGATCGAGGCCGAAGCCGCTGCCGACCACCAAGACGAGCTCGATGACGGACAGGACCTCGCCGAGGTTCTGACGTCCGCCGAAGAGACGAAGCTCCCGGACCTCGTGCTCGAAGAGAGGCGCGCCGAAGACGAGCGTCTCGAGACCGAGCGCCTGCTCGCCGAGCGCCTCGAAGCAGAGCGCGTCCTGGCCGAGCGTCTCGAAGCCGAGCGTCTCGAGACCG